>NZ_JBEKCZ010000021.1:0-38097 GCF_050014615.1 Bradyrhizobium sp. | reverse complement strand
GATAATTCCAGCGCCCGCTTGATCACCTCGCGCGGATAGACCGGGGTGTGGTCCACGGTGCCGGTCTGCTGCACCTCGTCCGATATCAGCTGGTTGCGCTTGTCGAGAAACAGGATGCGAAACTGCTCCCTGTCGGCGAACGCCATGCTGGTGCGGCAATAGTCGATCACGTCATTCCAGGACGACAGCAGGGTGCGCGCCTGCAACTGGCCCTTGGCGATCCGGCTTGCTGCCGCGGCGATCAGCTTGAATTCGGTGATCGTCGCTTCGCCGACGCCGTCAACCTCGCGCAGCCGCGTCGCCGGGGCGTGGATGACTTCCGCGAACGAACCGAATTTCCTGATCAGGGATTTGGCCAGCGGCTTGACGTCGCCGCGCGGCAGCGCGCGAAACAGCACCATCTCGAGTAATTCATAGTCGCTCAGGGCGTCGGCGCCGGCGCCGCGAAAGCGGTCGCGCAGCCGCATCCGATGGCCGTGATAATGCGGCGTTTCGGGGGATTGATCCGGGGTATCGCTGGTCTTGGCGGGCATCGGCTCAACCATGCCGCGCCGGTCAGGTTTTGCAACCGGGAAGTGTCGGCGTAGGCGGCTTTTCGGCGCGGGGTCGCCAGCGAGCGACCTCGGCAGGACGAACGGCTGGCAACAGCCTACCGAACTGCCGTCGCGCGCCTCGCCTTCGTCTTCTTCGCATCGCCGAGCAGCAGCATGTCGGCGACCGTGGTCAAGTCGAGGACATCGGACATCGCATCGCGCACCTTGGTCATCGCGAGGCGCACCTTGCAGCGTTTGACGTCGTCGCAATCATGGCAGGGCTGGTAGGAGGTTCGTCGCGCGCAGGCGATCGGAGCGATCGGGCCATCGAGCGCGCGGACCACCTGGCCGAGTTTGATCTCGGCCGCCGGCCGCGCCAGCCGGTAGCCCCCACCGGGACCCTTGCGGCTGTAAACCACGCCGGCGTTGCGCAATTCGCCGAGGATGGCGTCGAGAAATTTCTTCGGGATGTTGTTGGTCTCGGAAATATCAGCGGCCTGCGCCATCGCCTCCGGTTTCAGCCCCGCCAGATGCGCCACCGCCTTGAGACCATATTTGCCTTTGGCGGTGAGCATATCGGGATTGGATTCCGGACGTGAAAAAGCAGGACCTCGCGGGTCGTGCCTCGAGGGGCATTTAATCTATGTATATGATCGATTTTAAAATTTATATCCAGTCCGAAGCGTTGGCTCTCGCGGGGCCTGCGCGCACGATGGATGGCCACCACCTGACGGCGCAAACGCGCAAGCTTTTTCAGTCCGGCAACATTGTCCCGGCGGCGAAATCCGCCTTAATATCCCGAGCGCGCCCCGACATAAGGACAATCGACATGACATCCTTTGACCCCGTTTCCGCGGCGTTGGGCGGCTTGCTGATCGGAGCAGGCGCGCTGTTGCTGATGCTGTTGAGCGGCCGTATCGCCGGCATCAGCGGCATCTTTGCCGACGCATTGGAGCCACACCAGACCGGCAGGGGCTGGCGCATCGCCTTCATCGTCGGGCTCATTGCCGCGCCACTCGTGGTCGCGGTAACCGGACGGGCGGTGCCGGCGCCGGACATGCCGGCGTGGGCCGTTGTCATTGCCGGCGGCCTATTGGTCGGATTCGGTACCCGGCTCGGCAGCGGCTGTACCTCGGGACACGGTGTCTGCGGCATCGCGCGCCTGTCGCCGCGATCGCTGGCCGCGACCGCCACCTTCATGGTCACCGCCGCTGTTGTCGTGGCGGTGTCGCGTCATGTGCTGGGAGGCCAGTGATGGCAATGATCATTGCCGCGCTGGGCTCCGGCCTGGTGTTCGGCCTCGGGCTGGTGATTTCCGGTATGACGCAGCCCAGCAAGGTGCTGGGCTTTTTCGACGTGTTCGGACATTGGGACCCCACGCTCGCGATCGTGATGGCCGGCGCGCTCGTGGTGGTGGCGCCGGGGTTCGCTCTTCTGCGCGGCCGCGACACCTCGATCCTTGGCGTGACGCTCGACTGGCCCAGCCGCCGCACCATCGACCGGTCGCTGATCGGCGGTGCCGTGCTGTTCGGCATCGGCTGGGGACTGGTCGGCCTCTGCCCCGGTCCCGCGCTGGCCAACCTGGCGGGGCTGTCGCCCAAGGTGTTCGGCTTCGTTGTCGCGATGGCGATCGGCGCACGGGCGCAAGATGCGTTGCGCAGGATCCGCGGGTCCCAGCCTCAGTCGGCGTAGGGCAACGCGATTGGTTTAGACGGCAGGCGCCTTCTCGGCGTGGCGTTGCGACAGCGTGAAGATTTCGACGCCGTTGGCGGTGACGCCGACCGAATGTTCGAACTGCGCCGACAGCGAGCGGTCCCGCGTCACCGCGGTCCAGCCGTCGGACAGGATCTTCACATGCGGCTTGCCGAGATTGATCATCGGCTCGATGGTGAAGAACATGCCGGGCTTCAGCACCACGCCTTCGCCGGGCCGGCCGACATGGATGATGTTCGGCTCGTCGTGGAACATGCGGCCGAGCCCATGTCCGCAGAAATCGCGCACCACGCTCATGCCCTGCGGCTCGACGAAACTCTGGATCGCATGGCCGATATCGCCGGTGGTGGCGCCGGGCTTCACCGCGGCGATGCCGCGCATCATGGCTTCATAGGTGACCTCGATCAGCCGCTCGGCCTTGCGGGCGATCGGGCCGATCGCATACATCCGGCTGGAATCGCCATACCAGCCTTCGACGATGAAGGTCACGTCGACATTGACGATGTCGCCGTCCTTCAACACCCGGTCCCCCGGCATGCCGTGGCAGACCACGTGGTTGATCGAGGTGCAGGTCGAATAGCGGTAGCCGCGATACATCAGGGTGGCGGGATAGGCGCCGTGCCGGAAGGCGAAGTCGCGGACGAAGTCGTCGATGTCAGAGGTCGGCACGCCCGGCTTCACGATGTCGGTGAGCTCATCAAGGCATTTGGCCACCAGCGCGCCGGCCTTGCGCATGCCTGCGAATCCGCCGGGCCCGTGCAGCTTGATCTGCCCGGTTTTGCGCAAGGAGGTATCGGAGGCTTCGATGTAGCTCATGGGGACGTATCTTTGCGGGAAAGGGTGATTTGAGGGCCTAATTTAATGATTGGCGCTGTGAGTGCAAGCCAAGCCTGGGACGCCGGAACCGCAGGGATGGCCGGGGGTAGGCCGGCGGCGAAACCAATCCGCCGTCAGTTTGAAACCTCCACCGTGGTTTCGACCGGCAGCGCGCCGCCGCGGATGCGGATTTCGCGCACCGGATAGGGCACCCGGATCCCCTCGCGTTTGAACGTCTCCCACAGCGACAGCATCACGTCGCTCTTCACATTATCCATGCCGTCGGGATCGGAAATCCAGAAGGTCAGGGAAAACCGCATCCCGGCCTCGGTGAATTCGACCAGGATGCAGTTCGGCGGCTTGTCCTTCAAAGCGCGCGGCGCCGCCGCGGCGATCTCGATCGCCAGTCTGCAGACCAGTCGCGGATCGGCCTCGTAATTGGTGCCGAAATTGACCTTCACCAGCGTGTTCTTGTCGGTGTAGGTCCAGTTGGTGACCTTCTGCGTCACCAGATCCTCGTTCGGAATCAGGAATTCGCGGCCGTCGCCGGCGGCGACTGAAATATAGCGGGTTTTCATCGCGCTGATGCGGCCCGAACTGTCGCCGATGGTGACGAGATCGCCGGGCTTCACCGACTTGTCCGCCAGCAGAATGATGCCGCTGATGAAATTGGCGACGATCTTCTGCAAGCCGAAGCCGATGCCGACACCGGCCGCCCCGGAAAAGATCGCCAGCGCCGAGAGGTTGATGCCGACCGCGCCCATCACCATCGCGACGGCGAATATCATCAGCGCCAGCCGGATCATCTTGACCAGCAGCACCTGGATCGATGGAGTCAGGTCGCTCGAGCGCGTGATCCGGCTTTCCGCGAAATTGCTGGCGATGTTGGACAGCCACAGCGCCACCACCAGCAGCACGCCGAGCTTGATCAGCAGCAACGGCGTCAGCCGCAATCCTCCCAGCACGATCGCGACCGAGTCGAGCGCATCGATGGTCGGATCGAGCTGGCCGATGATGCTCAAGGCTGCCACCAGCCAGGCCGACAGCGACACCAGGCGGACGATAAACGGGTTGCGAATGACCGATGTCACAACGCGGATGATCAGCCAGGCGAGGGCCAGCTTGGCGCCGACCGCTAGCAGATAGCTGCGGCTGGGCCAGGTCGACACCCGCATCACCACGCGCGCCAGGATCATCTGCACCGCGAACACCGCCGTCGGCGCGTTGCCGGCCAGTACCCGCACCAGCAGCCGCAGCGGCGCCGGCCAGCCCATCGCCAGCGACGTCATATCGATCCGCGAGCGAATCGCCGCGCCGCTGGCGAAGGCTATGCCGGTGGCGGCCAGGATCAGCCCAAGCTGGAAATAGAACCAGGTCGATGTGACCTCGGCACCGACCGAACGTGCCGTGGCGTGCAGGAAATCGGTGACGTCAGACATGTCCATCGTCAAAATCTCATCTCAGGACGAATCATCAGGGCAAGCTTTGATTCGATACGCCGGCAGATTCTCATAACCGCGGCGCCAAGGCCATCGATACGCCCGGTCTTTGAGGTGAGTTCAGCCGGTAAATCAGCCACATTGTCGCTGGCAATAGAAAATGGGTTGGCGTCCAACTGTGGCGACGATAAGGATGCAATTGCAAGGATTTGTGCAAGGATCCGTGCACAGATCACCGCAACTACTTGCGGAGCTTCATGGCTTCTCTCGACTCGGTCAGCATAGCTATTCTTCTCGGCGCGGTTCTGGTGATGGCCGGCATTCTGTCGAGCCTGCTTGCGCTGCGCTTCGGCGCGCCGTTGCTGCTGGTGTTTCTGCTGATCGGCATGCTGGCCGGCGATGCCGGCCCCGGACATGTGCGGTTCGACGATGTGCGCACCACCTATCTGGTGGGATCGGTGGCACTGGCGCTGATCCTGTTCGATGGCGGCCTGCGCACCCGGTTTCAGGCCATCCGCGCGGTGCTGGCGCCCTCGATGGTGCTGGCGACGGCCGGCGTGCTGCTGACGGCGCTGATCACCGCGCCGGTCGCCAAATATGCGCTCGACCTGAACTGGACCGAAGCGTTGCTGGTGGGCGCCGTGGTCGCGTCCACCGATGCCGCGGCGGTGTTTCTGCTGGTGCATGCACAGGGCCTGCGGTTGCGCCCCCGCGTCGGCGCGACGCTGGAAGCGGAATCCGGCACCAACGATCCGTTCGCGGTGTTTCTCACGCTGATGCTGGTCGAGCTGATTTCGGTCGGCCAAAGCTCGGCCCTCCATGTGGCGCTGGAACTTGGCCGCGAAGCCGTGCTCGGCAGCATCGTCGGCTTCATCGGCGGCCGTCTGGTGGTACTGGCGCTGAACCGGGTGGCGCTGCCGCAGGGCCTGCACGCGCCCTTTGTCACCACCGCGGCGCTGGTGATTTTTGGCGCGGCGCAGATCGGGCATGCCTCGGGATTTCTCTCGGTCTATCTGGCCGGCATCATCGTCGGCAACCGGCCGACCCGCGCGCATAATTCGGTGGTGACGTTTCTTGACGCCGCGACCTGGCTGGCGCAGATCGTGATGTTCGTCATGCTCGGCCTGCTGGTATCGCCGCAGCGGCTCGTGGTCAGCATTATCCCGGCCGTGCTGGTGGCGCTGGTGCTGATGCTGGTGGCGCGGCCGCTGGCGGTGTTTCTTTGCCTGGCGCCGTTTCGGTTCAACTGGCGGGAGAAAACCTTCATCGCCTGGACCGGCCTGCGCGGCGCGGTCGCGATCTTCCTGGCGTCGATCCCGATGCTGGTAGGCCTGTCGAAAGCGTATCTCTATTTCGACGTCGCCTTTGTCGTCGTCATCATCTCGCTGTTGCTGCAGGGCTGGACGCTGGCCGCCGCCGCCCGGCGGCTCCATGTGGCGTTGCCGCGGGCGGATCGCGCGCCGCGGCGGGTCGAACTTGATCTGCCGGGCCAGCTTGAGCAGCAACTGGTCGGCTATTCGGTCCGGCCAAAAAGCCTGTATTTCCGGCGCGGCCTCGTTCCGTCCTGGTCGAAGCCGACGCTGGTGATCCGCGACCAGCGTATTCTCTCGCCCGCCGAGGCCGATCCCATCCTCGCCGGCGATTATATCTACCTGCTGGCGCCGCCGGAGAAAGCCGAAGCGCTGGACCGGTTCTTTGTCGACATGCTGCCGAGTTCGGCGCCCGATCCGCATCTGCTCGGCGACTTCATGGTGTCCGGCGAGCACACGCTGGGCGAATTGGCCGAGATCTATGGCGTGGCGGTGGGTGAAGACCAGACCAGGCTGACGCTGTCCGATTATTTCGATATTCATCTCGATCATGCGCCCAAGGAAGGCGCAACGCTGACGCTCGATACCATCGATCTGGTGGCGCGCAGCCTCAGTGGCGGAAGGGTCAATGTGGTCGGCCTTCGGCTGCCCGAAGAGCAGGAGGAAACAGTCCCGTTGACGCGAATGGCGGCACTCAAGGCCGGGCTGTCGAAGATGTGGTCGTCGGTTGCGGGAATCTAGGCCGGTGCGCAGGGCGGGGCGCCGTCACTTCTGAAAATGTCCGCCCGGCTATCGGCGAGACGCCTCGAAAAATTTCATGTTAGTATCATTGACTCCAAATTATATTGGCGTTAGTATAATTAATATGAAGAGGATCAAGCGGCCTTATGTCATGACGGCACGCGCGGCAAAGGCCGAAGCGACCAGGGCACGAATATTAACGGCCGCCATGGAGCTTTATACCGGACGCTCGATAGAGGACTTCACCCTTGATGAGGTCGCCGCGCTATCGGAAACCACCGTGCAAACTGTATTGCGCGTCTTCGGCAGCAAGGACCAGCTGATCTATGCGGCTCTGGGTGAGCTGGCGGCCCGCGGAATGTCACTGAAGCCGACGCCGCCGGGCGATGTGGCCGCCGCGGTGACAGCCATCTTCGATGTCTACGAAACCATGGGTGACCTCGTCATCCAGTATCTCAACGACGAGCGCCGCCGTCCGTCCCTCCAACCCATTTTGCAGCAGGGTCGCGAAAATCATCGCGACTGGGTGAAGTCGGTCTTTGCCCCGCTGCTCAAGTTGCAGAACGGTGGCGGGCGTGCGCAGCTCTTGAACATCCTCGACGTGGCAACCGATGTCTACGTTTGGAAACTGCTGCGCCGTGACCAAGCCCTCGGTCGACCTGCCGCAGAGGCGATTATGCGTCGATTGATCAATGGCGCTTCAAATGCGGAGGTAGCGGATGGCAAAGATCCTTTGGCTCAACTGGTCGGGCGGCGGCAACCTGCCTCCTAGCCTGGGTATTGCCCGAGTCTTGACAGAGCGGGGACACGCAGTTGCCTTCGCGGGGCGCCCGGAGATGGTTCCGCGGGTCGAGGAAGCCGGCTTCCGCGCGATCGAATTGACGCAGGCGTATACCCAGGTGGATCTCTATCCGCAGGGTACTTTCCTGACCCGGATGTCCTGCTATCTGACCTCCCCTGCAGTGGTCGCTCAGGTTCGGTCGGTGGTCGCATCGGAGCGAGCTGATCTCATCCTGATTGATGCGATGTTTCCAGCCGCGCTCTCGGAAGCGCCAGGGTTTGGCTGCCCGTCCGCGATGGTCTGCCACACCTTCATTTTTCGGCAACTGGAGATGTGGCGTGGCATGATTGCCAGGCTGGACAAGATGCGTCAGCAGGCGGGGTTCGAGGGTCTACCTGCGCTCGACGATCTCTGGCGAACGCGGGATAGGATCATCGTAACGACGCTTGCGGAGTTCGACACGGAGCCCGTTCCCGGCTGGGAGATGGTGCGGCACGTCGGTCCTGTGCTCGAGGACGAGAGAGTGGCGGTTGCTGCGGAGTTGCCCTGGGCCGCAAGCGACCGGACGCCGCTCGTTCTGGTAAGTTTCAGCACCGGTTTCGAACAACGCATGGTAGACAAGCTGCAGCGCGCGCTCGATGCCCTCAGCGAGCTCCCGGTTCATGTTGTCGCGACAACCGGTGGAATTGTTGGCCCGGATGAACTGGTGGCTCCGGCAAATGCCGTCGTTCTGAATTACGCGGCTCACGATCCGATCATGAAACGGGCCGCGTTGGTCGTGACGCATGGCGGCCATGGTACGGCGATGCGCGCGCTGCGAAATGGGGTTCCCATGGTGATCATTCCTGGTCTTGCGGGAGACCAGCCGTTCGTCGCTGCCGCCGTCCAGGAATGGAAAGTTGGTCGCGCGCTGCCCGGAGATGCCGATACCGCGGCGATGAAATCGGCAGCACAAGAGGTCTTGTCCGAACCGTTCTACCGACGGAACGCCGAGACCCGCGCAAACGCCCTGGCTGGTGTCAATGGCGCTTCGAATGCTGCAAGCGCCATCGAAGCCCTGCTAAGACCGGCTGAAGCGCGTCGCCTGGCTTAGCAAGCAGCGATTCGCGCCAATTTGCCGGCTGCGAGGATTTGCGCAAATGTACCAATCTGGATAGTGCGAGTATGGTTGGGAACCGATGGCATGAGCGAACTTCGCGACTGGTTGCGCAGCAACGGGTTCGAGCAATATGCCGACGCGTTCGAGGCGAACGACATCGACCTCGATATCCTGCCGGAACTGAGCGAACGCGATCTCGAACAGCTCGGCCTGTCGCTGGGGAACCGGCGCCGGCTGCTGAAGGCGATCGCTGAACGTGGCGCCGAGGTTGCTCAATCGAAACCGGCTGACTACACCGGTTCGGGCGATGCCGAGCGTCGTCAGGTCACGGTGTTATTCGCCGATATGGTCGGCTCCACGGCGCTGTCGGCCAAGGTAGATCCCGAACTGCTCGGGGGTTTGATCCGGCGCTACCAGGACGCCGCCGCCGGCGCGATCGGACGATATGGCGGCTTCGTCGCCAAGTTCATGGGCGACGGCGTTCTGGCCTATTTCGGCTTTCCGCGCGCGTATGAAGATGCGGCGGAACGCGCCGTTCGGGCGGCGCTCGGCATCCTGGCGGAAGTCGGCGATATCGAGTTGCCGGACCAGTCGCGGGTGCAGGCACGGATCGGCATCGCCACCGGCCTTGTCGTGGTCGGCGAAATCATCGGAACCGGTATCGCGCAGGAGCGGACCATCGTTGGTGAAACGCCCAATCTCGCGGCGCGGCTGCAGGCGCTGGCCGGGCCGGACACCATCCTCGTCAGCGAGACCACGCAGAACCTGTTGCGCGGCATGTTTGAGCTCGAACACACCGGGGGACACCAATTGAAAGGCTTCGCCCGCCCGGTGCCGGCCTGGCGGGTGCGATGTGAAGCGTCGGTCGAAAGTCGTTTTTCGGCGATCCGTGCCGGTGGGAGTCTGCCGCAGATCGGCCGCGCCCACGAAATGGGGTTGATGCTCGAACGCTGGCATCTGGCGCGGCAAGGCGAGGGCCAGATCGTGACGGTGATCGGCGAAGCCGGAATTGGAAAATCGCGTTCGATCGAGGCGCTGCAGGAAGCGCTGGCCGGCGAGCCGCATGCACGCATCAATCTGCAATGTTCACCGCATCACAGCGACAGCGCGCTTTATCCTGTGATCCAGTATCTCGGTCGCGCCGCGCACTTCACCGTCGCCGATACGCCAGGCGTCCGGATCGAGAAACTCAGCGCCCTGTTCGCGCAGCGGGCGGCCTCAGACCCGACCGCGATTCCGCTATTGGCTGAACTTTTGTCGATCCCCCTGACAGTGGCGGAACCGTCGCCGCAGACGCCGGCGCAACGCAAGGCGTCGACCCTGGCTCTCATCGTCGACGAGTTTCTGCGTCTGGGCGACAACGATCCGGTGCTGATCGTTCTGGAAGACGCGCATTGGATCGATGCCACCACGCTCGAAATGATGATGCGGCTGACCGACAGCATCGGCCGGGCGCGATCGCTGGCCCTGGTGACGGCGCGGCCGGATTTCGCCCCGCCCTGGCAAGCGCGGCCCCAGGCGACGCTTGTGACGCTCGGCCGTCTCGGCCGTCAGGAATGCGCGCAACTGGTCGCCGGTGTCGCCGCCGCGCACGGCCTGTCGGTGGAAACGGTCGCCACCATCGTCGCCAAGACCGATGGCGTTCCGCTGTTCGTCGAGGAACTGACCAAGAGCGTGATGGAATCGGCGGGCGAGGACAGCGCGGTGCCGGCGACGCTGAAGGATTCGCTGATGGCCCGCCTCGACCGCCTCGGCCAGGCGCGCGAAGTGGCCCAGATCGCCGCCGTCATCGGCCGGCAGTTCAGTTTTGCGCTGCTCGATGCGGTTGCCTCCAAGGGAGCCTTCAAGGGCGCCACCGAACTTGAGGCGACGCTGGCGAAGCTGGTGGCGGCGGGAATTGTCTTTCCCGAGGAGCGCGGCCAGGAACGCAGCTTCAGCTTCAAGCATGCGCTGGTACGTGACGTCGCCTATGAGAGCCTGCTGCTGGCGCGCCGGCGCGAATGGCACGAACGCATCGCCCATGCGCTTGAGAAACATTTCGTCGAAATCGCCGCGAGCGAACCGGACCTGCTGGCCTATCATTTCGGTGAGGCCGGTTTGCCGGCCCCGGCCTGCGATTATCGCATGCGCGCCGGTGACCAGGCCATGAACCGTTCGGCCTATCCGGAGGCGATCGCGCATTTCTCGGCGGGACTTAAACTGGCCGAAGCACTGCCAACGCAAGATGGGATGCGCCGTCTGCTGGATTTCCAGCTCAAGCTGGGTTCGGCGTTGATCGTCTGGCGTGGCCTGCAGAGCGTGGAAGTGGAGGAAGCCTACACAAGGGCCAACGAAATCGGCGAGCAACTGGGTGACAGCACCAGGTTATTTCAAGCCAAATGGGGGCTGTGGATCAACGCCAATCTCAGGCGCAAGACCGCACTGGCGCGCGACCGCGCCAGTGAACTTGTGACGCTTGCGCAGCGCTCGGGCGATGACGAGCAGTTGCTCGAAGCGTATCATTGCCAGTGGTCGACGGCGTTTTTTCGCGGCGATGTCCTGGACGCGCTGGAGGGCTGCCGCAACGGTTTCGAACTCTATGATATCGACCGCCACCGCCATCTCGGTCACCAGTTCGGCGGTCACGATCCCGGCGTTTGCGCGCACTCGCAATGCGGCATCACCTTTCAGCTGTCGGGCGACGGGCAAAAGGCCACACAAAGCCTCGCGCAATCCCTGGCCCTCGCAGAAAGGCTGGATCATCCCAACAGCCTCGCGCATTCGCTGCACAATGGCAGCATCGGTCACCAATTGAGAGGCGATCGCGACGCCGCATTCACGGCGGCGCATCGTGCGCTGGGACTGGCGGAAAAATTCGGTCTGTCGCCGTGGCGCGCGAGCAGCCTCGTGGTGACCTGCTGGGCTAATGGGGTCGGTTCAGGCGTCGCGGACGCGGTGCGGCGGATCGATGCCGAAATCGGCAACGCCACCGCCGTCGGCCCGCTCCCCCAATATTATCTCGGCCTCGCCGCCGAAGTCCTGCTGTCCGCCGGCCGGCCGGCGGACGGTCTGGCCCATCTCGATCGCGCCATTGCGGGGATCGACGAACCCGGCGTCGGGTTTTATCTGCCGGAAATCTATCGCCTGCGCGGCGCGTGTCTGCTGGCGCTCAGCCGTGACAACAAGGATCAGGCGCGCTCGGCTTTCGCAACCGCCCGCGACATCGCCACGCGCCAGGGCGCGGTCATCTTCGAGCGCCGCGCCGAGGCGTCGCTTTCCGATCTCGCTGGATAAATAGTAAATATCAAGCTGGAGAAAGCGCCGTCGGCAATACTTCGGTTCCGCCGAACGCCGCCACGCGGCCACGCCGCAGCATCACGACCTGGGTTGCGAGCTGGCGCATTTCGGTGGCGTCGTGGCTGACATAGACCATCGGGATGCCGGCCTCGTCGCGCAGGCGCACGAGATAGGGCAGGATCTCCTCCTTGCGCCCCTCGTCCAGCGACCCCAGCGGCTCGTCCAGCAGCAGTAATCGCGGCTGCGATAGCAGCGCGCGTCCGAGCGCCACGCGATGGCGCTCGCCGCCGGACAGGCGGCCGGGACGGCGATCCATCAGGTTGCCGATATCCAGGAGATCGATGACGCGCTTGCGCGCGGCGGGATCCTCGGCCAGGTGGTTCATGCGCCGCCCGTAGTCGAGATTTTGCCGCACATCGAGATGCGGAAACAGCCGCGCATCCTGGAATACATAGCCGATCCGGCGGCGATGCACCGGGATATGGGTATGCGCGGCGCTATCGTCCAGCGTATCGCCGTCAAGGGTGATGATGCCGCGATCGGGCCGCAGCAATCCGGCGATGATGTTGATCAGCGAGGTCTTGCCGGCGCCCGAGGCGCCGAACAGTCCGGTGACGCGACCTTCACTGGCAAAGGACGCCTCAATCGAAAATTCGCCGAGCTGTTTTGAGACGTCGACCTGCAGCATGATCAGTTCCCATGCAGGCGTTGGGTGGCGCGGCGCGCGAACCACTCCGAAGCAATCAGCGCCGCCATCGCGATCAGGATCGAAACCACCACCAGCCGCAGCGCCGCGGTATCGCCGTCAGGCGTCTGGATCAGCGAATAGATCGCCGACGAAATGGTCTGGGTCTCGCCGGGAATATTCGAAACAAACGTAATCGTGGCGCCGAATTCGCCGATCGCCTTGGCGAAACCGAGCACCATCCCGCCGACCACGCCCGGCAGCGCCAGCGGCAGCGTGACGGTCAGGAATACCCGCCACGGCGTTGCCCCCAATGTTCCTGCCGCCTGCTCCAGCCTTTGATCCACGGCCTCGATCGACAGCCGGATCGGCCGCACCAGCAACGGAAACGACATGATGCCGCAGGCCAGCGCGGCGCCGGTCCAGCGAAATGCGAACACGATCCCGAGATGGTCGGCGAGCCAGGCGCCGACCAGGCCGCGCCTGCCGAAGGTCAGCAGCAGCAGATAACCGGTGACGACCGGCGGCAGCACCAGCGGCAGATGAATGACCGCGTCGGCGACCGACTTGCCCCAGAATTCGCGCCGCGCCAGCAGCCAGGCCACAGCGATCCCCAGCGGCGTCGCCACCAGCGTCGCAACCGTGGCGACCCGCAGCGAAAGCTGGATCGCAGTCCATTCCGTTGGCGAGATGTCGAACACGCGATCTTACGTCGTTGGACTGACGAGAAACGAGAACCCGTATTTCTCGAAAATGGCCTTGGCCGCCTGGGAGCGCAGGAAGGCGAGATAGGAGGCGGCTTCCGTCTTTGCGGTCGTGGTCGCGGCCACCGGATAGATGATCGGCGGATGCGAATCCGCCGGAAAAGTGCCGACGATCTTCACGCCAGGCTCGACCTTGGCGTCGGTGGAATAGACGATCCCGAGCGGCGCTTCCTGGCGCGCCACCAGTGTCAGCGCCGCGCGCACGCTCTCGGCCATCGCGAATTTCGGCGCTGCGGCCTCCCATGCGCCAAGCTTTTCCAGTGCTGCCTTGGCGTATTTGCCGACCGGCACCGCGTTGACATCGCCGGTGGCGATCTTGCCGGTGCCGGCCAGTTTCGAAAGATCGAAGCCCTGACCGATGGTGACATGGTCGATACCTGAATCCTTCGGCGCGATCAGGACGATGCTGTTGCCGAGCAGGTTGACCCGCGTCGGCTCATCGATGGCTTTTTTGCTCGTGGCATAATCCATCCAGTCGGTATCGGCGGACACGAAAATATCCGCCGGCGCCCCCTGTTCGATCTGCTTTGCGAGTGCTGAGCTGGCGGCATAGCTCGCGACGATCTTGACGCCCGTCTTTGCGGTATAGGCGGCATCGACATCGTCGAGCGCGTTCTTCATGGAAGCCGCGGCAAACACGGTCAGGCTCTTGTCCTGCGCCAAAGCAGGCGACAAGGCCGATCCACACAGGATCGCGAAGGCCAGAATCTTGAAAGCTGCGACAAGTCCCGCAAGACGGCTCGGATAAAGACGATGCATTGAAAGCGCTCCGCGCCGGCTCGCGGCGCTATCCGCGCGCAAGTCGGGCATTGTGAACTGGGCGACAGGCAGAAGCGCCGTTCCGCTGGTCCCGGCGACTTACGGTCAATCCGGGGATATCGCCTGAAAACAATAGCAGGCCGACGGTCCGGGTAAAGCCTGCAGACGGGAGAGGCGCGGGTCTATTCGGACGGCAGGATCGCGATCGATATCGAATTCTCTTTGGTGCCGCTGACCTGCAGGACGAACGGGCTTGCCGAAATCTCGTATTTCATGGTCTTGCGGATGCCATCGCAATCGGTCGCGCCGCTGAACGCCTTTGGCTTCAGGGGGTGTCCGTCCTGCACCACATCGACCCAGGCGCCGGCCGACAGGCTCACGGTATAGATGCCGGCCTTGGGCGGATTCTTGAAGCTGGTAAAGCCGGCGAAGGTACCTTCCTTCGGGGCGCGCTCCGGCGGGGTGGGCAGCTTGGCCTCGGCTGGCGGGCTCAAATCCAGCGTCATTCCGGTGGACGGCAATGCCGTGAGTTCGCCGCCCGAGACCAGCTTCATGCGATCCGGCGCGGTGAGTGCCGCGCGCTCGTGATCGATGTTCCATTTGAACTTGTCGCAGCCGCTCGGTTCTTCCGCCGACCAAGCGGGCACCGCTCCGAGCAATACAAAAGCAATGAGAAGCGGTGCGCGCATGTTAGTCCACCCCAATCATGACGTCGGAGGCCTTCACCACCACGGTGACATGGCCCTTGGCCTTGATGCCCAATTCATCGACCGCCTCGTTGGTGATCGAGGAGGTGATGATCTGGCCGTTGCCGATATCGACGCGGACATGTGACGTGGTCGCGCCCTTCTTCACTTCGACGACGGTGCCCTTGATCTGATTGCGTGCACTGATGCGCATGGTGAATCCTTCATAGTGTTCTTCCCGTACGTGACGACGGCCTGCATCGGCAAATCGGGAGGATAATAGAATCAGTAGCCCTGATTCGGAGCCTTGCCAGCGCTTACGGCGCGGCGAGCCCGAACGTTAGCGTATTTTCAGGCGAAATGAAACGCCGTCCTGGCCCGCTATGGCTTGGCATCCGGGGCGGCCAGAACCTGGCGGCAGGCGGCCGGCAAAGCCGCCATTGTCATTGCGTGTGGCGGCGTCGACGGCTCCGGCTCCGGTTTGGGATGAATAATTGAATCCTGGAACCAGTAGGCGAGATCCGAGGCGTTGCAGCCTTCTTCTTCCGAGGGAGGCGGTTGGTTCTCGCATTCGGTGGCGCCGGCGGGGCATTTGATGCGGACATGGAAATGATAATCATGGCCGTACATCGGCCGTATCTTGGAGAGCCAGCTGCGGTCGCCCTTGGCTTCCCGGCACAGCGCTTTCTTGATCGCGGCGTTGACGAAGATGCGCTGCACGCTCGGCTCCTGCGCGGCGTCACGGATCACCGTGAGATGGTTCGGCGTCCACACGGCCGGATCGATGTCGAGCCGGTCGGGACGCACCATCATAACAGCGGACATCTCCTCGCGCTCGTTGCGCGACAATTGCCGGTTCGGCATCGGCGTCAGCCAGATATCGGCGTCGAGGCCCACTTGATGGCTGGCGTGTCCGGTGAACATCGGACCGCCGCGCGGCTGCGACATGTCGCCGACCAAAATCCCCGGCCAGCCGGCATCCTTATGCACCTTGGCCGATAACCGCTCCAGCAGCGCGACCATGTCGGGATGCGCCCAGTTGCGATTGCGCGACAGCCGCATCACCTGCCAGGTCTCGCCATTGATCGGCAGAGCTTGCGCGCCCGCGATGCAGCCGTGGGCATAGAAGCCGACCACGCGCGTCGGCATCGCCGCGGGGAGGATCTTGCGGCCGAACAATTCCTTGGCACCCAGTTTGGGATCGTTGGGATTGGCCAGCGGCGGCAGCGGTTTCGGATCGACGCTGCCTTTGTCCTGCGCCAGCGCGATGGTGGCGCTGACAATGGCGGCGGATGCCAAGAGGAGGGTGAGAATCGGACGGAGATTCATTGGCGCACTCTATATCACGGAAAGCCTAGCACGGAATTGTGCCATCGGAATGAGGCGCCCATCGCAATCGCTTGATCTGCGGCGTTCTCGCATGCGGTCGGCCTGTGGTGTCCCGATCTTTACAACGCGCGGCTGAAAAAGCATCATGTCGCTATAAAGGGACGGCAGGGGCATCATCATGGAATGGCTGACAGGCGGGCGGCTCGCCAGGCGAGCTTTTGCGGCCGTTGTGGTCCTGTTCGGATTGGCGCTGGCGCCGGCCCGCGCGGATGTCGTGGTCCAGATCGACAAATCATCCCAGCGCATGGCGGTGAGCGTCGATGGAACGATGCGATACAGTTGGCCGGTTTCGACCGGTCGCGACGGCTATGGCACGCCGAGCGGCACATTCCATCCGCAATCGATGGCACGGCACTATTTCTCGCGGAAATATTACAACGCGCCGATGCCGCACGCGATCTTCTTCTATTACGGCTTTGCCATTCACGGCACCAACGACCTGGCGCGTCTCGGCGGCCCCGCATCGCATGGCTGTGTCAGGTTGCATCCGTCGCATGCGGCGGCGCTGTTCGCATTGGTCCAGCAACAGGGGCCGCGAAATACGCGGATCGAGATATCGAACTAGCCCCTCGCGTTCTCTGTCGCAGCGTCTGTGCTGCCAATTGTGGCTTCCGGGGACTGGCAGACCGCGGTCTTTACGGTTCGATAACCCTATAAATCATTGACGAAATTTCGCGCAATGCGAATGCAATGCCGGGGCGGGTGAACAGGGCGTAGACAAATTTCTATGCGCAAGGCGCCGCGCGATCCAAGCCGACTATCTTTCCGTTATTTTTTTGCGGATTCGCCTCATAAACAGGCAGCGGAACGCCGAAAATTCCTGATCGGTCCGGCCGGCGATCGAACGCGGCGGCGGCAAGTGATACCATTTTTTCAGACACTTATCGGAGAACGGTACCTGCAGAATGCGAGTGTGGGGCGCCAATGCCGAGAGTTCCGGCGAAGAAGACCAAAAAAAACGGGGCTGCAGCGGGTGCGCGCGGTGGGCGGCCGGCGAAGCGTAGTCCGAAACGCCCGGATCGCAACCGGCCTGTTGCAGCCGAGACCGGCGAAATCGCGCGCATGCGTGCGGAAGCCGAGGCGGCGATCGCGGAAGCCCGAAAGTCTCACGAACGGTTGCGGGAGGCCATCGACATCCTGCCGCAGGGCATCGTGTTTCTCGATGCCGATGGACGCTATATTCTCTGGAACAAGAAATATTCCGAGATCTACAGCCGCAGTTCGGACCTGTTCCAGCCCGGCGCGCGGCTGCAGGACACCATCCGCATCGGTGTCGCGCGCGGCGACTATCCCGAAGCGATCGGCCGCGAAGAGCAATGGATCGCCGAACGGCTCACCAGGCTTTATCAGCCCGGCGAGCGCCATGAGCAGGTCCTGGCCGACGGCCGCTGCATTCTGATCGAAGAACGGCTGACCGAGGACGGCGGCATCATCGGCCTGCGCGTCGACATCACCGAGCTGAAGCAGCGCGAGGCCTCGTTCCGGCTGCTGTTCGACAGCAACCCCATTCCGATGATTGTCTGCGCCCTGGACGACGAACGCATCCTCGGCGTCAATGGCGCCGCAGTCGAGCATTACGGCTATAGCCGCGCCGAATTCGAGAAGCTCACCATCCGCAGCGTCCAGGCTTTCGAATCCGAACCGCCATGGGCCGGCGAGCGCAGCAGCGACGAACAGGCGGCGCGGACCTGGAAGCATGTGCGTGCCGACGGTACGCTGATCGATCTGGCGATCTATTCGCGTCACCTGCTTTACGGCGACCAGCCCGCGGTGCTGCTGGCGTTGATGGACATCACCGAGCGCAAGCGCGCTGAAGCGCGGCTTGCCTTTATGGCCCAGCACGACGGCTTGACCGGCCTGCCGAACCGCAATCTGCTGCGTCAGAACATGGACGAGATTCTGCAGCACACACGGCGCAGTTCGGACAAGGCTGCGGTGCTGGTGCTTGGCCTCGACAATTTCAAGGCGGTCAACGACACGCTTGGCCACGGCATCGGCGACAAGCTCTTGCGTGCGGTTGCCAAGCGCCTGCGGTCGACGCTGCGCGAGGTAGATACGCTGGCCCGTCTCAACTCCGACGAATTCGCGATCGTCCAGAGCGGACTGACGCGCCCGGAAGATGCGGTATTGCTCGCCAGAAGGCTGCTGGAGGCGATCGGCGATCCCTATCTGTTTGATGGCCATTCCATCGTGATCGGCGCCAGCATCGGCATCGCGATGGCGCCCGGCGACGGCGACGAATCCGAAAAGCTGCTCAAGAATGCCGATATGGCGCTGTCGCGCGCCAAGAACGATTCACGCGGCACCTTCAGCTTTTTCGAAGCCGGAATGGACGCGCGTGCCCAAAGCCGCCGCAAGATCGAATCCGATCTGCGCGATGCCATCCAGAACGATGTGCTGCGGCCCTATTACCAGCCGCTGATCGACCTTTCGACCGGACGCGTCACCGGTTTCGAGGCGCTGGTGCGCTGGCCGGATCCCGAACGCGGCATGATTTCGCCGGCGGAATTCATCCCCGTCGCCGAAGAAACCGGTCTGATCAACGGGCTCGGCGGCCTGATGCTGCGCCGTGCCTGTGCCGATGCGGCACTCTGGCCGGAAGATGTTCGCGTCGCGGTCAACCTGTCGCCATTGCAGTTTCGCACCGGCAATCTGCTGTCGATCGTGATGGACGCGCTGAAGCAATCCGGCCTGCCCGCCAGGCGGCTGGAGCTGGAAATCACCGAGACCTTGCTCTTGGAAAAGAGCAGCCAGGTGCTGGCGACCCTGCATGCGCTGCGGGCGCTCGGCGTGCGCATTTCGATGGATGATTTCGGCACCGGCTATTCCAGCCTGAGTTATCTGCGAAGCTTTCCCTTCGACAAGATCAAGATCGACCAGTCGTTCGTGCGCGACCTTGCCGCCAATCGCGACGCGCAGGCGATCGTGCGTTCGATCATCAGCCTCGGTATCGGACTGGGCGTCACCATCACCGCCGAGGGTGTCGAGACCGAAGCCGAGCTGAGCTGGCTGCGCGCCGAGGGCTGCCACGAGGGACAGGGCTTCCTGTTCAGCAAGGCGCGGCCCAACGCCGAGGTCGTCGGGCTGCTGAAGGCGGCGCAGTCGGGTATCACCGCGGACATGGGCAAAAGCGCCGCGCTCGTCGCCTGACGATCGTCATTCTTTATTTCATACGCGCGGGTTTGCGTTTGTTGAGATGATAGGTCAGCGCCAGCGCCACGCAGTGGCGCAGCGCCGCCTGCGGAATCTCGTCCTGCGCGTTCAAGAGGATGCTCCGGTTGCCGCCATAGCTCAATTCGCTGGGGTACAGCTCGCGAAAGGTCTCGACCAGGTCGGTCTGGCAGTGGAAATACAGCGCGTATTGGTTGGCGGCGGATTTCACCTGGTCGATCCGGATCGTGCTGCCGCTTTTGGTCTGCGCCGTGAGATAGCTCGGCTGGCCCCATTTCAGGGTTTCCTGCAACGCGCCGACGCCTTTGGTGGTCCTTGCGGTGTCGAAGATCAGGCGACGCAGCGCCAGCAATCTGGCTCTGAGCGGCTTTGGATAGGCCTCGAAAACCGCATCGACCGCGGGGTTTGAAAAATCCGCGCGCGGCCGCTTGGCAACGTTGCTTCCAGCGTTCTTCCCTGTCGTGGTCTTCATCGCGCTGTCGCACACTCTGCCGGGGGCGCTGGTCAGCCTAGAACACCGCACCAACAGGTGGAAGCGGATTTTCCCGCAGGTTATTTCCTGCGCGCGCCCGACTTCGTTGCGGTTCGCTTGCGTGCCGCCACGGTTTTCGCAACGCAGATCGCGCCCCGGTTCACGACTTGGTGAGCCTCTGGGCCGCTACTGCCGTCTTATGGTAAGCTGCAAACAGCGTTGTAACCGGGTATCCCGCATGGGGTCTGACGCTGATATGTCCGCAATGCCCGCACCGCGCTATGCGCGGTTCTCGCGCCGGCTTCGCGCGATGCTGTTCGACTGGATCATCGCCCTGATCGTGATATACGGCGCGGTGCTGCTTGCAACCTCCGTGGGAAGCGACAATTTTTCGCGTGCGCTCGGAGTTCTGGTGATCGTTGCGCTGTTGCTGTATGAGCCGATTCTGGTGTCCCGGATCGGCGGCACGCTCGGGCATTATTTCAACAATCTGCGCGTCGTCGACGAGGACGATGGCGGCAATATCAGCTTCCCGAAGGCGTGTGCACGCGCCGTTATCAAGGGGGTGCTCGGCCTGTATTCGTTCGTGATTTTGGCAGTCACGAGCCGCAACCAGGCGGTACACGACCTGCTGACAGGTTCCACCGTGCAAATCCGCGATCCGGCAAAGGCGTTGAGCAGTCAATACATGATCGAGCGCACCGAACTTGCCGCGACTGACATGCCGTCGCCGCGTCGCCGCCTCGCTGTGATTTGCGGCTACCTGCTGCTGACGGCGATCGTTTATCTTCTCATCACCCGGGGCATCATCGCGGCAGGCCTTATCACCGACGGCTGTATCGACCGCAATGTCTGCTCGGCCAGCGACAGAATTCTGAGCCTCAACCTTGGCCTGGCGCTGCTTGCCGCGGGCGCAGCCTGTATTACGCTCGGGTGGCGAGGCAGACTTATCGGAGCGCGCGGCACATCCTAGCGAGGCGTCCCAGCCATGCCGACGCCTAGGCGGCGTCACGCAGGCTGGCCAGGAAAGTATCGACGCTGGCGAACAGCGTGGTGGCGTGCTGGTTGAGTTCGCTGGAGGCGACAAGGACGGTATCGGCCAGCGCGCGCGACTGGCCGGCGGCATGGCTGGCGCCGGCCACGTTGACCGCGACCTCGCTGGTGCCGGCGGCGACCTGTTGCACGCTTCGCGCAATCTCGCGTGTCGCCGAACCCTGTTCCTCGACCGCCGCGGCGATGGTGGTGGCGATCCCGCTGATCTCCCGGATGGTGTCGCCGATGCTGCCGATCGCGGTGACGCAATCGCCGGTGGAGGTCTGGATGGCGGCGACCTGCCCGGCGATCTCCTCGGTTGCCTTTGCGGTCTGGCTGGCGAGTTCCTTGACTTCGGATGCGACCACGGCAAAGCCCCGGCCGGCATCGCCGGCGCGCGCCGCCTCAATGGTTGCGTTCAGCGCCAGCAAATTGGTCTGGCTGGCGATCGCGCCGATCAGGCGAAGCACATCGCCGATCTTCTCGCCGGCGGCCGCGAGAGTTCCGACCATTTCCGTGGTTTGCGCGGCCTTGGCCACGGCGGCATCGGCGACGTCGCTGGAATGGGTGACCTGGCGGCCGATCTCGGTGACCGAAGAAGCCAGCTGTTCGGTGGCGGCGGCGACCGTGCTGACACTGGCCGATGCTTGTTCGGAGGCGGCGGCCGCTGCTGTGGCCTGCTCCGACGTGCCGTTGACGCTCTCGGTGATTTTTGCGGCGACGCGCTGCATATCCTCCGTCGCCCGCGCGACGGCACCGACCACGCTTTTGACGTCGGCTTCGAAGCGATCGGCCATTTGACGCTGCAGTGCCTTCTTTTCCAGCTCGGCCTCTTGTTTGGCGGCCTCCTGCGCGTCGCGCAGCGTGCGCGCCTCGATCATGTTGCGGCGGAACACGTCGACCGCTCCCGCCATTGAGCCGAGTTCGTCCTTGCGATCGCCGCCGGGGATCGTCACATCGGTATCGCCACTCGAGAGCCGGTTCATCACATCGGTGATCGCCGTCAACGGACGCGACATGCCGCGGCCAAGCAGAAACGCGAGCAAGGCGGCTGCGGCAAGAATGGCGGACGCGCCGATGATGAGATTACGCTGCGAACTCGCCGACGCCGCCTCATATTCGGTGGTATCCTTGACCAGTTCGATCACCGCGATCGGTTGCCCGGCATAATTCTTGATTTGTCCGAGATAGAGCGCGGCAGGATGGCCGTTGAGCGTGGCGTCGCGACGCAAGGTGCCGCCATCGAATACGCGTTTGAGCTCGTCCGGGGTGACATCAGAGCTGTCGCCCATGGTCGATGAGATCCTGACGAAGGCCTTGCCGTCGAAGCGGTGCACGGCCAGATCGATGCCGAAGCGCTGCTTGGCGCTGTCGACGAATTGCTTGCCAAAGGAAACGCCGATGTCGGCGACGGCGATGCTTTTGCCGTCACGCATGATCGGTGTCATGGCGAAGATGCCCAGTGAATCCCGTCCGGCTTCGACGCCGACGATCGGCTTGCCGGTCCTGTTCGACTCCACCACGGTCGCGCGCCGCACCGAGATGTCCTCGCCGAACGTCTTGGGATCGTGCGCCCGATAGAAGGCGATGGCCGGCGGCGCGTGGAAGCTGATCAGCGGAATACCCTGCGGCTTCAATGCCGCCATCGGCGCCAGAAGCAGCGCCGACATCGCGTCGCGGTCGCCTTTGGCGACCGCATCCGCCACCGGAGGAAACGTCGCGATCACGGCACTGACCGCCAGCGCCGCCCGGCCTTCATAGTCGATGGCGGCGATCACGCTGTCATATTGCAGCTTGAGCTGCTGGTCGAGCGCGAGCCGCATCAGGGAACGTTCCTGAATGATCGAAAATGTTCCGAGGATGCCGCAGGCCGCCGCCACGGTCAGCGAGATGGCAAGGATCAGGCGGGCCGCGATCGATCGAAGTTGGAACATGGGAAATCTGGGCTCCGCACCGGTTACCGCAAAGTCCCAGAAAGTGCTTAACAACTGATTGCCCGTGCAGTCGCAAGATCGTGAGAGCACAACCCTCAGGCGGTGTTGGCGGGCGCGCCAGCTCGGCCGCCCGCTGATAGCCGAAATACCGGCGGTTCTTGCCCGCGCGACCTAGTTTGTCGGTCCGCGCGGGATGGTGGCGGTGGCATCCAGCATCACCCTGCCGACATCCTCATAATGGTTGTCGCGGGCCTGGATCTGCTGCGCGATGGCGTGCATGTCGCGGAACCGGCGTTCGAACTTGTTGGCGCGGAACACGGCGGTGGCGCCGGCCATGTGATAGGCCGCATCAACCACGGAAGCCGCCTGATGAATGGTCCAGGTCGCGGCAAGACGCATCGCCGCGCGGCGCTCTTCCGAAACTTTGCCTGTCTGCGTGGCCTCGCTCCAGGCTTCCCCGGCCGTTGCATAGATATAGGCGCGCGCGGCGCGCAAATTGCCTTCCATGCGTCCGATCGCACCCAGAACCGCGTTGTTCTCGCGCATCGCCTTGAGGCCGACCGAGGACTTGCCGCGTGCCAGTTCGATGGCGGCATCGAGCGTCGCGCGCGCGACGCCGACCGAGATCGCGGCGAAGCCCAGTCCGAACATGGTGAAAGTCGTGAATCCGTAGAGCGGCCCTGTTTCGCGCAAGCCCGAGGGGTCGTCACGCAACGCCGCGAAATTTTCCGGAATGAACAGATCATCGACCGAGTAGGAATCGGTACCGGTGCCCCTCAGGCCGATCACGTCCCAGACATCGTGCATGGTGGCGCTGGCCGCCGGGAAGACGATGGTGCGTATCTCCGGCGTGCCATTCGGCTTTAACCGCTTGGTGCCGTCGGCCTCGATGACCCGGACATGGGCGCCGAGCCAGTTGGCCTGGCGCGAGCCGCTGGCGAAGTCCCAGCGCGCGGTGATGCGATAACCGCCGGGAACGACCTGCACCTCGTTGGCGATCGCGCCCCAGGCGAGGATGCTGTCGGGGGCATCGAAAATCTGGTGCGCGACATCGAGATCGAGATAGGCCGCCGTCATGGCGCAGACGCTGCACTGGCCGAGGCACCAGGCCGTCGAGGCATCGACCTTGGCTATTTCCTCCAGCACCTGCATGAAGATCTGGGGCTGCGCCTCGGCCCCCCCGACGCTTTGCGGCAGCAGCGACCGGTAAAGCCCGTTCTCGATCAGGGCGGCAACCACCGGCTGGGTCAGACGCCGGGTCCGCTCGATTTCTTCGGCCTCGCTGGCGATCAACGGCTGCAGCGCCCGCGCGCGGTCGACAAGGCCGAAACCGGGAAGTTTGTTCATGCGTTTCCTCGCCCCTTTTTGGGTTCTGATTGGCAACGGCGCAATGGTGATCTATCTGCCGTCGCGGATCAAGATGGGCAAGCGGGGATAAAAGTGTGCCGCGTTGGCCACAGGCCACGCGCCGCGCCAGTTCGATATCCACTGGCCATGATGAAAATTTGTGGTCGCTGTCTTGGTCGCTGCTTTGGCGCGGCGCAACCCGGCCGTCGGCGCTAGCTGGCCGGGGTCTTCTTGCCGACCAGCCCGACAATGATCATGGCAAGGCTGATCCCGCCGACGATGCCGGAGACCTGCCCAACCGTCTGCATCAGGGCGACGGGATCCGTCGACTGCGGTGCCATACCCTTCATGAAGAGGAAAAAGATGCAGGCCACGGCCAACAGCACGACACCAACGATGATCACCCGCCAATTTTTCTTTCGCATCACAAACTACCCTTTGTGCCGCATATCAGCGCGCGGCATTGTACGCGCAGGGTAGTGGCGTCGACATTCCCGCAGGTTCAATCAACGGAGCAGATTTCAGGGCTGGTTCAGGATGGGCGCGAGGGATGGGTGCTGCACTGGTTGCACACCGGTCATCGCGCCAGCCCGAGGACCAGAAGCAGCGCGCGGTCGAGTTGTTCGGATGTTTCAGCGTCGATGCGGCCGATAACCCGCCGAACGCGGTCGCGGCGGAGCGCGACCAGTTTATCGGTCATGATTTGCGACCGAAGGCGAAGACCGTTTCCCGGCGCAACCTCGATCAGCGGTCGGAGTGAAAGTCCGGCCTGCAGGTCAGACGAGACAGGACAGACCAGGATTGTCGAGAGGCCGGCGGTCAACTCGTCGGCTTGAACGACGATGCCGGGCCGCGGTCGTCCGAGATCGCTCGGAACGACCATCAGCACGACATCGCCGCGCGTTATTTCCACGATTCCCAATCGTAGACCGACTCGATCCAGTTATCGATCGCATCGTTTTCCGGATGCTGCGCCATCAATTTTACCTCACGGCGGACTTCCGCGAGCACCTTGGGATTACGTAGATCCGGCACCCAATGCTGCACCGGCCGCAGCCCCTGCGCGCGCAGGCGCTCGCGGCGCGAAGCCATGCGCTGCTGCGGGGTGCGGGGTTTTGACTTTTTCGGGGTCGAGGCCATGGACAAAGCGTAACATGTTACGACGGGAATCTCAATGGCGGATCGGGAGCCTCAGCTATCCACCTTCAGCGCGGCAATAAAAGCTTCCTGCGGGATGTCGACCTTGCCGAACTGCCGCATCTTCTTCTTGCCTTCCTTCTGCTTCTCCAGAAGTTTTCGTTTGCGCGTGATGTCGCCGCCGTAGCACTTGGCGGTGACATCCTTGCGCAGCGCGCGCACGGTTTCGCGCGCGATCACCTTGCCGCCGATCGCCGCCTGGATCGGAATCTGGAACATGTGCGGCGGGATCAGTTCCTTCATCTTCTCGACCATGGCGCGGCCGCGGCCTTCAGCGCGCTGGCGGTGCACCAGCATCGACAGCGCATCCACCGGCTCGTTGTTGACCAGGATCTGCATCTTGACGAGGTCGGCGGGCTTGTAGTCGGTGAGATGATAGTCGAACGAGGCATAGCCCTTCGAGACCGACTTCAGGCGGTCGTAGAAATCGAACACCACTTCGTTGAGCGGCAGTTCGTATTTCACCATCGCGCGATTGCCGACATAGGTGAGCTCTTTCTGCGAACCGCGCCGGTCCTGGCACAGCTTCAGCACGCTGCCGAGATATTCGTCGGGAGTCAGGATGGTGGCCTCGATCCACGGCTCCTCGATCTCGGCGATCTTCACCACGTCGGGCATGTCGATCGGATTGTGAATCTCGATCACTTCCCCGTCGGTGAGGCGCATCTTGTAGATCACCGAGGGCGCAGTCGCGATCAGATTGAGATCGAATTCGCGCGACAGCCGCTCCTGGATGATTTCCAGATGCAACAGGCCGAGGAAGCCGCAGCGGAAACCGAAGCCGAGCGCGGCCGAGGTTTCCATCTCGAACGAGAAGCTGGCGTCGTTGAGG
The DNA here is from genome assembly GCF_050014615.1 of Bradyrhizobium sp. GTDB lineage: Bacteria > Pseudomonadota > Alphaproteobacteria > Rhizobiales > Xanthobacteraceae > Bradyrhizobium. Next base: position 12,121 of record NZ_JBEKCZ010000021.1, on the reverse strand, counting down.
CGCAATTTTCCCATCGCCGCGCGCAGCGTCTCGAAATCGTCGGCATCGACCGGAAACAGGCCGCAGAACACCACGGGGATCGCCGGCTTGAAGCCGGGCAGCATCTCGGTTACCGGCTTGCGATCATCGGTGATGGTATCGCCGACGCGGGTATCGGCGACTTCCTTGATCGCGGCGGTGATGAAGCCGATCTCGCCGGGGCCGAGTTCATCGACCTGCGTCATCTTGGGGGTGAAGAAACCGACCCGCTCGACGTCATAGGCGGCGTTGGTGCCCATCATCCGGATGCGCTGGCCCTTTTTCATCACGCCGTCGACAACCCGGACCAGCACCACGACGCCGAGATAGACGTCGTACCAGCTGTCGACCAGGAGCGCCTTCAGCGAGGCGTCGTGGTCGCCTTTCGGCGGCGGCAGCCGGTGCACGATGGCTTCCAGCACTTCATCGATGCCGAGCCCGGTCTTGGCCGAGATCATCACCGCGTCGGACGCATCGATGCCGATCACGTCCTCGATCTGCTGCTTGACCTGGTCCGGTTCCGCCGCCGGCAGGTCGATCTTGTTGAGCACCGGCACGATTTCATGGCCGGCATCGAGCGCATGGTAGACGTTGGCGAGCGTCTGCGCCTCGACGCCCTGGCTGGCATCGACCACCAGCAGCGAGCCTTCGCAGGCCGCCAGCGAACGCGACACCTCATAGGCGAAGTCGACATGGCCGGGCGTGTCGATCAAATTGAGGATGTAGGTCTTGCCGTCCTTGGCCGGGTAGGTCAGCCGCACGGTCTGCGCCTTGATGGTAATGCCGCGCTCGCGCTCGATATCCATGGAATCGAGCACTTGTTCCTTCATCTCGCGCGCCTGCAGGCCTCCGGTGGTCTGGATCAGACGGTCGGCCAGCGTCGATTTGCCATGGTCGATATGCGCAACAATGGCGAAGTTGCGGATGTTGGAAATAGGGATGGATGTCATGGGCGCGGGATAGCATTCGTCCCCCGACGCGGCAACCATATTACGCCGTTTTAGCGGCGCTTCTTCACGCCAAGCTGATTCCACTTCCGTGAAAAACGCGCTACGCACTGGGCCATGTCAACTGCATCATTATTGCCCGCGGCGTCCCGCACGCGCCGGCGGCGGCGACCGAGCATCCGGCGACTGGCGGCATGGCTCGCGGCGTTGGCTTCGTATCGCAAAACCGCCCCCTGGCTGGTGATCGGTTTTGCCGCCCTCCATGCCTGGTTCTGGACCTTCATCCTGATCAACCTCAAGGCGGCGCAGGACGTCCATATGGATGTCGCCGAAGCGTTCGCCTGGGGCCAGAAACTCCAGCTCGGCTACGGCAAGCATCCGCCGCTGGCGGGCTGGGTCGCCGGTCTCTGGTTCCAGCTGTTCCCGGTCACCGACTGGGCGACTTACGCGCTGGCGATGACGACGCTGGGCTGCGGACTCGTGATCTGTTGGCTGATCGCGGTGCGCGTGGTGGACTATCGCCGCGCCTTCTTCGTCGTGGTGATGCTGGCGCTCTATCCGATCTTTAATTTCAAGGGTTTCAAATATAATCCGGATCTGCTGCAACTGGTGACGCTGCCGCTGGTCGTGCTGGCTTATCTGAACGCGTTCGAAAAGCGCAGCGTGACATCGGGCCTGTGGCTCGGCCTGGCCGGTGCGCTGGCGCTGATGACGAAATACTGGGTGCTGACCATGATCGGCGCGGTCGGGCTCGCCGCGCTGCTGCACCCCGATCGCCTGCTGTTCCTGCGCTCGCCGGCGCCGTGGGTTGCTATTGCCACGCTCGTCGTCGCGATGGTTCCGCATCTGGTGTGGCTGGAGCGAGTGGACTTCGTGCCGCTGACCTATGCCGGCGACGTCTATGGACTTTCGAGCCGCGCGCAGAGCGCGGCACTCGTGCTCAACTATGTCGGCCACAATCTGGCGCTGCTGGCGCTGCCGGTGGCACTGGCGGTACTTGCGCTGGCCTTGCGGCCACGATGGTGGGCGACGCTGGTGCGACGGCCGCTGGCGCTGTTCACGCAAGCCTGGTCGCGCGGCGCCAATGCGGGCGTCAACGGATCGCAGGCGATCAATATCTGGATCATCCAGATCGTGGTCGCGATCGGGCCGCCGCTCGGCGGCCTGATCTTCATGGTCTATATGAAGACCGACTGGGGCATCTCGCTGTTCTTTCTGACCCCGCTGGCGCTGGTCGCCATTCCGTCGCTGCGCCTTCAGAAGGTGGCGCTGTTTCATCTCGTCCTGATCTGGTTCGCCGCCACGCTGGCGGTGCTGGTCGCCTCGCCGACCATCGCGGCGATCGAGATGGCCGCAAATCCCAACGGCGCCCTAAGCTACGGCGCGCGCTCCCAGCTGGCCCGCGAGCTGACGCGGGAATGGCATATGCGGTTCCATTCGCGGTGGGCGGTGGTCGCGGGCACCACGGAGGTCGGTGAGCCCCTGACGTTCTACAGTCCGGACCATCCGGCGCCGTTTACGCCGGGCGAAGTCTGGTCGTCGGGGCTGACCTCGCTCGAGGAGGCCAAACGGCTCGGCTTTATCGGCGTCTGCGATACGTCGGACGGACGGCTGCCGGTCTGCGAGGCCTGGATGGCGGCCAATGCTGGGGATGCCGAGCAAGTGGCGATCACCACGCAGCGCTTCTTCCAGGGTCATCCCGGTCCCGCGATCACCTGGAAGGTTTATATCGTCCCGCCGGCGAAGTAGCGTTCAGCGCGCCCCGAAGCTGGCCAGCGCGCCCGGTCACGTGCCTTCTTCGTTGAACTTGCTGGCGACCAGGTCGGTGATCGCCGCAATCGCGGCTTCGGCTTCGGGGCCGATCGCGGAGACCGTGATCGATGTGCCGGGCCCGGCGGACAGCATCATCAGTCCCATGATCGAGGTGCCGCCGACGGTTTCGCCGCCTTTGGTCACCCAGACTTCGGCATTGAATCGCTCGACCATCTGAACGAATTTGGCGGAGGCGCGCGCGTGCAGGCCGCGCTTGTTGATGATGGGAAGTTCACGGGAGACGGCGCCTGTCGGGACACTTGGTCCGGCAATCTCTTCGGGCGACGCGTCGTCGTCGCTCATTTGCCGGCGAGGACCCGGCTCGCGATGGTCACGTATTTGCGCCCGGCTTCCTGCGCCATCGCGATGGCGTCGGGGAGCGATCGCTCTTCGCGAACCTTGGCCAGCTTGACCAGCATGGGAAGATTGATTCCCGCGAGCACTTCCACTTTCGGGCGGCTCATGCAGGAGATCGCGAGGTTGGAGGGTGTGCCGCCGAACATGTCGGTGAGGATCGCAACGCCATCGCCACTGTCGACGCGGTTGACCGCTTCGATAATGTCACTTCGACACAAATCGGAGTCATCTTCGGCGCCGATCGTGACGGCTTCGATTTGTTTTTGCGGGCCCATGACATGTTCGAGCGCCGCCTTGAACTCGTCGGCAAGGCGCCCATGGGTCACAAGTACTAGACCAATCATCGGAAACTCCTCGTGGGTGCTTTTTGGTGCACCGCACGAACGCGCCACTTTGACCATCCAGAGCCCCCGCGCAAGAGGGGATTTTCGCGATTCTCCCGGAATCTAATGCTTGGGAGAGGGGCCGCGCCGGTCTATTCGGTCGCGAGTGTGGGACTGATATGGTTACCAATTCCCTTCAAGCAATTGGCCGAAGGTTGGGGGGATCCGTAACCGGCGGTTGTCGTCAATTCAGCCACAATCAGTGGGAGTGCTGAATAGCCTGCTCCCACCGGGATTCGCGGTAAACTGACACCGTGGATGCGCGTCAGCAGGGCTTCCGGGGGCGGCAGCCGCTCCGCATCCGCGGCGCCGAGATCGACCACCAGGCCCACAATGGCCTCATCGGCGAAGTCGCAGCGGCGAATACCTAACCCGCGAATTTCGATCAGGCCGGCCAATTCGCGCGCCGGGCGGACGACCAACTGGTCCTGCTGCTGGTCTTTCAGCTGCCCCTGGCGCGCCTCGAGGTGGACGCGGTCATCGCCGATCAGCACGGCGGGCGCTATGTGCCCGGCACGTCCGGCCAAAATGAGATCGAACGCCAGCCGCGATTTGCCGGCGCCTGACGGCCCGCGGATCAGCACGGCGCGATTTCCGACCAGTACGGCCGAGGCGTGAACGCTCGCACTTGCCGTGTCGCTCATGGCGCGGGCAGCCTGACCACAAAGCGCGCCCCGGCGATCGTCGCCTCGCCTTCGGCGCTGAGCGGACCCGCGCGGTTTTCCGCCCAGATGCGTCCGCCATGGGCTTCCACGATCTGCTTTGAGATCGACAGTCCGAGCCCGGAATTCTGTCCAAAACCCTGATGCGGCCGGTCGGTGTAGAAGCGCTCGAAGATCCGCTGCAGCGCATCTTCGCGAATTCCCGGCCCGTCATCGTCGACCACGATTTCAATTTCCGATTTGACGCGGCGGCAAATGATGCGGACCTTGCCGCCCGCTTCGGAAAACGACTGGGCGTTGACCAGAAGATTCGAGATCACCTGTCCCAGCCGTGAATCATGGCCCGGCACCGAGAAAGCGTCGGCGGGGTTGCGGCCTTCGAAGCGGACTTCGACCGCGATATTGTTGCCGAGGCGGGTTTCGTTGGCGACCGTGGTCAGGGTGGTGAGCAGGCGGCGAAGATCGACCGAGGTCATGTCCTGGCGCTGCAATTCGGCGTCGAGCCGGCTCGCATCGGAAATGTCCGAGATCAGCCGATCGAGCCGCTTGACGTCATGTTCGATCACCGCCAGCAGCCGCGCGCGGCTGTTCTCGTTGCGCGCCAGCGGCAGCGTCTCGACCGCGGAGCGCAGCGACGTCAGCGGGTTCTTCAGCTCATGGGCAACGTCGGCGGCGAACATCTCGATCGCCTCGATGCGGTTATAGAGCGCGTCGGTCATGTCGCGCAGCGCGCCGGACAGATGCCCGATCTCGTCGCGGCGGCGGGTGAAATCGGGAATCTCGACGCGGGTCCGGATCCGGCGCCGGACCCGCTCGGCGCTGTCGGCAAGCCGGCGCACCGGGCCGGCGATGGTGCTCGCCAGCAGCAATGACAGCACGATCATCACCGCCGACGCGACGCCGCCGACTTTCAGGATCGCGAGCCGCTCGGCGGTCACCATCTGGTCGATGTCGTCGCCCTGGGTCGAGAGCATCAGCGCGCCATGCACCGCGCGGAAACGCTGCACCGGCACCGCGACCGAGACGATCACCTCGCCACGCTGATTGACGCGCACCATGCTGTTCTTCTGGCCGTTGAGGGCGCCAGCGACCTCTTCATAGCCGTTGCCGCCTTCCGGTCCGAGTTCGCGATACAGCGGCAGATCGCCGCGATTGAGCCAGGTGCGGATGGCGATCGTGGTCCGCTCCAGCAGGCCCGGCTTGGCGTCGGAAAGCGGCGGCAGATTGTCCCGCAGCACGGCGTCGAGGCTGCGGCTGTCCAGGATCAATCCGCCATTGGGATCGAAAATGCGGGCCCGGGTCTTGGTCGGCGAAATCAGCCGTCGCAACACGGGCGCGACCCGCTCCGGGTTGATCGGAAAATCCAGCCCGGAATATTCGTCGGGCGCGTTGTAGGTTTCTCCGGGTTTCAGATCCTGCAACCGGTCGGGGTCGATGGTGATGGTGTTGGTCTCGACCGTCGCCGAGGCCGCGATCGCACCGGCGATGATCTCGGCCTGCACCAGAAGGCTTTGCGCCCGCGCATCGATCAGGCCGGCACGGAACTGCGAAAGATAGAGGATGCTCGCCACCAGCGCGAGCAGGCCGGCGAGGTTGAGCGAAACGATGCGGCGGGTCAGGCTGGAGAAGCTGAGCGCGAAAAAAAACTGACCGATCCGGCGCAGCCAGCCGAGCACCCGCTGCCAGCCCGGCACCGGCGGATTGTCGGCGGCAACGGTATCCAGCACCACGGACGGCGGGGCGTCCTCGGCATTCACGCCCGGATCAGGCTGCGTTCGATCAAGCAATGGCCAAAACCGCCGGTTGTTGCCAAAGGTTCCGCGAGGCGTCGCCTTTGCATATTACCCCAGACGCGCGGCGGCGTCAGTTCACAAGCCGCGCGCGAAGTGTTCGTCAATCAGGTTTCCTTGAAACGGTAACCGACGCCGTAGAGGGTTTCGATCATCTCGAAATCGTCGTCCACGACCTTGAACTTCTTGCGTAGCCGCTTGATGTGGCTGTCGATGGTGCGATCGTCGACATAGACCTGATCGTCATAGGCCGCGTCCATCAGGGCGTTGCGGCTTTTGACCACACCGGGGCGCGTGGCCAGCGCCTGCAGGATCAGGAATTCCGTTACCGTCAGGGTCACCGGTTCGTTCTTCCAGGTACAGGTGTGACGTTCGGGGTCCATACGCAGCAGCCCGCGGTCCAATGCCTTGGCGTCGGTTTCCTTGGGCACGGCGGTGGGATCTTTCGGCGCCGCGCGGCGCAGCACCGCCTTGACGCGTTCGACCAGCAGGCGTTGCGAAAACGGCTTGCGGATGAAATCGTCGGCGCCCATTTTGAGACCGAACAATTCGTCGATTTCCTCATCCTTGGAGGTGAGGAAAATCACCGGCAGGTCGGACTTCTGCCGCAGCCGCCGCAACGTCTCCATGCCGTCCATGCGCGGCATCTTGATGTCGAGGATGGCAAGGTCCGGCGGACTGGTACGGAAGCCGTCGAGCGCGGAAGCGCCATCCGTGTAGGTCATGATGCGATAGCCTTCAGCTTCGAGCGCGATCGAGACCGATGTGAGAATGTTGCGGTCGTCGTCGACCAAGGCGATTGTGGGCATGAGCCTGCTTTCCGAAACGGTGAAATGTAGAGCAATTCGGCGATGCGCCGTATAAGTGGGCTGCTAACGCGGTCAACGAGCAATGCAAGCTGGGCTGAAGTGTGACCGAGTTCCCGAAATGCCCTTAGCGAACCATGGCGACCGAGCCTATATGGGCATTGGTTTAGCCGGAAAAAGGCTCTTAATGCAATGAGATATGCGGAAATGATCGATGCAGCCCATCGCTGATTTCAATCCGTCGAAGCAGGCCAGATTACTGTTGCGGCGGAGCCGGCAGGGGGCTTTGGCGACCCTGATGGCCGGCAGCGGCGATCCCTATTGTTCGCTGGTGAATGTCGCGAGCCAGCCCGACGGCGCGCCGATCCTGCTGATTTCGCGCCTGGCGCTGCACACGAAAAATATCCTCGGCGATGCCAGGGTCTCGCTGATGCTGGACGAACGCGTCGAGGGCGACCCGCTCGAGGGATCTCGGATCATGCTGGCGGGCCGGGCCGAGGAAGCCAAAGGCGATCAGGCGGCGACCGCGCGCCGGCGCTATTTGAATGCCCATCCATCTGCCGAAGCCTTTGTAGACTTTAAGGATTTTTCATTTTTCAGGATCGAGCCCCTGGCGGCGCATCTGGTCGCGGGGTTCGGCCGGATTGTCGACCTCCAGCCGGAGCAGTTCCTGACCGATATCTCCGATGCCGCAGCCCTGCTGGAGGCCGAGCAGGGCGCGATCGAGCACATGAATGCCGATCATCTCGAGGCGATGAACCTCTACGCGACGAGGCTGCTCGGGGCCCATTCGGCGGACTGGCGCTGTACCGGCTGCGACCCCGATGGCATCGACATCGCGGCCGGGACGAGGGTGCTGCGGCTGGATTTTCCGGAGCGGGTGACCGGGCCGGGAGAGTTGAGGAAGATGCTGGTGAAGCTCGTGACCGACGCTCGCGCAGCGGAGGGCGGATAGTCGCAGCCTACTTTTTGAACGGACGCGGTAGTTGTCGCGACCCATGGCACGCCTCTTCTGCGGGGCGGTGAGGCGTGCGGATCATGAAATCGGGCAATCGGCTGGTCCTGACGCTGGGGGTGGCGCTGATCGCGGGCGCGTGTCTCAGCGCTCCGTCGTTGGCGCAAAAGATTGAGATGGGTGCACGCAGTTCCGCGATCGCGGAACTCAGCCGGGCCGGAAAATACACCCAGGCGATCCCGCTGGCGCAGCGGCTGCTCGCGGATCTCGAAAAGAACTATGGTCCGTTCAACCGCGACGTAGCGGGTGCGCTGAACAATCTGGCGATGCTGTATGGAAGCCAGGGGCAGGATGCCGAGGCCGAGCCGTTGTATCGCCGATCGATCGCGATCCTGGAAAAACTGGATGGTCTTGATTCATCGCAAGTCGCCCCCGAGCTGAACAATCTGGCGGCGCTTTACCAGCGGCAGCAGCGCTACGCTGACGCCGAGCCGCTGTTCAAGCGGTCGCTGGCGATCCGCGAGAAGGCGCTCGGTCGCGATCATCCCGATGTCGGGCAATCCCTCAACAACCTGGCGACCAATTACGAGAAGCAGGATCGCCACGCCGACTCCGAGCCACTGTTCCAGCGTGCGCTCGCGATCTACGAGAAGGCGCTCGGCCCGCAGCATCCCGCGGTCGCGACCCTGCTGAACAATCTCGGCCAGGTTGACAAGGTCGAGGGCCGCGTCAGTGAGGCCGAACCGCTGATCAAGCGGTCGCTGGCGATCCGCGAGAAGGTGCTCGGGCGCGATCATCCCGATGTCGCGAGATCCCTCAACAATCTGGCGGACCTCTATGAACGGCAGGACCGCCTCGCGGACGCCGAGCCGCTCTATCAGCGCGCGCTGGCGATCCGCGAGCGCGCGCTGGGCGCAGCGCATCCCGATGCCGCGACATCGGCGAATAATCTGGCCTTGCTCTACCAGAAGGAGGGACGCGTCGCCGACGCCGTCCCGATTGTGGAAAGGCTGATTGCCGGCGGCAGCGCGCAGCCGCACGTCGCGCTGGCCGTATTGTGGGGCGCGCAGCGCCAACAGCTGATGCCGCCTGAGAAAGCGCTGGATGACGCGCTCAATGTCATTCAGCGCGGCACCCAGTCGTCGGCGGCTGTTGCCGTGAACAAGCTCGCGGTCCGGCTGGCCGCGGGAAACGATCGCCTCGCCGAACTGGTTCGCCGGGATCAGGACCTGTCCAGTGAAGCCGAAACACTGGACAAGGCGATCGTGGCCGCGGTCTCCAAGGAGCCCTCGAAGCGCGACGTCGCGGCCGAGCAACGCAGCCGGGACCGACTGGCCGCGATTGCCGTCGAGCGCGCCACGTTGCAAAAAACCTTCACGGCCGAATTTCCCGATTACGCCGCTTTGTCGAATCCGCTGCCGATGACGGCTACCGAGATTCAAGCTCTGCTGTCCGCCGACGAGGCCATGGTGCTGTTCGCGGTCGCCGACCAAGAGAGCTACGTCATCGCGATCACGCGCGAGGGCTTCGACTGGAAGCCGCTGCCGCTTGGCGCCGAAGCGCTTTCGCTAAAGGTCGCCGCTTTTCGCCGCGGGTTGAACGTCGCCAATGCGAGCGATGCCACCGGCAAGTCCGGGCTGTTCGATCTTGCGCTCGCCAATGGACTGTATGAAGCGCTGCTGGGTCCGGTCGAGCCAAAGGTCAGGGCCAAGCGCAGCCTTCTGGTGGTGCCGGCGGGCGCGCTAACCGCGCTGCCGTTCCATCTGCTGGTGACGGAAAAGCCGGCCGCCGCGATCCCGGAAAAAATCGATGGCTATCGCGATGCGGCCTGGCTGATCAAACGTCAGGCGGTGTCGGTGCTGCCGTCGGTGGCGAGCCTGAAATCGCTGCGCGCTTTTGCGCGCAAGGATCAGGGGATCAAGCCGATGACCGGCTTCGGGGACCCCGTGTTCAACCCGGCGCAGCAGGGCGGCGGAGACCAGCGTACCGCGACCAGATCGGCGTCCCGTAGCGTGACGACGGCAGCCTATACCGATTTCTGGCAGGGCGCGGGGGTCGATCGCGCGAAGCTTGCGCAGGCGTTGCCGCCATTGCCGGATACCGCCGACGAACTGAACGAGGTGGCGAAAGACCTCGGCGTTGGCGCATCCGACATCCATCTCGGCGCGGACGCCAGCGAGACGACGGTCAAGCGGGCCCCGTTGGCCGACTACGGCATCATCTATTTTGCGACCCATGGCCTGGTCGCGGGCGACGTCAAAGGCCTGGCCGAACCGTCACTGGCGCTGAGCACTCCGAAGCAGCCTTCCGAACTCGATGACGGCCTGCTCACGTCAAGCGAAGTCGCGCAACTGAAGCTCAACGCCGATTGGGTGGTGCTGTCGGCGTGCAATACCATTGCCGGCGACAAACCGGGTGCCGAAGCCTTGTCCGGCCTCGCGCGGTCGTTCTTCTATGCCGGCGCAAGGGCGCTTCTGGTCTCGCATTGGGCGGTGGATTCGGAAGCCGCGACGAGGCTTACCACCGCGACTTTCCAGCGACTGAAATCCGACCCCAGGATCGGCCGTGCCGAGGCGCTTCGTCAGGCCATGCTGGCTTATCTCCAAGACACCTCGTCGCCCAGGAATGCCTATCCGGCGTTGTGGGGACCGTTCGCCCTGATCGGCGAGGGCGCCAGCCGCTGAGGCTATTGTGCGTTGCAGCAAGTCGGAAGTTCCGCCAATTCGGCGCCCGATCGGCATATCGCAGCGCCGGTCGGATCACCTTGCACCGCAACAGGTTTTTGATCCGGATCAAGGATCCGCGCCGGAATAAACCAAATACGAAGGGATCGGCTTGGCAAGCCCGGCGTTCATCAATATTAGGTCGCCGGACCGGGGTCATACGGTTATATTGAATTAACGGTTACCGCGACAGGGGCGCGTCCAGCGGCTTTCGCGCCATCGAGATACGCGGGTTCAGGAGGGTTATTTCGTGCAAGAGACGGGCGTGCATAACGGTGCCTTCGGCGCCGACAAATTCGGCTTAAAAAAACTCAAAAGCGTGAACTGGAACTTTGGCGCGCCGCAACTCTATGAGCATGCGCTGCGGACCGGCGAAGCCGTGCTGTCGGCCGATGGCGCGTTGTGCGCGGATACCGGTGTGTTCACCGGCCGCAGCCCGAAGGACAAATTTACCGTCCGTGACGCGACCACCGACAAGAACATGTGGTGGGCCGGCAACCAGTCGATCACCTCGGAGCAGTTCGAGACGCTCTACAAGGATTTCCTCGGCCACGCCGAAGGCATGACGCTGTTCGCGCAGGATCTCTATGGCGGCGCCGATCCGAGCTTCCGGATCAAGACCCGGGTCTTTACCGAGCTGGCCTGGCATTCGCTGTTTATCCGCACGCTCTTGATCCGCCCGGAGACCTCCGAGCTTGCGGGCTTCGTGCCTGAACTTACCATCATCGATCTGCCGAGCTTCCGGGCCGATCCCAAACGCCACGGCTGCAAGTCCGAAAACGTCGTCGCGATCGATTTCGCCCGCAAGATCGTCCTGATCGGCGGGTCTTATTATGCCGGCGAGATGAAGAAGTCGGTGTTCACCACGCTGAATTACTACCTGCCGGAAAAGGGCGTGATGCCGATGCATTGCTCGGCCAATGTCGGCCCCGACGGCGATGCCGCGATCTTCTTCGGCCTGTCCGGAACCGGAAAGACCACGCTCTCGGCGGACCCGAAGCGCACCCTGATCGGTGACGACGAGCATGGCTGGGGCAGCGACGGCATCTTCAATTTCGAGGGCGGCTGCTACGCCAAATGCATCAAGCTGTCGAAAGAGGCCGAGCCCGAGATCTTCGCCGCCAGCAAGCGCTTCGGCGCGGTGCTGGAGAATGTGGTGCTGCACGAACATTCCCGCGAGCCGGACTTCGACGACGGCTCAAAAACCGAGAACACCCGTTCGGCCTATCCGCTCGAATTCATCCCCAATGCGTCGCGAACCGGCCGGGCCGGCCAGCCGAAGAACGTGGTGATGCTGGCGGCCGACGCCTTCGGCGTGTTGCCGCCGATTGCCAAGCTGACGCCGGCGCAGGCGATGTATCACTTCCTGTCCGGCTATACCGCCAAGGTGGCCGGTACCGAGCGCGGCCTCGGCAATGAGCCGCAGCCGGAATTCTCGACCTGCTTCGGTTCGCCGTTCCTGCCGCGCGATCCGTCGGTCTATGGCAACATGCTGCGCGAGCTGATCGCCAAGCACGATGTCGATTGCTGGCTGGTCAATACCGGCTGGACCGGCGGCAAGTATGGCACCGGCGGCCGGATGCCGATCAAGGTGACGCGGGCGCTGTTGACCGCGGCGTTGAATGGCTCGCTGCGCAAGGTCGATTTCCGCACCGACAAGTATTTCGG
>NZ_JBEKCZ010000020.1:0-54861 GCF_050014615.1 Bradyrhizobium sp. | reverse complement strand
ACGTGCTGGCCCGCGCTGACGAGATTATCGAATAACTGTTAAATTGGGGCGGTGCATGAGTCCGGTTAAGGCACCAAACGGAAGTGGCGCAATATCCGCTCAGAGTCCGTTGTCGAGGGGATTGTGTTGCAAAACTCCCTTTGATGCGAATCGCGAACCATGATTCCGTTGGTGGAGACGGTATCGGCGGGAGCGGCGCATGATGGGTCGGCGGGAAGAAGGACAAGGACAGTTTTTCTATTCGTTTGATCTCGACAAGGTAGTTCCGCCCGATCATCTGGTGCGTCAGATCGACGGTTTTCTCGATCTGGGTTGGGTGCACAAGGAGTTGGCGCCGTATTACTCGCACACGGGTCGTCCCTCGATTGATCCGGTACTGATGATCCGGATGCTGATCGTTGGCTACGTGTTTGCGCTCCGCTCGGAGCGCCGGCTGTGCGCTGAAGTCCAGGTCAACCTGGCCTACAGGTGGTTCTGCAAGCTCGGCATTGAGGACAGGATCCCCGATCACTCTGTATTCTGTCGTGCGCGGCACGAACGCTTCCGGGAGAGTGACGCCCTGCGTCGGGTCTTCGAGGGTGTAGTGGCAATGTGCATTGCGACCGGGCTGGTTGGGGGCGAAGCGTTCTCGATCGATGCGAGCCTGATCAAGGCGGATGTAGACAAGAAGAAGCGGATGCCCGGCGACCAGCCGATTGCATGGCCAAAGGCAGAGGAGGCATCTCATGCAGTTCGCGAGTACCTCGCCGCCCTAGATACCGCTCGCGGCGATGAGGACGGTGGTGGAGACGCTGGCGGTTCAGGCAAAGGCGGCGATCGACACAAGCCTCCCAAGGAAGTCTCGCTTACCGATCCGCAAGCGACATGGGTTGCAAGGCCAGGCCTGGACCCGTTCTTTGCCTATGATGCGAACTACCTGATCGACAACAAGGCCGGCATCATCATCGATGCCGTGGGCACTCGGGCAAACCGAACCGTGGAGATTGCCATCACCAAGACCATGGTGGATCGCGTTGAACGCCGCTTCGATCTGCGGCCCCAGCGGCTTGCGGGCGACACGGTCTATGGCGCAGTCAGGCTGCTCAAATGGCTGGTGGATCGCAACATCACACCGCACGTACCGGTGTGGGACAAATCGGCGCGCTCCGATGGTACCTTCAGTCGCGCCGATTTTGTCTTCGACCAAGAGCGCAATATTTATGTCTGCCCGGGTGGCGCGGAGCTGACCAGCACCGGTAACATCGACCAGGGTCATATCGTCTACTACAGGGCCAACAAGAAGGACTGCTCGGCCTGCTTGCTGAAGCCGCAGTGTACGACCGCGGCTATGCGCAAAGTCACCCGTGACATCAACGAAGATGTGCGAGATCGTGTCCGCGCCTTGGCCGACACGGAAGCCTTCCAGCAGTCCCGCCGGGAGCGCAAGAAGGTTGAGATGCGATTTGCGCACATGAAGCGCATTCTCCGGCTCGACCGTTTCCGGCTGCGGGGCTTGAGCGGCGTCAGGGACGAAGTGCTGCTGACAGCAACCGCGCAAAACCTCAGACGGCTCGCCAGGCTTCTCTGCCGTGCCCCGCCACCTTTGGCAGAGGCCTGCCTTGCGTAGGCGTCACGTCAAGCAGCGCAGCTCCCACACCAGGGAGCGCAACCAACGAACCGCCAACGCTCAAAACGGAGCCCTGCGATCGAGACCTGAAGAGTTTCGCAACAGAATCCGGGGCAAAGCGGACATGCGCCGACACTCCAAATTTATGAGTTCACATCCTAAGGCGTGGCGGCAGCGGGAGGCCGAGCGCACGGTGGAAACGGCATAGAGGAGCTGACGATTTGCCCGTCGTGCCAATCTGTCGCGGGTCGGCACTGTTGATCTCGACCCCAAATCAAAACCAAAATACGCCATCCCGCCTCACAAGAGGGGCGCTTCGCGGTCGTCACGGACGTTGGGTGCGGGATGCGGTGGACGCGACAGCGGCGCAGCGCAAACACTTTGCGCGGACGAGCGGCGCTGATGCGGACGGCGAAGTCGTGTGGTCCTGACGCCCCGACGCTGGCGTCAAGTTTGCGGAGTTGCGATGTCGGCCCTATCGGGCCCGACACGCAGTGATCCGCAGGCGACGGTGACAACAAAGCCCGGTCACCGGGGAGAGCGCGAAGGAAACCGTTAAAACCATTGCGCAGGGAAGGCCGGGCGTTCCGGCGAACCTGTGGCTTCTACCCCTGTGCTTTTTGTTGCACAGGGGGCTGCGGGTGCGCCAAGCGCCCGGCTTTCCCTGCGCCCTCTGTTGTTCAGGTGGGCCTCGTTTCCCTCACACCCCGGGCGAATGCGGCCGCGGGAAGGCGGACCTATGCCTTGCGTTAACTGCCTCGCGTTAACCTTTGCCCGTATGATGGGCACCCGGGGTTTACCGGATAGGCCTGCCGATGTCGCTTGGCTGTCGCAGAGCACTGTTATTCGCAATTCAGCAAGGCAGTCGGCTGATTCGAAGCCGCCTGTTCGGGGGCTGGACGGGGCATGGTAAATCCGGAATCGGCGGCAGATCTCGTCATCACGCCGTCACGCGACTCGGATACCCGCTCGCGCATGGAAAGTGACGCTATGAGTGAAGAGTGTCCTGAACGGCGCTTTCGCACTTTGTTTATCTCCGATGTCCATCTCGGAGCACGCGGTTCGCAGGCCGAGCGATTGCTGGACTTTCTGCGGAGCCATGACGCCGATACGATCTATCTCGTCGGCGATATCGTCGACGGCTGGGCGCTGCGATCGAACTGGTACTGGCCGCAATCGCACAATGATTTCGTGCAGAAGATGCTGCGCAAGGCCCGCAAGGGCGCCAAGGTCATCTACGTTCCGGGCAATCACGACGAGTTCCTGCGCAACTATTACGGCACGCATTTTGGCGGCATCGACGTCATGGAAAACACCATCCATGTCGGCGTCGATGGCCGGCGCTATCTGGTGATTCACGGCGATATCTTCGACCTCGTGGTGCAGAACGCGCGCTGGCTCGCCCATCTCGGCGACAAGGCCTATGATTTCGCGATCCAGATGAACCGGCTGGTCAACTTCTTCCGCCGCGCGTTCGGCGTGCCCTATTGGTCGCTGTCGCAATGGGCCAAGCTCAAGGTCAAGAACGCGGTCAATTATATCGGCGCCTTCGAGCAGACGCTCGCCGCCGAGGCGCGGCGCCACGGCGCCGACGGGGTGATCTGCGGCCACATCCATTACGCCACCATCCGCGACGAGCACGGCGTTCGCTACATGAACTGCGGCGACTGGGTCGAAAGCTGCACCGCGCTGGCCGAGCACGAGGACGGCCGCTTCGAAATCATCACCTGGACCGATCCGCTGCGCCGGACCGCCCCGGTTGCCTCGGTCACGGCGCGCGCCGCATGATGCGAATTCTGGTCGCGACCGATGCGTGGCATCCCCAGGTCAACGGGGTGGTGCGCACGCTGACCATGATGGCGGACGCGGCGAAGGCCTTTGGCGTCGAGGTCAGTTTTCTGACGCCGGCATCGTTTCGCACCTTCGCGATGCCGAGCTATCCGGACCTGCGCCTGGCGCTGCCCTACCAGGCGAAGATTGCGCGCCTGATCGCCGAGGCGCGGCCCGACAGCATTCATATCGCGACCGAGGGTCCGATCGGGCTGTTGGTGCGGCGCTATTGCCGCAAACAGGGATTGCCGTTCACGTCGAGTTTTCATACCCGCTTTCCGGAATACATCTCCGCGCGCCTGCCGGTTCGCGAGTCCTGGATCTGGGCAGGGCTGCGCCGGTTCCATGGCGCCAGCCAGGCGGTGATGGCGGCGACACCAGCCCTTGCAAATGAATTGCGCGCGCGCGGCTTTCGCAATGTCGTGCTGTGGCCGCGCGGGGTTGATAGCAGCCAGTTTTACCCGCGCATCGCCGACCTCGGGCTGCCGCGTCCGGTCTTCCTCTGTGTCGGCCGGGTGGCGGTCGAAAAAAATCTCGAGGCGTTTCTCGACCTCGATCTGCCGGGCACCAAGGTCATTGTCGGCGACGGACCGGCGCGCGCGGCCTTGGTCCGGAAATATCCGCAAGCCGTGTTTCTGGGGGCGCTGCAGGGCGAAGCCCTGGCGCAGGCCTATGCCGCCGCCGACGTCTTCGTGTTCCCGAGCAAGACCGACACCTTCGGCCTGGTTCTGCTCGAAGCCCTCGCCAGCGGCGTGCCGGTGGCGGCGTTTCCCGTCACCGGTCCGCGCGACGTGATCGGCTCGGCGCCGGTCGGCGCGCTGAACGATGATTTGCGGACCGCGTGCCTGTCGGCCCTGAGGATTTCGCCGCAGGCCTGCCTCGAATTTGCCGCAGGACATACCTGGGAAGCGTCCGCACGCATCTTTGTCGACAATATTGCGGGCGTTCGCGGCGTCGACCCGCACGACGATGCGTTGAATTTTGCCGCAAAGCTGCCCCGCTTCGTCGCCTGAGGCGCGCCAGACAGCTTTCGGAGTCAAGCACCTTGCCCGGCCGTCCGCAGACGCGATACAGTTCGGGCATGTCGCAATCATCCTTACCGCTGCCGGTCAGTTCGGCGGATATCGACGCCGCCGCGCGCGTGCTGGCACCGTTCGCCGTACGCACGCCGCTGTTGTCGTCGCCGGTTCTCAACGAACGCGTTGGAACCCGGGTTTTCCTCAAGCCGGAGATGCTGCAGCGGACCGGATCGTTCAAGTTCCGCGGCGCCTTCAACAAGCTGTCGTCGATCCCGCAAAGCGCGCGCGGCGGCGGCGTGGTCGCGTTCTCGTCCGGCAACCATGCCCAGGGCGTGGCGGCGGCGGCGCAAATCCTCAATATGCGGGCCACCATCGTGATGCCGGCCGACGCGCCGCTGTCCAAGCGCGAGCGCACCAAGTCCTACGGCGCCGAGGTGGTGCTGTACGATCGCGACCGCGAGGACCGCGAAGCCATCGCCAACGACATTGCCGGCAAACACGGCGCCACCCTGGTGCGGCCCTATGACGATCCGCTTGTCATCGCCGGGCAGGGCACCGCCGGGCGGGAAATCGCCGAGGACATGGCGGCGCTCGGGATCACGCCGGATATCGTGGTCGCGCCGGCCTCGGGCGGCGGCCTGGTCGCGGGGGTCGCCACCGCCGTGAAGGCCCGTTTCCCGCAGGCGGTCGTGATGTCGGCCGAACCGGAAGCCTTCGACGATCATGCGCGTTCGCTGCGCGCCGGCAAACGCGAGCCGCATCAAGGCCAGGGCCGCACCATCTGCGATGCGCTGATGGCCTTGATCCCCGGCGAGATCACGTTTTCGATCAATAGCCGGCTATTGACCAAGGGCCTGACCGCGTCGGATGCGGAAGTCGGCACCGCCGTCGGATTTGCCTTCCGCGAGTTGAAGCTGGTGGTCGAGCCCGGCGGTTCGGTGGGCCTCGCCGCCCTGCTGGCCGGCCATATCGATATCAGCGGCAAGAATGTCGTGATCGTGCTGTCGGGCGGCAATGTCGATGCCGACATGTTCGCGAAATTGATCCGCTGATCCACCGCGTGCGGCCGCTATCGCGCGGTTGCGGTGAATTCGAGCAGCGCGTCGCGCACCCGCTTCGTCACGCTGCCCCACTCGCGGGTCTCGGACTGGCGAAACAGCCGCGCGCTCGGATACCAGGGGCTGTGGTCCCGCTCGAGCAGCCAGCGCCAGTCGGGGGCATGCGTCAACAGGATCCAGACCGGCTTGCCCAATGCGCCGGCCAGATGCGCGACAGCGGTGTCGACGGATATCACGAGATCGAGCTGCGATATCAGCGCCGCGGTATCGGCAAAATCGCCGAATTCCCCGCCGAACCGCAGTACGTTGCGACGCGACAATATCTCGGCGTCACCGGCACGAAGCTCCTTTTGCAGGCTCACAAAGCGCGCATCGATCTCCAGCAGCGGCAGCAGATCGCGCAGCCCTATCGAGCGTTCCATATCCCTGACGTGTTTCGCATTGCCCGCCCAGGCAAGCCCGATCCTCAGGCCGCGCCCGGTCCCGAGCAATGCGTCCCAATGTTCCAGAGCATGCTTGGGCACGCGCAGATACGGAACATCCGAAGGAATCGTCTCCAGCCGGGTCTTGAAGGTCAGCGGCAGGCTGGGAAGCGGGCAGTGCCAGTCGAAGTCCGGGCGGGGATCGCCCTTGGCGATAACCTCTGTCGCGCCGGCAAGACTTGTCATCAGCTCGCAGAGCGGTTCTTCAACTTCCAGGATGACGCGGGCGCCGCGGGCGGCGACCAGCGGCACGTAACGGCAGAACTGAATGGTATCGCCAAATCCCTGTTCGCTGTGGAGCAGGATCGTCCGGCCTGCGATATCGTCTTCGCCGAGCCAGAGCGGCTTGGAAAAATGGCGCGTCGTAATTCTCGCTGACGGAGCCTTCCTGCGCCATTCATATTCGATCCATCCGCGCTCGAAGTCGCCGGTGACGAGGCTCGACAGGCTCTTGAAAAAATGCGCGTCGGCATCGTCCGGACGCAACGCAATCGCCTGGTCGTAACTCGCCAGCGCCTCATCGAACCGCGTCAGGTCGGACAGCGTCACGCCGCGGTTGGCGAGTGCCTCGGCGTAGTCCGGCCGCGAGGCTAGCGCCAGATTGTAGCTCGCCAGGGCTTGCTCGAACCGCCGCAGTTTATGCAGGGTGACGCCGCGGTTGTTGAGCACCGCGGCATCGCCCGGCCGCATCGCGATGGCCCGGTCATGATCTGCCAGCGCCTCGTCATAGCGCGCGAGGTCATGCAGGACGACGCCGCGATTGGTCAGCGCCTCGACATGATCCGGCTCGCAGGCCAGCGCGCGCTCGAAGTCCCTCAGCGCCTCGTCGGATCGCCCCAATTCATGCAGCGTGGCGCCACGATTGACGAAAGCATGGGCGTAATCCGGCGGTCGTAGCTTATCAGCGCCTCATCAAACCGCTTTTGATCGCGCAACGCGGCGCCGCGGCCGGCCAGCGCCTCCGGATAATCCGGACGCAAAGCGAGCGCGGCGTCGTAACTCGCCAGCGCTTCGTCGAATTGCCGCAGCCTGTGCAGAACGGCGCCGCGGTTGTAGAGCGCTTCGACGTGATGCGGCTGCAGATTGAGCGCACCATTGTAGCAGGCCAGCGCTTCTTCAGGGCGTCCCAGTTTGTCGAGCGCATTTGCGCGATTGGTGAGGGCATCGGCGTTATCCGGCCGTAGCTCAATGGCGCGATCGTAGCTGGCGAGCGCATCGCCGAATCGCTTCAGCTCATAATAGGCGATGCCACGATTAACCAGCGCCTCGACAAAATCGGGATGCAACGCCAGCGCGGCGTCATAGCTTGTCAGCGCCTCGGCATGCCGCCCCAACGCCTGCAGGGTGACGCCGCGATTGTTGAGCGCCGCGGGATGCTCCGGCTGCAAGGCCAGCGCGCGGTCATAGCCGGCGAGCGCCTCGACGTAGCGGCCGAGCTCCTGCAGGACGCCGGCACGATTGTTGAGTACCTCGACATGATCGGGCTGAAACGTGATGGCGCGGTCAAAGCTTTCCAGCGCCTCGTGGTAGCGCTTCAGCTGTTTCAGCACCGCGCCGCGATTGCTGAGCGCCTGGATGAAGTCCGGCCGCAGCGCCAGCGCGCGATCGTAGCAGGACAGCGCCGCGTCGTTCCTGCCCAGCGCCGTATGGATCACGGCCAGGAGATTCAGAGTGGCGGCGGAGTCAGGATCGGCCGACAATATTTTGAGGCATAGTTGCTCGGCTTCGGCGAGCTTTCCCGCATAGTAGGATTTCAAGGCGATATCGAAGACCTCTGATATCGTCAGAGAAACGGTTGTCATTCCCTGCGCCTTCAAGTCCTCATGAAAAGAACGCGATCTTCTCGGCCTGACTCATGCGCCGGATCGGCGCCAGCGGATCGGGCCTCGATGCCGCGGGCCCTCGCACGATTCCGCTCGCGATCAGGCTGGAGCCGAGGGAGGGTTCGAGTGAAGGTTCAAGGGAAGTTTCAAGCGACGGTTCCGGCGCAACTTGAACGGCCGGCGCACTGACCGGCTCAGGCCTCTCGGCGACGATGATGGGTTCAGCCGGCGGGAGCGCTGCGGCCTCGATTTCATAAGTCTCGTCGTCGGCGGGATCGTCGACGTCAGCCGGGTCTGGCGCGGCCATTTCAAGCGCAACCATGTCCAGCACCGCATTGTCATGGGCGTCCGCGGCTTCGGCGGTAATATCGACTGTTTCGGACGACAGCTCCGCGACCTCCGCCATCGCTTCGCCAGCTTCGGCCGTGACCTCTGCGGTCTCAGCGGTTGGCACGATCGGGTCAGCCGCCATGGCCGGGATGCTCATCGCCGCTTCGGCATCGTTCGCCGTGTCCGCCGCCTGTACCGTGTCGTCGGCGGCCGCAGGCGATTCATCACGCGCAGCCGGGAACGGCGATGAGGCCGTTTCTTCGGCGGCGCGCGCGACAGCAGGTTCTTCGGCGGCTTGCGGCACGGAGGGGACAGCCTGCTTGGCCGGCTGTGGAACCACCGTATCGCTGTCGTCGAATGACTTGATCCGTTCCTCGATCAGCTCGAAGGCCTCGCTCAAGGCGGCCTTGGGGTCGTTCGCGGATATTTTTCCGCAGGCCGCTTCAATGGCCCCGATCTGGGAATCGATCAGGTCGCAAATCCGCGCGTCGGCGCCGATTTCCCGCAGTCGCCATGCGATCTCCCGGATCACCCGGGCACCCTTGCGGGCGGGCGCCAGATTTTCCTCCACGGCAAGATCGTCGAGCGCCGCCGCGGCTACGGTTCTGGCCTCGGCGAGCGAGGCCTTGATCGCGGCCAGCGCCTCGGCGAGCCCGCTGTCGGGCACCGGATTTTTCTGGGCGGCGATGGCTCCCTCGATTCGCGCCACCGCATCGAGCACCATCCTGGTGTCGGCGTTGCGGTTGCGCTTGGCATACTCGCCGAGAAACCAGCGGCCCCGCGAAGTCTCCATGAAAGCTTCGCTGATCGCGTTGTAGTCCTCCTCGCGCGGCTGGGTCGCGCGCGCGGAGATCGGTGACAGGGCGAAAGCTTCGTCGGCCATGATAAACTCATCGCGCAAATCATCGCGCGTTACGCTAACGATCATCACGATATCGAACGAATCGCAATTGAATTGATGCCAGGCGAATCACAAATCCCCATCGCTGATGCGCCGACACTGAGGCGATTCGCGACCAGCCTGGCGCTGTTTTACGGCGCCATGTTCGCATTGATCGGCGCCTATATGCCGTTTTTCCCGGTCTGGCTCGGGGCGGTCGGGATCGATGCGTCGTGGATCGGGATCATCACCGCCGTTCCCGCGGTGACGCGATTCACGGTTTTGCCGCTCATTACCAGCCTTGCCGAGAGGCATGGGTCGCTGCATCGCGCGATGATCGTCACGGCGGTCATGACGGCGCTCGGGTTTGCGGTGGTCGGAACCCAGCATCAGGCGCTCTTTGTGTTCCTCGCCTTCACCGCCACCGCCTGCATGTGGAGCCCGATTCTGCCGCTGACGGATGCCTATGCGCTGCGCGGCGTGGTGCGATATGGCCTCAAATACGGGCCGCTGCGGTTGTGGGGCTCAGCCGCCTTCGTGGTGGGTGCGCTGGCCTGCGGGCTCCTGGTCGATGTGATCGCGGCCCCGCACCTGATCTGGGTGATTGCGGCCCTGGCCGCGCTCAGTGCCGCCGTCAGCTTCGGATTAAAGCCGCAGGACAACCCAAAGCCCCCACCGGGGGCGCTGCACGGGGCGACCAGGTTGCTGCGTGAACCGGGTTTTCTTGTGATCATCCTGACCTCCGCGCTGATTCAGGGCAGTCACGCCGCCTTCTACAACTTCGCTTCCATCACCTGGCAGCTATCCGGGCTTGGCGGGCTGACGATTGCCGGGCTGTGGGTGCTGGGGGTGCTGGCCGAGATCGTGGTGTTTGCGCTGTCGCCGCGCTTCACGTTGCCGCCTTCGGCATTGGTGGTGATCGGGGCGCTCTGCGCGGTGGTGCGCTGGCTGATCACCGCGCAGCAACCTGATATCGCGGTGCTCGCGGTGGTCCAGCTGGCGCACGGGCTGAGCTTCGGGCTGACCCAGCTCGGCACCATGGGACTGCTGGTGCGCCATGTGCCCGTCCACATGATGGCGAGAGGGCAGGGGTATTTCACTGCCTGTTCCGGCATCGTCGCCGGCGCCGCCTCGATCCTGTCCGGCGCGGTCTATGCCCGATACGGGCAGGGCGTCTACTACGTCATGTCCGTCATGGCGCTGTCAGGCGCGATCCTGATGTGGCTGGCGCAGCGTCATGGCGTTTTCGAGCGAAAGCCTGCCCCGCTCTAAATGCTTGAAAAACGCCGACTGCGCCGACAACCTCAATCCCATCAGACATCCATCCGGAGAATTGTGGTAGACATCATGTCCGACAAAACCGTTTCCGACTTTCGCATTCGGCGGGCTGAGTTTGACGACCTGCTGAAAATCGTTGAATTGCTTGCCGATGACGACCTTGGCAAGTTACGGGAAGACGCAGGCCAACCCTTAAATTCAAACTATGCAAGCGCATTTAATGCCATCGATGCCGACCCTCATCAGTTACTGGTCGTCGTCGAGGATGCGGGCGGAATCGTTGGCTGTTTGCAGCTGAGCTTTATTCCCGGACTTTCGCGTTTGGGGTTGCTT
Organism: Bradyrhizobium sp.; assembly: GCF_050014615.1. Classification (GTDB taxonomy): domain Bacteria; phylum Pseudomonadota; class Alphaproteobacteria; order Rhizobiales; family Xanthobacteraceae; genus Bradyrhizobium. The sequence goes on along the minus strand of NZ_JBEKCZ010000020.1, from coordinate 44,222 downwards.
CGCGGGCAAATCGAAAGCGTGCGTATTGCGTCGGCAAAACGCGACCGCGGGATTGGACGATTTATGCTGGAATGGGCACTCGAGGAGTGTCGCCGTCGCGGTTGCGGTCTGGTTCAGCTGACGACCGACAAAGCGCGCCCGGAGGCTTTGAAATTTTACCAATCCCTGGGCTTCCGGGCCAGCCATGAGGGACTGAAGCTGGCGATCTGACGCTTCTGACGCTAATGAGTCTGGACCTTTTGAGTCTGGACCCTGGATGCGGGGTGGAACCGGTTCACACGAAGCTCTAAAAAAAATCGAGGCTTCTGGATCACCCCCAAAGCGCCGGCTCCGGCGGATAGACCAGGCTGCCGTCGTAGCGCAGTCCGTCATCGCGGTCGCGTGCCAGCAGCAGGGGACCGTCGAGATCGACGAAGCGGGCCTGCCCCGTTAGCAGCATCGCCGGCGCCATCGCCAGCGACGTCGCGACCATGCAGCCGATCATGATTTCGAAGCCAAGCGCGTGCGCCGCATCCGCCATCGCCAGCGCCTCGGTCAGTCCGCCTGTTTTGTCGAGCTTGATATTGACGGCATCGTAGCGTTCGCGCAGGCCCTCCAGCGAGACGCGATCATGCACGCTCTCGTCGGCGCAGACCGCCAGCGGCCTGCGGATGCGCGCCAGCGCCTCGTCCTGGCCGGCCGGCAGCGGCTGCTCGACCAGCGTGACCCCGGCTTCGGCGCATTTGGCGAGATTCCTTTCGAGATTTTTCGATGTCCAGGCCTCATTGGCATCGACGATGAGTTCGGATTCGGGCGCCGATTTGCGCACCGCCGCGATTCGCTTCCCATCGCCGTCGCCGCCGAGCTTGATCTTGAGCAGCGGGCGGTGCGCAGCCTTGGCGGTCGCCGTGGCCATCGCCTCCGGCGATCCCAATGAGATCGTATAGGCGGTGGTGCAGGCCCGCGGGGCGGGGCGTCCGAGCAGGTCCCAGGCACGCCGGCCGCTGATCTTGGCCTCCAGATCCAGCAAGGCACAATCCAGCGCATTGCGGGCGGCGCCAGCCGGCATGGCCGCCTGCAAAGCCTGCCTGTCGAGCCCGCGCCCAAGCGGGTCCTGCATCGACAACAGGGCGGCCAGGGTGGCGTCCGGGGTCTCGCCATAGCGAGGATAGGGGACGCATTCGCCGTGACCGATATGGCCGTCGCGGGCGACCTGCGCCACCACCGTCACCGCCTCGGTCTTGGCGCCCCGGCTGATGGTAAAGCTGCCGGCGATCGGCCAGCGCTCGATTCGGGCGGCAAGCGCTGTCGATTTGCTGGAAGTCATTTTAATATCTGGCAATTTCTGAACCGTATGCTTGCCCGGCGCAACCAAGTATGGCTGGTTAGATGGATGGCCGGTTAGGGGTGTATCCTACAAGGTAGCGGCGGCGTTGTTGGATTTTCCTGCGCGATGAACACGCGAAAATCGACACAGGAGTTGGCATCGTGAAGGGCGACCCGACATTGGAGCGGATTGCACAGGGCAACGGGCTTGCGCTGTGCGCGGCCGGTTCGTGGACGGCCCGCTTTGCGCCGGTGCTTGAGCCGATGGTGGCCGAGGCCGAGAAGCTTACCGGAAGCCGGCCCAATATCTTCATCGATGTGTCGCAAGTCTCCAAACTCGACACTTTCGGGGCCTGGTTGATCGAGCGGCTTCGCCGCAGCCTGACCCAGGGCGGCGTGGAGGCCAAGATCGCCGGGCTTTCGGCCAATTATTCAAGCCTGGTCGACGAGGTGCGCCGGGTGAAGTCCGCGCCCGCCGCCGATACGACGTCGGTGACGATTACGGGGATACTGGATCAGATCGGCCGCAACATGGTCGGCTTCGGCACCACGATCGTCGGACTGATCGACATGCTCGGCGCCGTGCTGGCCGCGGGCGCGCGGGTCTTGATCCATCCGTCGGGTTTCCGCCTGACATCGACCGTGCATCATCTCGAGCAGGTATGCTGGCGCGCGGTACCGATCGTGGCGCTGATCACATTCCTGATCGGCTGCATCATCTCCCAGCAGGGCATTTTTCATTTCCGCCAGTTTGGTGCCGATATCTTCGTCGTCGACATGCTGGGCGTGCTGGTGCTGCGCGAAATCGGCGTGCTCTTGGTGGCGATCATGGTCGCGGGCCGCTCGGGCAGCGCCTATACCGCCGAACTCGGTTCGATGAAGATGCGCGAGGAGATCGACGCGCTGCGCACCATGGGTTTCGACCCGATCGAGGTTCTGATCCTGCCGCGGTTGCTGGCGCTGGTCATCGCGCTGCCGATCCTCGCCTTCCTCGGCGCCATGGCGGCGCTGGTCGGCGGTGGCCTGGTGGCGTGGGGCTATGGCGGGGTCGATCCCGAAGCGTTCATGCTGCGGCTGCGCGACGCCATCTCGATCGATCACTTCACCGTCGGCCTCATCAAGGCGCCGGTGATGGCGGCGGTGATCGGGATCGTCGCCTGCGTCGAGGGGCTCGCGGTCGAGGGCAGCGCCGAATCGCTCGGCCAGCACACCACCTCATCGGTGGTGCAGGGAATTTTCTTCGTCATCGTCATGGACGGCGTGTTCGCGATCTTTTTCGCGTCGATCGGAATGTGACGATGGCGCCTGAAATCTCCGATGCCATTATCCGGGTGCGCGATATCTCGGTGCAGTTCGGCTCGACCAAGGTCCTGGACGGGCTCAATCTCGACGTCAAGCGCGGTGAGATTCTGGGCTTCGTCGGTCCTTCCGGCGCCGGCAAGTCGGTGCTGACGCGCACCATCATCGGACTGGTTCCCAAGATCAGCGGGCGCATCGAGGTGTTCGGGGTCGATCTCGACGCCGCGGATGCCGCGGCACGGCGCGGCGTCGAGCGGCGCTGGGGGATCCTGTTCCAGCAGGGCGCGTTGTTTTCCTCGCTGAGCGTGCGGCAGAACATCCAGTTCCCGGTGCGCGAATATCTCAAGGTCTCGCAGCGACTGCTCGACGAGATCACGATGGCCAAGCTCGGCATGGTGGGGCTGCGGCCGGAAGTCGCCGATCGCTTTCCCTCGGAACTCTCGGGCGGCATGATCAAGCGCGTGGCCCTGGCGCGCGCGCTCGCGCTCGATCCCGAACTGGTATTCCTGGATGAACCGACCTCGGGCCTCGATCCGATCGGCGCCGGCGACTTCGACGAACTGGTCCGGACCCTGCAGCGCACTTTGGGCCTGACCGTTTTCATGGTAACCCACGATCTGGACAGCCTTTATACTGCTTGTGACCGTATCGCCGTTTTAGGGAACGGTAAGATCATTGCCGCAGGATCGATGGCCGACATGCAGGCCTCGCAGCATCCCTGGTTGAGGGCCTATTTCCACGGCAAGCGCGCCCGCGCAGTCATGGGCTAGCACATTTAGTCGGTATCGGAGTTGGTTTGATGGAAACGCGGGCAAGCTTCGTTCTGATCGGAACGTTCACGTTGGCCGTGATTGCCGCGGCGTTTGGCTTTGTGCTGTGGTTCCAGAGCCTCCACACCACCAAGGCCCGCAGCCCGCTGCGCGTGATCTTCGAGGGTCCGGCGACCGGCCTGCGCAATGGCGGCAGCGTGAATTTCAACGGTATCCGGGTAGGAGAAGTGATTTCCGTCAAGCTCGACAACCCGCGTCGTGTGGTCGCACTCGCCATGATCGAGAACAACGCACCGCTGCGCAAGGACACGCTGGTCGGGCTCGAATTCCAGGGATTGACCGGGGTCGCTGCGATCTCGCTGAAGGGCGGCGAGGAGGCCGCGCCCGCGGTTCCCCTGGACGAGGATGGCGTTCCCGTGCTCACGGCCGATCCGAACGCGCTGCAGGACGTCACCGAGGCGATCCGGGGGACGCTGCAGAACATCAACCGAGTGGTCGCCGACAATCAGCAGGCGGTGAAAAACGCCCTGAAGAATCTCGAGACCTTCACCGCGTCGCTGGCGCGCAATTCCGACAAGATCGACGACGTGATGCTCAAAGTCGATGGCGTGATGGGGAAGGCCGACAATTTGATGCTGGGCCTCAATACGCTGGCCGGCGGCAGGGACGGTGGCGAGCTGTTCCTGGCGGTGAAATCGATCCGCGAACTGGCCGAGGATTTCGACAAGCGCTCGGGCGCGCTGATGACCGACGGCCGCCGCACGCTCGGCGATATCAGCCGCGCGGTGAACAATCTCGACCGCAACCCGACCCGCCTGCTGTTCGGTGCGGGCGGTTCAACCGCGCCCGCCGCGGCCTCGGCCTCGGTGCCCGTGCCGGCAGGCGAGAAGAAGCGGCCGTAAGTGAGCTGGTGGCGCGGCTAAAGGGACACAGTTAGCTTGTCTATAAGCTCCCAAGCCCCGCTGTTTTGATCGCGACAACCCAAGTTGAATTTCACGTCTGCTGTTGCCACGCGTCGGCTTCCAATGACTCTTAAATTGCGATCAAGAAGCGCGAATAGACTTACGTCGAAGGGTTCCGTCTCAGTTTCGAAAGAAACAAATGCCACGTCATCTTTTGATTTCGTATCGACAAGGAAACTGTTTTTTTCGTATGAGTTAATTCGACGGTCGTAATCCGGCACAGGAAGAAATGTTCTTGCTTCTTCGGCAAATTCGATCGTTCCGATTACAATCGATCGATATATTGCTTCGCAGATTTGATCCCAGTCATCATAAGAATCTGGCGCCCTCCATTGCATGTGGGCACGCTCGGCGATCGGAACCAAACCACGTATTGCATCGCCAAACAGTCTAACCAATTCGTCTATCGATGTTATCCAGTTCGCCGGTGGTGTCATGATTCACATTGGTATTTCTGGCGCAGGTTCAATGCCTACGTAATGTGGACGGTCAGTATATTGTGTTGTCCGCCCAAAAACAAAAACGGAGGCATCGCTGCCTCCGTTTCTTTAATCGCGATCAGCTTGAGCCTTACCCCAGCCGTCCCGCCGCATGCGCCAGCAGGGTATAGACCATCCCCGTCTCCGAGGTCAGGTGGCTGCGCAGCACCGCGGGGCCGCGCTCGTCGCGCGCAACCTCGTCGAGCAGGCGCTCGAACTCGGTGATGTAGCGGTCGACCGTCTGCTTGAAGTTGCGGTCAGAGCGGTATTTGCGGGCGACTTCGTCGAAGGCCTTCTGGCCGGCCGGCGTGTAGAGCCGCTTGGTGAAGGCCTTGCTCTCGCCGCGCTGATAGCGATCCCACATTTCGGCGGCGAGATTGCGATCCATCAGGCGGCCGATGTCGAGCGACAGCGACTCCAGCGGGTTGCCGCTGGTGGCCGGTTGGGCGGGGCGGCTGCGCGGGATGTCCCGGTTGCCGGCGCCGGCAGGCGTGCTGCCATCGGTGCGGTTCAACAGATCGGAAAGCCATCCGTCGCGGCCCTGGTCGGAACTGGCCGGCGAAACCGGCGGGGCTTCGGTGCGGCGCGAGGCCGGCATCCCCAGATCCGGCGGCGGCAAAGTCGAGGCGCTGCCGCCGTCACGCATGCGCGGGGGCGCGGAGCGCGACTCGCCGCGTCCGCCGGCGGTGGCCAGCATCGGCTCTTCCTCGCGCTGAATGCTCGAGCGGCTCGTGGTCACGACGTCAAGGCCATGGCCATGGCGTGCGACGATCCGGTTCAATTCAGCCAGCGCCTCGATCTGGTCGACGATGACCTTGCGCATCTGCGCGGTGTTTTCCGCGGCTTCCTGCGGCATTTCCAGCACGCCGCGGCGAAGCTCGTTGCGGGTGGCTTCCAGTTCCAGATGCATTTCCGAAGCCATATGCTTCATGCTCTGGACCATGGTGGCAAAGCGCTCGGCGGATTGCTTGAACATCCCGTCGGCTTCCTGCGTGCTCTGCTGGTACGTTCGTGTTCGGCCGCGGCGCGAACCGCTTCGAACTGATGGGTGATGGCGGCTGAACCCGCGCCTGCGGTTTCCGCCACCACGCGGGCGATATCGCGCGCGCGCTCTTCGGCGGCGGCCAGCGATTCATCGAGCAGGCCGGTGAAGCGTGACAGCCGCTGATCGAGATCGGTGGTTCGCAGGTCAATCGTGGTCACCAGCGATTCCAGCACCGCCTTGCGTTCGGCGACGGAGGCGGTGGTGCTGCGGTTGCTTTGCTCGACCACGGCCGCGGCTTCGACCAGGGTCTTGCCGTGGCTTTCGAACTCGCTGGAAAGCGTGCCGAGGTTCTCCAGGGCCTGCGTGGTCTTCGAGTTGAAGACGCTCAACTGGTCTTCCAGCGTCTGGGTCGCCGCCCCGTTGCGCGAGGTGACGTCGTTCATGGCGGACACGAAGTCGGCCACCCGGGTCACCAGAGCCCGCTCCAGCGAATTGAGGTTGTCATGGGCGCCGGTGAGCACTTCCTGCAGCAGGATGTTGCCTTCACGCAGCCGCTCGAACAGGGCCACCGTGTCGGTGCGCAGGATCTTGCTGGTTTCCTGCATCTCCGTCACCGCCGCGATCGAGACCTGACGCGACTGGTCGATCGCCGCGCGCGAGGACTGCTCGAGCTCCTTCAGCGACTTGTTGACGGCACCCGTCGCCAGTTCGCCGGCGGAAGTGATGGTCCGCGCGACGTCGGAGCCGTTGCTCAGCATCGATTGCGAGAAGCTCTGTCCGCGGGTTTCGATCGATTTCAGCGCCTCCGATGTCACGCGGTCGATATCGATGGTGAGCTGGTTGGTCTTTGAGCCGATGGCTTCGACCAGCGATCCGCGCTTGCCGTCGATCATCTGCGAGAGACGATCGGTCTGCTGCTGCACATAGTTGACGATTTCGTCGGCCTTGCCGGTCATGGTCGAGCTGAAAGCGCCGCTGGCGGCGAGAACCGAGCGTTCGACTTCCGTGGAGGTCGACTTGACCTTCGAACTGACTTCGTTCGAGGCCGCGACCAGGGCGTTCTGCGCGTTGACGGCGCTGGTCGCGATATTGTCGGTGGTCTTGGCGGTCACGGCAGAGAGCGAGCGCTCGATCTCCGTCGAGATCACCCTGATCTGGCTGGCGGCGTCGGCTGACGTTGCGGTCAGCGAATGCTGGGCTTCCCGCGCGCTGTTCAGGATTGACGTGGCGGTATCCGCACCGACCGCGCTCAGCGTGCGTTCCACATCGATGGCCAGCGACTTGACGTGATTGGAGGCGTCCGACGATGCCGTGACCAGCGTGGTCTGGGCCTCGCGTGCACCGGCGACGATCGATTCGGCGGTGGAACTTCCCGCAATCGACAATGACCGTTCGATATCGGCGGCCAGCGATTTGACCTGGTTGGCGGCATCCGCGGAAGCCGTGACCAGGGTGGTCTGCGCTTCACGCGCGCCCGAGACAATCGAGCCGGCGGTTGCAGAGCCGGCGGCCGAGAGCGTTCGTTCGATATCGGCCGACAACGACTTGATCTGGTTGGCGGCATCGCTGGAGGCCGTCACAAGGCTGGCCTGGGCGTCGCGGGCGCTGGTCAAAATCGCGTTCGCCGAACTGCTGCCGACCGCGGTGAGGGCGCGCTCGACTTCCGCCGAGGTCAGCTTCAGCTGGGCGCCGACGTCGGAAGAAACCGTCAGCAGCGACTGCTGCGCCACGCGGGCGCCGGTCTGAATGGTTTCGCTGGTATTGACCACAAGGTTGGTCAGCGAGCGTTCCGCATCCTCGACATGGGACTTGATCCCGAGCGACAGCTCCTCGGCGCGGGCCATCAGGCCGTCGCTGGCTTGCCGCCCGCTGCTCTCGATGCGGCCGGCCACGGCTTCGATGCGCGAACCCAGCAGGTCTTCGAACTGCGCGACGCGGGTGTCGATATCGGACGCCACCGCGCCGACCCGGGTTTCGATGCCCTGATGGATTTCCTGGAACCGCGCCGTGATGGTGTCGGTCAGCTGGTCGCTGCGACCGTTGATGGTCTCGGTCACATTGGCGATGCGCCGATCGACCGCGTCGACCGCCTGTGCGGTGCCGTCGGTCAGCGAGGAGGTGAGCAAAGTGAGGCGCGAGTCGATCGAGTGGATCGCCTGCGCGGCACCGTCGGTCAGCGACGAAGTCAGTGATCCCAAACGGTTGTCGATGGTATCGGTGACCGATTTCGCGCGCGTATCGAAGGTCAGTTCCAGCGATTTGAGCCGGCCGTCGATCGATTCATCGAAGGATTTGATCTTGCTGTCGAGCGAGGTATCGAGATTGGCGACGCGGGTTCCGAGCGTGGTCTCGAATTGCACGAGGCGCTGGTCCAGCGAGGCGGTGATCTCGCCGCCATTCGAAGTCAGGCGGGTGTCGAAAGTGTCGACATAGGTCTTGAGCGATTCGGCGATGTCCTGGGTGCGCTGACCCATGCGATCGACGATTTCACCGCCGAAGGTTTTGACGGTGCGGTCGAATTCCGAGATATGGCGGGTGATCAGGGCACCGAGGGTGCCGCTGTCGCGGGCAAACTTTTCGACCAGTTCGCCGCCCTGGTTCTTCACCAGTTCGTCGAAGGCGCTCATCTGCAGGCTGAGCGAGTCGTGGGCGTTTTCGGTCTGGCTGACGACCTTCGCGACCAGCGAATTCACCGTCACGTCGAGCGCATCGCTGGCCTTGTCGCCAGAGGTCATGATTCGGGTCGCGAGGCGATTGCCGGCTTCGTCGATCTTGCTGACGAGATCGCCGCTGCGCAGCTCAAGTTCCAGAAGCAGGGAGTCGCTGGAATTCTTCAGCGAGTCGTGGACCTGTTCGGTGCGGTCGGAAATCCCGTCGACGATGGTGGACGAGCGCTGCTCGAATTCGGTGGTGATGCGGTCGATCCGCTCGTTCAACATCTCGTGCACGCGGTCGGCCAGTTCGACGAACTCGTCATGGACATGACCGGTCTTGAAATTCAGGCTGGTGGTGAGGCGCTCGCTGGCGTCGAGCACGGCGCGCGTGGTCTCCGCGCTGGCTTCCTCGAGCCGGTCGAGCAGGTCGCCGCCGCGTTCGCCGAGCGCGAGGATCATGTTGTCGCCGGCATTGCCGAGCGCCGTGGTGATGTGGCCGCCGCGTTCTTCCAGCGCGCCGGTGATGCTCTTGGCCACTTCATCGACGCGCGAGGCGATCGCGTCCGATATCAGCGCGATATCATGGCGCAGGTCGATCTGCACGCCGGAGATGGCGCTGCGGACCTGCTCGGCCTGTCCGACCAGATTGTCGCGCTGATGGGCGATATCCTGCAGCAGAGCGCGGATCCGCACTTCATTGTCGCTATAGGCGCGTTCGAGCGCTGAGACTTCATTGGCGACCAGGGTTTCAAGTTCGCCGGCGCGCGCGATGGCGCGCTCCACGCCGTCGCCCATCGCCGCGACTTCGCGGCGGATCGCCTGGCCGACCGTCACCATCGAGTCGCTGGCAGCGCCCTCGGGCTCCGAAAAACGGATCGCGACCTGCGCCATCGACTGCGCGATCATCCGCAATTCCTGGCCGCGCCAGGACAGGCTCGCCAGAAAATAAAACAGCAATACCGGCGCGAAAAACAAGGCCGCAAGTCCGCCCAGCACCAGGGTGCCGCCGGCGCCCTGACCGATCGCGGCCTGTAACGACGGCAGGAAGCTGACAGTCAGAAGGCCGGCGCCGAGAATCCAGACCCCGGCAAAAAGCGTGGCCAGCGTATAGACGTTGCGGGCCGGCCGGCCCTTCTGGATGGCCTGCAGAATCTGCCCGATGGTTTCGCGGTCGTCATTGGCGGCGCGGCGGGACGAGCGCGGCTCTTCGATGGGTTCGAAGATCGGCCGATCATTGCTCGGCCGGGTGTCGAAGGCAGGCTCGTTGTAAGAAGGCTCATTGTAAGAAGGTGTCGCGGACGAATTTATCGGCGCCGGTTCGCCGCGCATCGAATTGCGCGTGTTGTCGGCCGCGGGCGCATCGCTGATGTTCAGGGCTTCCTGAATGGCAGAAAGCGCGACTTCGGTAGGGTCTTTGACCTTTTTGGGATTGTTCGCCATGTTCAGTCTGAGCCCTCGTTTTACTTTATACGCATCTTATTTTTTTACGCGTCCCGGAAGAGAGCTGCGCGAATGCCCCCGCTGGTTCGCAACAGATGACATACCTTGCGCGGTGCCAAAGCGCAGTCGTCCGCCAGCTTGTCCGCTACGTCCGGAAACATCCTATTGGCTAGGCGGCACGAATGAAATGGCTGCGATTAATACAATCTTAATCATCGTTAACAGCGCGACGCCGTAAGGCCTTACAGGTCCTCGAAATTCGCCTGCGCCTTGCTTAATTGGGGCAACTCTTCGCCGAAAAAACGGCGAACTTGCGGCAAATGCGCGAAACGTTCCGTTAACCATTCCCGTGATTGGCTGGCCGAAACTTCGCTGTCGGATCGATCAAGCGGGGCCAATTTTGGATAACCGTCATGTCGCTTCATCTGGAACGGATTGCCTGGATGCCATCGCCGCCACTCGCTCCCGATGACGGTCCGATCGATATCGACCATCTTCATCGCATGACGCTTGGCGATGCCAGCCTCGAGCGCGAAGTGCTGGCGATGTTTTCGGCCCAGGCGGCCAGCCTGGTCGCTGCTCTCGCGGCCTTGCCCGCGGATGCGGGGGCGCTGGCCCATACCCTGAAGGGGTCGGCGCGCGCGATCGGTGCGTTCGGCGTCGCCGATGCCGCCGGTGGTCTGGAAACCCTGATCCAGCGCGGCGGCGATCCGGCGCCGGCGCTCGCCGAACTCGGCGATGCCGTCGCAGCGGCCCGCCTGGCGATCGATGCGATGCTGCGCCGGTCCTGATCCGACCGCAAACGCGCGGCAAAACAACGCTCAGGATTTCATTCCGGCCGCTGGCGCAGAGCGGATCGACCCGTTATAGGACAATCCGGACCTCTCTCATCCGGCAGCACGAGCAATCATGGCCAAGATTCACTTTGTCGACCATACCGGCGAAACCCGCATCATTGACGTCGAAAACGGCGCCACCGTGATGGAAGCGGCGATCCGCAACGCGATCCCGGGCATCGAGGCCGAATGCGGCGGCGCCTGCGCCTGCGCGACCTGCCATGTCTATGTCGACGAGGCCTGGCGCGAAAAGGTCGGGGCCCCGTCCCCGATGGAAGAGGACATGCTGGATTTCGGCTTCGATGTGCGGCCGAATTCGCGGTTGTCGTGCCAGATCAAGGTCAGTGACGAACTCGACGGTCTCGTGGTCTCGACGCCGGAGCGGCAAGCCTAGCTCGGGCAGGCCTGGAGCCAGATCGAGCCTCGCGTCTGCTAGGTACCGTCGACGCCCTGACGCAGCCAGCGCTGGAAATTCCCGAGGATCTCAGGCGTCAGAGGTGTGGGTTTGCGCGTGGTCTCGTCGATCAGCACCGTGACCGATTGCGCCGACGCCACGCATTTTCCCTCCGAAAACACCACCTGATCGAAGGTCACCGACGTTCGGCCGAATTTGGAAACCCCGAGCCCCATCTCGATCTGGCCTGGCCAGCGCAGTTCGGCGCGGAAATGGATATCGAGCCGCACCATGATCCAGGCCAGGCCCACCGGCATCAACCCGTAGCTGCGGTCCTTCATCAGGGTGACGCGGCCGGTTTCGAAATAGGTCGCATAAACCGCGTTGTTGACGTGCTGATTGGGATCGAGATCGGCAAAGCGCACATTGTCGGATAGCCGGTAGGGGAAGTCTTCAAGCCGCGGCGTTGAATCGAGACGGGCAGGGGCGTTCACGAGATGATCTCCTTGTTTTCCCAAGCATACAGCGCAGTTGTCGAGCGGCGGCAAGGGGTTGCCGCGGTCACCGGGGCCATATTATGGCTTTCCTCGCTGCCTTGGCTTGGCTAGACAGGCGCAGCCTGCCGACATGTCCAACCGAAAAGAAGCGATATGAGCGAAGCGATCAAAACCGATGTGCTGATTATTGGCGCGGGCCCGTGCGGGCTGTTTGCCGTTTTCGAACTGGGTCTGCTCGATATGAAGGTGCATCTTGTCGACATTCTCGACAAGATCGGCGGCCAGTGCGCCGAGCTGTACCCGGAAAAGCCGATCTACGACATTCCGGGCATCCCCTTCGTCACGGGCCAGGGCCTGACCGAAGCGCTGATGGAGCAGATCAAGCCGTTCAATCCAACCTTCCACCTCAACGAAATGGTGGAGTCGATCGAGAAAATCGGCGACCCCGGCTTTCGCGTCACCACCGATGCCGGCCAGGTGTTCGAGTGCAAGGTGGTGGTGATCTCCGCCGGCGGCGGTTCATTCCAGCCGAAACGCCCGCCGGTGCCGGGCATCGAAGCCTATGAAGGCAGTTCGGTGTTCTACGCGGTGCGCAAGATGGAGCAGTTCCGCGACAAGGATCTGCTGATTGTCGGCGGCGGCGATTCCGCGCTGGACTGGACGCTCAATTTGCACCCGATCGCCAAGCGCGTGACGCTGCTGCACCGGCGTGACGATTTCCGCGCCGCCCCTCACAGCGTCGAACAGATGCGCGCGCTGGTGGCTTCCGGGAAACTGGATTTGAAGATCGGTCAGGTCACGGCCCTCGAAGGCGAGGGCGGCAAGCTTGCCGGCGCCACCGTCAAAGGCAACGACAACGCCATCTCGAAGATCTCGTGCGACACCATGCTGCCGTTCTTCGGCCTGACCATGAAGCTCGGTCCGGTTGCGAATTGGGGCATCGCGCTTGAGAACAATTTGGTGCCGGTCGAGACCTCGGCCTTTGAGACCAGCGTGCCCGGCATCTTCGCGATCGGCGACATCAACACCTATCCCGGCAAGCTGAAGCTGATCCTGTGCGGCTTCCATGAGGGATCGCTGATGGCCCAGAAGGCGCACCGCTACGTCTATCCGGACAAGCGGCTGGTGTTCCAGTACACGACATCGTCCTCAAGCCTGCAGAAGAAGCTCGGGGTCAATTGAGCGACGCGACCGGCACGGCTTATCTGTTGCGACACATTTGTGGCAATGCCGGGCCGTCGCAGAACACCGCTTGATATCCGGAGCGGGGCACTGGAACCGCCGGCGAAATGGCCGTAATCTCCGCCATCGATGGGCTGATCAGGTGGTGATGACGATGTGGAATGCTGGATCCAGATTGCGACCGACGATGCCGATCGTGACCGGTCTCGCCATGCTGCTTGTCGCAGTGCTTCCGGGGCGAGCGGCCGACGTCACTGCCGCGGGGCTGTGGCAGAAGACCGAAGACGGCAAGCCGGTGGTGTGGGTTCTGGTGGTGGATCATCACGACGGCATGTTCGAAGGCGTGATCGCCAAAACCTTTCCGTTCGATCCGAACGAGATTTGCTCGAAATGCACCGACGACCGCAAGAATGCGCAGGTCGCCGGCATTTCCTTTATCCGCAACATGAAGCGCAACGGCCTCGAATATGAGGGCGGCAACGTGCTGGATCCGCGTGACGGCGAGGTCTGGAAAGCCAAGATGAGCGTCAGTCCCGACGGGCAGGCGCTGACGCTGCGCGGCTACGTCCTGACGCCGCTGCTTGGCAAAAACGAAACCTGGCAACGGCTGCCGGACACCGAGCTTGCCTCGGTCGATCCCGCCATCGTGGCCAAATATCTGCCGGCCCCGGCCCCCCCGGCGATCAAGCCGCCGCCCGCCAACGCGAAAAAAGCCGCCACGCCCGCTACGCCCGTCACACCCGCGCGCTAAGGCAGAGCTCCGCTAAATTCGGATCATCATGACTTTATCATTATGCCTTCGACGTCACCGCTGAGGCCGGCGGCGGGTCAGCGCTGCTGCGACTTCAGCACCTTCACCGGGCGGCGCGGCGTGGGTGCGGTGGCGGAAGCCGGGGCGGTGGTGGAGGCCGTATAAGCCTCGCTCAGCCTGCGGCGCGCCTGCCAGGGCAGCACCACGCTGAGCCAGAGCTCGCGGGCGCCCATGATGGAAATCGCGATGCCGAAGGGGATCATGAAGTACAGGATTCGAAATACCACCAGCGTGGCCAGCAATTGTTCCCTGCCGAACTCCGGCAGCGCCACCAGCATCGCGGCGTCGAATACGCCGATGGAGCCCGGGGCATGGCTGGCGAAGCCGAGCAGGGTCGCCAGAATGAACACCACCGCCAGCGAAATGAAATCGATGTCCGGCTGCATCGGCATCAGCAAATACATGGCCAGCGCGCAGAATCCGAGATCGACCACGCCGATCAGGATCTGCACCAGCGTCAGCGGTGCCGAGGGCAACATCACCTTCCAGCCGTTCTGCCCGAGTTCGCGCCGGCTGTCGCCCAAAGTGAGCCAGACAAAATAGGCGACGATGGCGGCGATGGCGCCGAGCGCAATCAGCCGGTTGATCGCGGGGGGCAGTTGGTCCATCGCCGAGGCGGCCCAGGGGTGTAAGGCCATGCCGATGCCGAGCACGAAGGTGTTGCCGAGCCAGAAGGTCAGGCCGGAGAGAAAGCAGACCTTGGCGACATCGACGGCGCTTAGGCCATAGTCCGAATAGATCCGGAAACGGATCGCACCGCCGGTGAATACGGTGGCGCCGATGTTGTGGCCGATCGAATAGCTGGTGAAGCTCGACAGGGCGGCGATCCGGTAGGGCACGTGCTTCTTGCCGATCGTCCGCAGCGCGAAGAAATCATAGAATGTCAGCGTACAGAACGCGCCGATCACGCACAGCCCGGCGAGCACGATGCGATGGGGGGAGATCTCGGTCAGCGCGATCAGGATCACGCCGGTGTCGACGCCCTTGAGGGTATGGACCAGCGTCGTGATCGCAAAGGCGATGATGAGGAGGCTCGCGGCAATCCCGAGCCGTTTCCAGCCGATCCGCTCCTTGAAGCCACGCCCGAGCGTGGTCAGCAGTCGATGCATTCTTCCTCCCGGCAGGGCGGCAACCATTTGCAGGCCTTTCCGAAGCGATCATTGGCTGGCAGCCGCCGATGGCTCCGGAACGAAGACCCATAAGCCAAAAACGTCCCGTTGTGCAGTCCTTGACAACGCGAGCTTGGGCCCCGGATCAGCGCGACCGTCCCCCACTCCTACATAGGGCCGCGCCGTGCCGGAATCGAGTCTTGATGGGGCCGTGATCGGTCCGTGACTTGGCCTTGACGTGACTTGGCCTTGATCGCGCCTCGATCGGACCTTGGGTCTTGTTCTGGCTGCGTTCCACCGCGGCCGATGTCGCGATTCCGCGCCCGTGTTTTCAACCCATGGCAGGAACAACCGCGCGGCCTGTCGGTTAGCGCTGCATCAGCCATCGAACATGTCTGCGTGCCGGCGATCAACGGGCCGTGCAGTTGTGTTCCCGAACCAAAGAAGGACTCGCGATGGGACTCTTCACCAAGGACATCAAGACCATGAACGACCTGTTCGTGCATCAGCTGCAGGACATCTATTATGCCGAAAAGCAACTCGTGAAGGCGCTGCCGAAAATGGCCGAGAAGGCTACTGACAGGCAGCTTAAGCAGGGTTTTCTGAGCCATCTCGAAGAAACCAAAACGCATGTGCAGCGCCTCGAACAGGTGTTCCAGATGCAGGGTATCGAGGTGAAGGCGGTCGACTGTCCGGCGATCGACGGCATCATCAGGGAAGCGGACGAGGTCGCCGGCGAGGTCGCGGACAGGTCGGTGCTGGATGCGGCGCTGATCAACGCCGGCCAGGCCGCAGAGCACTACGAGATCACGCGCTATGGCAGCCTGATCGCGTGGGCCAAGCAGCTCGGCCGCAACGATTGCGCCAGCGTTCTGCAGAAGACCCTCGATGAGGAAAAGGCGACCGACAGGAAGCTGACCACGCTGGCGGAGAGCAGGATCAATCTTCGCGCGGCCAGCTGATCTCTCGGGTTCAGCTGGATTGGGTTCCAGCTGGATTGGGTTTAGCGGGATTGGTTCAGCAGGATTGAGACAAAACGTCGCGCGGGCAGTGTCCGCGCGGCGTTTTGCGTCGGTGAAGGGAGGGGCAGGTCCCCGGGGCAGGAAGCCCATAATAGCTCCAAATCCGCCTTGAAAATCCGCCTTGGCCCGGTAATTCCGCAACATTCCGTGCGGGGATTGGCCAAAAGCGGTGTACAACCCCTGCTCACATCGCAAGGCAGGGTCAATTGATGAACGAAATCGGCCACGCCGACGCGGCTGTCGTGGCTTACCGCGCGCAGTCCCTGCCGCTTCCGATCGGCGTCAGCCAACGCCGGATCAATTGGCGGTACGCTTTCGCGGTCGGATCCTATCACCTGCTTGCCTTGCTGGCGTTGCTGCCCTGGTTCTTCAGCCGGACCGGCGCCGCGCTCGCGGTGATCGGGGTCTACGTCTTCGGCGCCGCCGGCATCAACCTTTGCTATCACCGGCTGCTGAGCCACCGCAGCTTCAGCTGCCCGCTGTGGCTGGAGCATAGTTTTGCAATCATCGCGGTCTGCTGCGTCGAGGATACACCCGCGCGCTGGGTGGCCACGCATCGCCTGCACCATCACCGCGCCGACGATCGGGCGGACCCGCACAGTCCGCTGGTCAACCTGTTCTGGTCCTATATCGGCTGGCTGTTTCTCGAAAACACCGACCTTCGCCGCGGCGTGGCCTATGACCGCTATGCGCGTGACATCATCCGCGACAAATTCTATCGATGGATCGAGCGCGCCGTGGTGTGGATCACGCTGGCGCAGTCGCTGGTGTATTTTGCCGCGGGCTTTGTGATCGAACTGGCGCTTGGCGGGACCAGCGGCGAGGCGCTGCAATTCGGCGCCAGCCTGTGGCTCTGGGGCGTCGTGGTCCGAACCGTGCTGGTCTGGCACGTGACGTGGTGCGGAAATTCGTTTCCGCATCTGTTCGGGTATCGCAACTACGAGACCGACGACAACAGCCGCAACAACGCGCTGGTGGCGATCATCACCAGCGGCGAGGGCTGGCACAACAATCACCATGCCGACCCCAACTCCGCCTCCAATCAGCGGCACTGGTGGGAAATCGACCTGACCTATCTGCTGCTGCGTTTGCTGGTTTTGCTCGGGCTCGCCTGGGACGTGCAATTGCCGAAACGCCCGGGCTCAGTCGGCGTCTGACGCAAACTTGTGTCCCACGAAAGCGGTCCGTGATCCCGCTTCGCATGGATACTTCGATGGTGGTCGAAGCGTTTGTCTGCAACGGAAACATTTATCCCGCGTTGGTTCCTCGAATTGAGGTAACCCATGCGAAGCACTTCCCTTAAGTTCCGATCATTGCCGGATGCGCGCGTGACGTCCGGTTCGGGACCGAAACCGGCGCGTTCGAGCCTCTCAACGTCGCTGACGCTCGCGGCCATGAGTCTCGGCTACGGCGTGGTCCAGCTCGACGTCACCATCGTCAACACCGCCCTCGACAGCATCGGCACGTCGTTGGGCGGCGGCGTTTCCGAGCTGCAATGGGTTGTCAGCTCCTACACGATCGCCTTTGCCGCCTTCATCCTCACGGCGGGCGCGCTGGGCGACCGCATCGGCGCCAAGCGGGTTTTCATGGCGGGTTTCGCCATCTTCACGGCCGCGTCGGTTGGATGCGCGCTGGCGCCCAACGCGGTCATCCTGATCGGGGCAAGAGCTGTCCAGGGACTTGGTGCGGCCACCCTGGTCCCCAACTCCCTTGCTTTGCTGAGCCACGCCTATCCGGATGAAAAGCAGCGCGGCCGCGCGGTGGGAATTTGGGCCGCGGGCGCCAGCTTTGCACTGATCTCCGGGCCGCTGCTTGGCGGCGCGCTCATCGCGCTGGTCGGCTGGCGGTCAATCTTCCTCGTCAATCTGCCGATCGGCCTTGCCGGCCTGTGGCTGAGCTGGCGCTATGCCAGCGAAACCACACGGTCGCCGCAACGCGAGATCGACCTGCCGGGCCAGATCGCGGCGATCGCGGCACTCGGTTGTCTCGCCGGTGCGATCATCGAAGGCGGTACGCTCGGCTGGGGCAATGCTTTCGTGATTGCGGGCTTTGCCGCATCGGCGGTGCTGGCGATCCTGTTCGTTTGGCAGGAGCGGCGCGCGCCGCAACCGATGCTGCCGCTGTCGCTGTTCGGACATCGGCTGTTCGCGCTGACGTCGCTGGTCGGCCTTCTCGTCAACATCGCCTTCTACGGACTGATCTTTGTCTTCAGCCTGTATTTCCAGCGCGTCAACGGATTGTCGCCGTTGGCGACCGGCCTTGCGTTTCTTCCGATGATGGGTGCGGTGCTGCCGGTCAATCTCGTCGCCGCGCGTGTGGCCGAACGCATCGGCGCACCAGCGGCGATCGCGGTCGGCGCTGCGCTGTCGGCGCTCGGATGTCTTGCGCTAATTGGAATTGAGCGCGGCACCAGCTACTGGGAAATCTGGGCGCAATTGACGGTCATTGGCGGCGGCCTTGGTTTGCTGGTGCCGCCGCTGACGTCAACGCTGCTGGGAAGCGTCGAAAAGTCGCGCTCGGGCATTGCCGCCGGCGTACTCAACGCGACCCGGCAAACCGGCAGCGTGCTGGGTGTCGCGCTGTTCGGCTCATTGGTCGGCCAGTCGAGCACTTTCATGACGGGCGCGCATCAATCGCTGATCATCTCGGCATGCCTTCTGCTCGCAGCGGGAGCGGCGATCTGGCGCGGCGCTTCATCCCCGGAGGCGGATACCGCGGGGCGATAGGGGCTGCGGTCTTGTCAGGTTCTCAAGCCTTGTTAGGTTCAAGCCTTGCGCAGCGCAAAATGCGCGCCGCAGAACGCCATCGCCGCGCCAAGGCACAGCGCCGCCAATCCCGCCAGCACGCCCGAGATGGTCGGGACCGGGCTCGGCGCCGAGGCGGCCTGGCCGGCGCCCGCCAGCACCAGCACGCCGACCGCGATCAGGAACTGGCGCATCCGCTGCGGAATTTGTCCCGATACCGCGCTGTCCATCAGCGTCGCGGTGAAATAGCCCCCGCTGAAACCGACCGTCGCGATCAGCCACCAGGCGATCGCCGAGCCCGCCGGCATGAATTGGCGGGTATCGGATCGCCACAACCCGCCGAGATCGAGCCCGAAGCGGGCGCCGAGCATGTGCACGGCAAGCGCCAGCAGCACGCCGGAAATCATGGCGCCGGCGAGGATCAGGCGGCGGGGAAAATAAGTCGTCTCGGCCATGCTGCGCTTGTAAGATAAAGTCGGCGACGCACGCAAGCCGACACGCGATCTGGCATGCGCCGCCCTGAGCGGGTTCATCGGATTGCCCAAGTGATTACCTGAGGGATTGTCTAAGGATTGTCCAAGCCATTGCAAAACCCGGCAACGACAGCGGCGGACGGCGCGCCCGGCACCCGTTACGCCTACAAGGCCTCGCTGATCGGCGCGGCGCATCTGTTCGAGCTGACCGACGCAGGCTTGTCATGGCGGATCGCCGGCAAATCCGCGGTGTGGCCTTACGCCGATATCAGCGCTATCCGGTTGTCGTACCGGCCGGTGTCGATGCAGTCGCGCCGGTTTCGCGCCGACATCGGCCATACCGACGGCGCACGCATCACCATTCTCTCGACCTCCTGGCAGAGCGCGGCCCTGATGGCGCCACAGGACCAGGACTATCGCCTGTTCATCACGGCGCTGCATGCGCGGATGGCACTGGCCGCGAGCCAAGCTAAACTGGCCGGTGGTCTGACGCCGCGGATCTATGCTTGCGCGATTGGCCTATTGACGCTGGTCGCGATGGCGATATCCGGACTTCTGGTTCGCGCCCTCGCCACCGGTGAATTCGCCGGCGCCTTGTTTCTGGTCGGCTTCACTGCCTTGTTCGCGTGGCAGGTCGGTGGCTTCGTCCGGCGCAACCGGCCGCTGGCGTATTCGTTCGATCACTTGCCGAAGGCGTTACTGCCGTAAGTGTCACGCGGTCGCCCACGCACCCCATGCCGCTCCAAAGCCTCGGCCCTCGTCGGATGGATCGGACAGGCGAGGTTTGGTCGGGCGTGCCGGGTTGCGCCGTTCACGCAGCCTGCTGATGGCTGTGATCGAGCGATCGATCGCGGCTCGCATCACGCGGATCGCAAACCGGGCCAACCGCGCTGCGAGATGCAGCGCATCCAGAAAGTGCTCTCTGCCGGCGGCGAGCCGGAGAATCACGACGAATTCCAGATACGTCAGTGTGTCGCCGGCGAACAGGAACGCCAGCTCAATCGGTACGGTCTGGACAAAGGCCATCACCAGCAGCGCGATGGCGACAAATTCCAGCACCCGCCGGACGGTAAGCCCAGAGAGAAAATCGGCGAACTGCACCACCAGCACGTCCCAGAGCGCGTCACCGAAGGCCAATGGAATTTCGTAGCTCCATTTCCGCCACCAGTTTTTCACCGCGGACCTCCGTTGTTCGATCTGAGCAAATTAGTTAGTGCCGCACCACCAGCACCGAGCATTTGGCATAGCGCACGACATGGCCGGCATTGGAGCCGAGAAAATAGGTTCGCATCGCCGGCCGGTGCGAGGTCATCACGATCAGATCGGCCTTGATCGCCGCGGCCTCTTCGAGGATCTCGTGATAGATGCCGCCTTGCCGGACCACGCTGGAGATGCGCGCGGCATCGATGCCGGATTCGCGCGCCACGATGGCCAGCGCCTCCTCGGAGGTCTGGCGCTGCTGGACGTCGAAATCGGGGGGCACATATTCCGCCAGCATCACCGGCGTCATCGGCAACACGTTCAGAAGGCGCACCGAGCCGCTCCAGGTTTGCGACAGCGTCGCCGCTGTCGCAATCGCGGGTTTCGCCAGATCGGTATCGGCAAGATCAAGCGGCACGAGAATGGAGTTGAACACCTGCGCCTCCCTGTTCGGCATCAGCCTAGCATAAATTGACGGCTCGGTTCCGGCGGATCATGCGCTAGTCGTCGGAACCCTGCTTGAGCAATTTCGGGCTCAGGAACTGCACCAGCCGTCCGCGGCGGAATGCCACATCTGCCCAGTCGTCGACCGCGAAGTCGAACACCGCCAGGCCCGATGTCGGCAGATTTTCGCCGAGCGCCTTGTGACCGGCGGCATGGCCGCCGCCGGTCAGCGCGAGTGCCAGTTCATGCATGCCCGGATTGTGGCCGACCACCATCAGCCGCTGCGGATCGGCCGCGGAGGCCGAGTGGATGATTTGCAGGAGCCGCGACGGATCGGCACCATAGAGTTCCGGCAGGGTTTCCACCTGCGGCTGCGGCACCAGGCGTTTCATCGCCTCCCAGGCGATTTCCCAGGTCTGACGCGCCCGGATCGCGGTCGAAACCAGCACGGAATCGGGGACAGGCGGGTGTCGGCCGATCCAGCCGCCGATCTCGGCGGCGTCGCGCCGGCCACGGTCGTCGAGCCGGCGGTCCTGATCGCGGCCGCTCGGTGCGTCGGTTTCGGTCTTGGCATGACGCAGCAGCAGCAAACGGCGCATGGCGCGATCTCGATTCGTTTCAAGCCTGCCGATTAATGTACAAGCCAGCTTTCAGGACAAGGTGACAAGCGCCTGATCGGTCCGTAAGAAAACAGCATGAACCAGACTTCCACAAGCACGACCGACGGCCCTGACAGCGGGACGATGCGCGAACGTGCGCGGCTTTCGTTCGATTTGGATGCCGACATTTGCGTCGTCGGCGCCGGGCTCGCCGGCCTCACGGTGGCACTGGAGGCGGCGCGTCTCGGTGCCAGTGTTGCGGTTCTCGAAGGCCGGCACGTCGGCTGGAACGCATCCGGCCATCAGCTCGGCACTGTCATGCCGGGTTTCGGTTTGCCGATCGCAGACCTGATCGCGCGGATCGGCTTCGAGGACGCCCGCGAACTCTGGGCGTTGTCGAAGCAGGGCGCCGAGTCGATTCGGGCCAATGCGTCGGAACAATTGATGCCGGGCATCGCGCTCAGCGAGGGCGCGCTTGAAGTCTCCAATGTCGATGCCGGCGATCAGCTGATCAGCCGGCTGCAGATGCTCGGTGAGGATTTCGAAACCGAAGTCGAAGGCTGGCAGGTCGATCGCGTCCGCGAGCATCTCAAGACCGATCGTTATTTTCACGGCGTGTATTATCCCAAGGCGTTTCAGGTCGACGGCCGCAAATATGTCCACGGTCTGGCGGCGCTGGCGCGGCGGGCGGGGGCGCGGATTTTCGAGGACACGCCGGTCGTCAGCATCGATTCCTCGGGCATTCGCAAGCGCATCGTAACGCCGTCAGCGCGGCTGCGCGCATCGCATATCGTGCTCGCCGGCAATATCCATCTCGGCGCGCCGTTGCGGCGGCTGTCGGAAACATTGCTGCCGGTCTGGCGCTACGCCGCGGTGACTGCGCCGCTCGGCGAGCGGCTGGCCGAGGCCATTACGTTTCAGGGATCGGTGACCGATACCGATGGCATCGATCAGTTCCGGATCGTGGATGGCGACCGCTTGATGTGGGCCAGTCCGGAGACCACCTGGGATGCGCGGCCGGAACGTTTTGCGCCGGCCATTGCGCGTCGAATCCGCACGATTTTTCCGGGACTCGGGCGGGTTGAGATTTCAGAGGTCTGGGGCGGCGCGGTCGGACACACCGTGCACGGCATGCCGCAGATCGGCCAGCTGCGTCGCGGTCTGTGGGTCACCAGCGGCTTCGGCCGCCAGGGCATGAACACATCGGCGATGGCCGGGCAGCTGATTGCGCGCAGTATTCTGTGGGGCGACGAACGCTGGCGGCTGTTTTCGCCGTTCGAACTGGTCTGGGCCGGGGGGACGACCGGACGGGTCGCCGGACACATGATCGGGATCTGGGGGCGGGGAAGCTCCGCCGCGGCCGGCGCGTTGGCGCGCTACCGCGAGAGGGCGCGGGCCAAGGAGCGCATCCGCGATGCGCGTCTGGCCGAGGCCAACCGGCAGGCCGGAACCCGCCCGCCACGGCCGGGCCGGCCGCGTCCCGAACGTCCAAGGCCTGAACTTCCAAGGCCTGCCGCGGCAGCAAATTCCGCGGCAGGAACCCCTGGTCCAGGAAACTCTGGCGCAGGAACCATTGGCGCAGGAACCATTGTCGAAAGCGAAGCCGGGGCGGGGCACTCGCAGGAAAGTGAGAAATTTCCGCCGGGATCGGTGTAACTTCCGTCGTCGCGCCCCGTATTTGAGAGCGAACAATTCGTTTTCGCTTTGCACGGAGACCATCATGATCGACCGCCGTATCCTGCTCGCGTCTGCCGCTGGTTTACTGGGCTTTGCCGCCTTGCGCTGGTTGCGAGGTTCCCCGGCCATTGCCGCGGAGAAATTCGAGGTCGAAAAGACCGATGCGGAATGGCGGGCGCAGCTGACGCCGCAGCAATATGACATCCTGCGCAAGGAGGGCACCGAACGGCCGTGGACCAGCCCGCTGCTGAAGGAGCATCGCAAGGGCATCTTCGCCTGCGCCGGCTGCGATCTGCCGCTGTTCTCCTCGGAGACGAAATTCGAGAGCGGTACCGGCTGGCCGAGCTTTTATCAGCCGCTCGAAAACGCCGTCGGCAAGACCGAAGACCGCACCTTCGGGATGCTGCGGACCGAAATTCACTGCCGCCGCTGTGGCGGTCATCTCGGCCACGTTTTCGACGATGGGCCGAAGCCGACCGGGCTGCGCTACTGCATGGACGGCTTCGCCCTGTTGTTTCATCCGGCCACGCCGACGGCGAGCTGAACAGGACCGGCTTCGCCCGGCAATTGTTGCCCGCCCGGCAATTGTGCCCCGGTCTTTGGACCGGGGCATTTTAATTTAAGCCGTTGAATCAAATACATTTTCGTATTTGGCACGGCGATTGCGATGTCTCGCTCGATGATGGTCACGGCCTGGCAATGCCGGCGGGCCGTCCGGATCGAATGTGGAGACAACGTTATGGGTATCTTCGACGCGCTCACGACTGCGGTTAGCGGTTTGCAGGCTCAATCCTTCGCCCTGCAGAACATTTCCGGCAACATCGCGAATGCCTCCACCATCGGTTACAAAGGCATCGATACCACTTTCGAGGATCTCGTTGCCGATGCAACGACGCCGAGCGCGCAAGCCGCAGGAGGCGTCACGGCCTATTCGCAACAGACGCTGACGACGGCAGGTACCGTCACCGCATCGACCGTCGCGACCAATATGGCGATCAATGGCGACGGCTTCTTCTCGGTGCAGGCCCCGACCAGCACGGTGGACAATCAGCCGGTCTTTAGCGGCATCACCGACTATACCCGCGCCGGTGATTTCCAGGTCAATGCCAACGGCTATCTCGTCAACGGCGCCGGCTACTATCTGATGGGAACCACGGTCGATCCCAAGACCGGAAACCCGACCGGCAGCGTTCCGACGGTGTTGAATTTTTCCGACAACTTCGTTCCGGCGCAGGCCACCACGGCCGTGCAGTACGCCGCCAACCTTCCGACCGTGCCGGTCACGACGGCAAGCCCCACCGCCACCGCTAAAACGATCACCGCGGCCGGCGGCCTTAACGCCACCGATTTCGGTACCAATAACCCGGTGGTGGCGGGCACACCCGCGGTGCCTTACGTCAGCAGCTCCGTGACCGGTGCCGTTACGACGGACTCGAGTGGAACTGCGATCACCGGCGCCACGGCACTGTCAGGGACCGGTGCGAGCGTGCTGTCCTCGCAATTTACCGCAAGTGACACGATCACCGTCAACGGCCACACGATCACCTTCAACGCGGCCGGCGGCCCTGCCACGAGCTACTCGACCACCGGTGCCAACATCAATCTCGGCACCGGCACGGTCGCGAACATCCTCACTGCGATCGATACGATTACCGGCAATACCGGTACGGCGTCGAGCGTCACCGGCGGCGCGATCACGCTGAATACGGGTACCGCAAACGATCTTACTGTCTCCAGTAACGCAGCCGGATACGTAGCGCTTGGACTGCCCAGTCCCGAGACGGCGACGCGAACCGGAGGCGGTTCGACCGGTACCGGAATCGTGATCGGCAACGACGTCACCACGTTTGACAATGAAAGCATCAGCGGCGGCGCGGTCACGGTCTACAATTCGGCGGGAACGCCGGTCAACGTCCAGCTGCGATGGGCCATGACCGACAGCGCCAGTCTGGGCGCCGGGCATACCAACACCTGGAATCTGTTCTATCAGACCGACTCGACTGCTACCGGCACCACGGCCGCCTGGGTCAATGCCGGCACCAATTTTGTGTTCAATTCCAACGGCGATCTGACGAGCCCGTCGGGTTCGGGCATCACCATCCCGAATATGCAGGTGAACGGTCAACAGCTTGGGTCGCTCCAGTTCAACATGAGCAGCGGTGCCCTGACGCAATTTGCCTCTACCGGCGGCACCGCCACCATCGGCACCATCACGCAGAACGGCTATGCGGCCGGTCAGCTTCAGTCGGTGGCCATCAACGACAACGGCCTCGTGGTCGGCACGTTCTCCAACGGCCAGAATATCGATCTGGCTGCGGTTACGCTGTCGCACTTCAACGGCACCAATTACCTGCAGGCCCTCAGCGGCGAAGCCTATGCCGTGACGGAACAGTCCGGGCCGGCCATCACCGGCGCGTCAGGCACGATCAGTGGTTCGGCGCTCGAAGGATCGAATACCGACATCGCCGACGAATTCACCAAGCTGATCGTGACCCAGCAGGCCTATTCGGCAAATACCAAGGTAATCACCACGGCCAACGACATGGTGCAGGATTTGCTGAACGTGCTGCGCTGATCGGCGCTGGCACCCGGCATGACGTAATTCAAGGCGGGCAATAAAGATGGGT
This sequence comes from Bradyrhizobium sp., assembly GCF_050014615.1. GTDB lineage: Bacteria > Pseudomonadota > Alphaproteobacteria > Rhizobiales > Xanthobacteraceae > Bradyrhizobium. The sequence goes on along the minus strand of NZ_JBEKCZ010000020.1, from coordinate 18,713 downwards.
TTGAGTTCAGCCCTTGCCACTGCGATGTCCGGTCTGACCGCCAACCAGGCGGCGCTGTCGATTACGTCGTCGAACATCGCCAACGCCCAGACCGCGGGCTACATCACCGAGAGCGCCAACCAGTCCGCACTGGCCAGTGGTGGCTACGACACGGGCGTTCAGACCACCGGCGTCAACCGCGCACTCGACACCTTTGTCCAGAACCAGTTGTGGACCGAGACCGGCGGCAGTGGCTATGCCGACCAGACGTCGAATATTCTGGGCCAGCTGCAGAGTGTCTACGGGACGCCCGGCAGCACCGGTACGCTTGAAACCGCGTACGACAACTTTACCACCGCGATTCAGGCGCTATCGACGAGCTCGGGCGGACAGACCACCCAGGTCACGGCATTGGCGGCGGCGCAAGCGCTGGCGCAGCAACTCAATTCAACCACGCAGGGCATCCAGTCGCTGCGCACCAACGTGGAGCAGGATCTCGGCTCGTCCGTGGGCGAGGCCAACACGGATATGAACCAGATCGCGTCGCTCAACACGCAGTTGCAGGGTTTAAGTCCGACCGATCCGGCCGCGGCGTCGCTGGAGGATCAGCGCGACAACGCGATCACCGACCTGTCAAGTTTGATGGATGTCCGGGTCTCAACGTCCGGCAACAATCAGGTCAGCCTCTTCACGAACTCCGGTATTCAGCTTGTCGGCGGCAGCCAGGCGTCCCAGTTCACCTTCACGTCGCCCGGCACGCTGAACGCGAACTCGCTGTACAACACCGACCCGACCAAATCCGGCGTGGGATCGCTGACGATCACGCTGCCGAATGGCGCCGGCATGGATGTGGTGGCCAACAACGTGATCTCTTCGGGAAAGATCGCCGCCGACCTGACATTGCGCGACACGACTCTGGTGCAGGCCCAGTCCCAGGTCGATCAGATGGCGGCTACGCTCTCCAGCTCGCTGTCCGATCAGACCACGGCTGGCACGGCGGTCACTTCGGGATCGCAGAACGGCTTTACGCTCAATACGGCGAACATGGTGCCGGGCAACACCATCAATCTCACCGTCACCAACAATACCACCAATACCCAGCAGAATTTCTCGATCGTGAGCGTGAGCGATCCATCCGCGCTGCCGCTGGCGAACGCGACCAACGCCAATCCGAAGCTGATCGGAATCAATTTCTCCGGCGGCATGGCGTCGGTTGTTACACAACTGAACGCGGCGCTCGGCGCCGGCAACCTGATATTTTCCAATCCTTCCGGTTCGACGCTGCAGGTGCTCAATAACGGTTCGGGGGGCACGACCGTCAATTCAGCGTCCGTCACCACCACGGTGTCGTCGTTGACCAGCGGCAGCCCTCAATTGCCGTTGTTCACGGACGCCGGGTCGGTTTACACCGGCGCGATCACCGGCGCCGGCTCGGAAATGACCGGCCTTGCCGGGCGCATCACCGTCAATCAGGCGCTGCTTAATAGCCCGTCGAATCTCACGGTCTACAGCACGTCGCCGGCCACGCCGTCCGGCGACACCACGCGCTCGGACTTCATCTATTCGCAACTGACGTCGGCCACTTTTACCTACTCGCCGTCAACCGGACTGGGTTCAAACCCGACGCCGCTCACGGGCACGATCCCGAGCTACATGCAGCAGTTCCTCAGCCTGCAGGCCAATGCGGCGACGTCGGCGACGCAATTGCAGCAAGGCCAGGACGTCGTGGTCAGCACGTTGCAGCAGAAGTTCAATTCCACCTCCAGCGTCAGCATCGACACCGAGATGTCGAACCTGATCGCGCTGCAGAATTCCTATGCGGCCAATGCTCACGTGATGTCGGTCGTGCAAAGCATGATGAATACCCTGCTCCAGGCTCAACTGTAAGGCGATCCAGATGTCAATCAGTAGTGTAGGATTTGGTAGCTCGCTGTTCACGCAGGCGGTGCAGAACCTCAACACCCAGCTCAACACCCTGTCGACGCAACTCGCCACCGGAGAGAAATCGACCACCTATTCCGGCATGGGTACCGGGGAGGATTTCGCTATCGCGGCGCGATCGCAGCTCGCGCAGATTTCCGCGTTCACCGACACCATCACCAACGTCAACACCACCATCGACGCGGCCAACACCGCGCTGACGTCGCTGACCCAGATCACCGGGCAGGTGCAGAGCGACGCCGCCAGCACGCCGCAGGCGCTCAACAGCACCGGACAAACCATCGCGCAGCAGAACGCGCAGACCGAGCTGTCGTCGATCGTGGGCATTCTCAATACCCAGGTCGGCAACAATTTCATCTTTTCCGGCAGTGCCGACAACACGCCCTCGGTCGCCTCGGTCGACACCATTATGAACGGCAGCGGCACTGAGGCCGGGTTGAAGCAGGTGATATCGGAGCGGGCGCAGGCGGACGGCACCACCGGCCTTGGCCGTCTGCTGATTACGCCGCCGGCCACGACGCCCTCGACGTCGGTTTCGGTCTCCGAAGACGTCGCCGGTTCGCCGTTCGGCCTCAAACTGAATTCGGTATCGTCGTCGTTGACCGGCGCGACCGTGACCGGTCCGTCCGGTTCGCCGGCCAGCGTTTCGGTCAGCCTGGGCGCCACCAATCCCAATCCGGGCGACCAGCTGAGCCTCACCTTCAATCTGCCTGACGGTACCACCGCCTCGGTTTCGTTGACGGCGTCGAGCGCATCGCCGCCGCCCGCCGGCAGCTTCACCATCGGCGCGACCCCGACCGCGACCGCCGCCAACCTGAACACGGCGCTGAACACCGCGATCGGCACGCTGGCCAATACCACGCTGGTGGCCGCCTCCGCGGTTGCCGCCGGCAATGATTTCTTCGATCCGACCGCAACCGTGTCCGGCACCGTCGCCGCCAGCGCGGCTCCCGTACCCGTCACGGGCACGACGCTGTTATCCGGCGCCTCCGGTACCAACTCGGTATCCCCCAGTTTCGCGGCCGGCGACACCATCACCGTCAACGGCACGCCGATCACCTTTGTCGCGTCCGGCGCCACCGGCAATCAGGTCAACGTGACCGACAGCGTCAGCACGTTGCTGTCCAAAATTGACGCGATCACGGGCACTGCGACTCCGTCGACCGTCAGCGGCGGCGGCGTGGTCACGCTGAACGACAGTGTCGGGAGCATGACGGTCTCGAGTTCGCCCGCCGGCGCCCTCGCGGCGCTCGGCTTCAGCGGCACCGTTACGGGCACAACCGCCTCCGGAACCGCGGTTAAGACCGCGCCGGAAGTGATCTCCGCTGCCACGGCCTTGTCCGGTACCTCGGGCTCGGATTCGCTGACCAGCGGTTTCGCATCAGGTGACACGCTCACCGTCGACGGCAAGACGATCCAGTTCTATACGCCCCCCGCAACTGCCGGCAGCGCCGCCAATACCTCCTACGTCAACCTCGCAAACGCAAACGTTGGCGATCTCCTGTCCACGATCGACTCCATTACCGGCACCGCGACGCCGTCGACCGTCAGCAATGGCGCGGTGACGCTGAACTCCGACAGCCCCGCGGGCCTGAACATCACGGCTTCGAGCCCGACCGCGATCGCCGCGCTGGCGGCGCTCGGTTTCAGTTCCTCCACCATCACGGCGGTCCAGCCGCCGCTGCGGGTCTCGGGCTCGCCGTTGAGTTCGGCGACATCGCTGGTCAATGGCTCGGCCGACACGGTGGCCTGGTACACCGGCAATTCCGGGCCGCTGAGTTCGGCGCGTGCGTCGGAGACGGCCCGGGTCGATTCGGGGATATCCGTTCAATACGGCACGCAGGCCAATGAACAGGCCATTCGCCAGCAGCTCCAGGGCGTCGCGGTATTCGCCGCCGTCACGGTCTCGCCGACGGCGACCAATTCGGCCGCGGCGGTCGCGGCGCTGAGCTCGCGCACCGCGACCAACCTGACAGCCCAGCCCGGCCAGCAGACCATTTCGGATATTCAAACCGATTATGCCGCCGCGCAAACCATCATGCAGGGAGCCACTGCCCGGCAAACCCAGAGCACGACCCAGTTGCAGAATATCGTCGACAACACCGAGACCGTTTCGACGGAGGAGGTCTCGAGCCAGATCCTGGCGCTGCAGAACACCCTGTCGGCGTCCTACGAGGTCACCTCGATGCTCGCCCAGCTCACGCTGACCAAGTACCTTCCGGCCGGTGGGTAAGCCGCGGTCACTGCCGTGGCAGGCAATGCCGGCAGGGCGCGAGGCCCGACAGGAGGCCCGATATAAAGCTTTCGTTAACCATAGCTGTTTACTTTTCGGAAAGCAGGCTGACGCCGCGTTGGCTGCCCTTGAAGCCTTTTTGTCGCCACCGGCCACGCACGGCGGTATTGGCGTGGGGTCCTAGCAATGCTTGACCGTGGTGTTCGATTGCAAATGGCCGAACAAGTGGCCGAGAAGGCGATCTGGCGGGATCAATCCCGCTCCGCTTCCACCATGGCCGAGTTGTTCGCGCCGCTGGACCGTCTGCTCAGCGGCGGCGGCGATCCGCGACTGACCATCAACCCCGCGAGCGGGGTCAATGAATATGGCTGCCAGCCGTTTCCTTGCCCGGATACGCTGAGCTTTTCCTCCAGTACGGCGACATCGATTTCGCCGCGCGCTTACGATCGCGCGCGCGAGGCGCGGGATTCGATGATGCAGTCCGCCATTGCCGTCGGCATCGACGCGGCGTTCGATGCCCGCGTTGAGGCCATGCGCGACGAATTGAAGACCTGTCTCGGACTGTCCCGGACCCAGGCCGACGTCGTGTTTTCTCCGTCGGGCACCGACGCGCAGCTGCAGGCGCTGTTCCTGACGCGGGCGCGGCTCGGCGACCCTTTGACGACGATCATCGTGGCCGCCGATCAAACCGGCAGCGGAACCGTCAATACCGCGCGCGGAAATCATTTCAGCGCGGCGACGGCGAGCGGCAGCCCGGTTCGAAAAGGCGAGCCGATTGCCGGACTGGCGCATCGCGTCGACAGCATCGCGCTCAGGCTGTTCGATGAAGCTGGCGACAGCCGCCCACAGGCCGCCAGCGATGCCATGGTTCTCGACGCGGTCGAAAGCGCCATCGCCAATGGAAGCCATGTGCTGCTGCAGGTCATGGACTCCTCGAAGTTCGGATGGCGGGCCCCGAGCGAGCAATGCCTCGACGAGATCTCGATGCGCTGGCCGGATCAGGTCCAGGTCGTTGTCGACGCCTGCCAGATGCGTCTTGGCCGCACGCGGCTGCGAAAATATCTCGATCGCGGATATCTGGTGATCGTTACGGGCTCCAAGTTCTTCACCGGCCCGCCCTTCAGCGGTGCGCTATTGGTACCCTCGGCGCTGGCGCCGGACTTCGATGCGGCCGCGGAAATCGCACCCGGACTTCTTGAATACACCAGCCGCAGCGACTGGCCGAAAAACTGGCCGGGCTTGCGGTCGCGTTTCCCGATCCGGGCCAATCTCGGCCAATGGCTGCGCTGGGAAGCGGCGCTCGAGGAAATCAGGGCCTATTACGCCGTGCCCGACGAATTTCGCCTGAAAGCGCTGATGACCTTCGGCGAGGGCGTGGAGTGGATGATCGCATCCTCGCCATCGCTTCGGCTGTTGCCGCCGCAGCAACGGCCCGACGGCGAAGGCGCTGACGACGACGAGCTTTCCCAGCGAACGATCTTTCCATTCGTGATCAGGCATGGTGACCGCGTGTTATCGCTGGAACAATGCAAGAAGCTATATCGCGCGCTGGCGCGGGATGCGGCGGATATGGTGTCCGCCGACGCGGCGGTGGTCGCGGCCAAACCCTGCCTGATCGGCCAGCCCGTTGCGCTGGGGTGCGGCGAGGGACAGCCCGTCGCGGCGCTTCGCATCTGTGCCGGCGCGCGCCTTGTCACCGAGGCGTGGTCAACAGACCCTGACACCGCGCGCGCCAATTTGCAGCGCGAACTCGGCCAGGTCGGCGCCGTTGTCGCCAAGATCGAGTGGTTGCTGGCGCATATTGACAGTCCTGAGTTGGCGGAGGTTTGCCATGGAGTTTAAGAACATGGAGTTTAAGAACGCAGAGCCGGCCGGTCTTGCGCGCTATCCGAGCGCCGAGCGAATTGGACTAGCCAGGCTGACGACGATGGCGTTTGACGGTACCGATCTGCGTCCGTTGCGCGATCAACTGATCTCCAAGGTCGTCGCCGGGACCGCCGGAGCAGGCGAGGGGCTCGATCTGTCGCTGATCACGCAGCTGTTGGGCGACAAGCAGGCGGGAATTGCCATTCAGGCGGAAGTGCTCGCCTTTCATCAGCTCTACCGCTCGCCATGTTCGCTGGAAAAGCCGAAACTGCGCGTGCTTGCACTGGCGGCCGCGATCGACATGGGCGGCAATACGCCGATCGAGTTCCTGCTGGAAGGCTCCGGGATCGAACTGCAGACGTTGTATGTGGTCGCCGGCGTGGAATTGCCGGCGCCGCTGCCCGACCATGACGTCGCGATCGTGATCGCGTCCGATTCGGAGGAATGCCGGGAGGCGCTGCGCAAGATCGACCGCGCGACATCGCGCTGGCCGCGTCCGCTGCTGAATCCGCCGCAGCTGGTTCGCAATCTCGGTCGCGACAAGCTGCATGGTTTGCTGTGCGACATCCGGGGATTGGATATTCCGGCAACGGCCTGTATCACGCGCGCGCAATTGTCCGAGCTGGCAGGGTCGAATGCCGGCCTCGCGGATTTCGCGGCGGAACTGCGGTTTCCGATGATCGTCCGGCCGCGCGGCTCGCATGCCGGCGTCGGGCTCGCCAAAATCGACAACAGCGCCATGATCGAGCGATATCTCGCCGATCGCCCGGAGCAGGAGTTCTTCGTCTCCCGCTTCGTCGATTATGCCGGTGATGACGGCCTGTTTCGCAAATACCGGATCGTTTTCGTCGACGGCCGGCCCTATGCCTGCCACATGGCGGTCGCCGACCGCTGGGATATCTGGTATCTCAATGCGGGCATGGCACTGAGCGAGAGCAAGCGTCTCGAAGAAGAACGTTTCATGCGCAGCTTCGACAGCGATTTCGCGCTGCGCCATCAAAGCGCGCTCGCCGCCATGGCCGATCGGATCGGCCTCGACTATTTCACGGTCGATTGCGCGGAAAACAAGAATGGCGAATTGCTGATCTTCGAGGCCGACAACACCGCCGTGGTCCACAACATGGATTCACCCGAAGTGTATCCCTACAAGGCTCCGCAGATGCGCAGGATTTTCGAAGCCTTCGCCGCGATGCTGTACCGCCGCTCCCGGCACGGCCAGGAGCACGCGGCGTAACGTGCTACTTCCAATCCAGCAGCGGGGTTCCGAATGCCCTTTTCCAGACAGTCAGGAAACGGGGAAACCAGGAGTGAGCAACGGCTCCCCGATAGGCCCATGTACAATATTTGAGGCCTTTATCCGTTAGAAGCTCCTGATATCCGCCATGCAATTCGGTTGCGGCACGAATGTCGCTCAAAATATCCCGAGCGCAGGACCCGTATGTATCGGTTCCTGAAAATTCGTCGCAATCCAGCATGCGGTCCGCGAATTCGACATTAAACGTCGGCCAGGAAGAGCGCCCCTGGTAGGATGGGGACGCGATCTTGTGGATCATCTTTCTGCGCGGATTATTCGCGGAAACCAGGAAGTGAAACGTATTTGGCACGCGAAACCGCGGTTCCGCGATGATCAGATCAGTCGTGGCTGCGAACAACGCGCGCTCGCTCTCGTCTTTCAAATCCCAAAATCCCCGCTGCACATTGACGAAGTCCAGGGCGATGGAAGACGCAGGCGGTTCGTTATCGCAATCCAGGGAATGACTGATATAGCCATGCTTGCCGAACAAGCGCAGAAGTTGCGCTTTATATCGTGATAGTCCGCGTCCGAGCAGTTGCTCAAGCTCGCTGATGCCGATGACCCCGAGTTTTATGGCGCGAAGAAAAGTCGTGTAGACGCATGCATTGGTGACGAAACGCCTACGTTCGGCGCGGGTATCTGTCGCCGCGGAGCGAGGTGCGGCTGCATCACAAAGTAAATAGCTGGTTCCGTTATCATCGAACGGCTCCAGGGATCTTGCGAGTTCGATGATCGCTTTTTTCAGATCCTCGCGATACTCGATCAACAACAGGCGGCCCGCATGGGCGCCTTGTGACAATCCCAGATACGACGCTGACGCTCTTTGGTCGGCGCATATGATTTGCTCCAGACCTGCGAGGGTGCCCAACAGCGTATCTGAAGGTCGCGAAAAGTAGTTGACACCAATATACCGATTGCGTCCCGCCGGGATAATAGTGGTTGTGACAACACCGGCGCGAACGGCCTCCAGCATAAGCCGGACGCTTGTTTCGAGCAGACGAACCCTGCGAATTGCATCCTCGGAATCCATGATGGTGTCGGGATCGAGAACGTCGGGATAGAACCAGGCAAAGTCGCGCGGATAATATGCCGATGCGTGCGGCGCTCCTGTGACAAGAAAAGATTCCGTCGCGGAAAATGCGCTGTTCATCGAGTCCGTGTACAGTTCATCGATTTCTGAAGATGAACGATGCGTCTTTCTCAGGAATCGATCACCGAGAAAATTTGCCGCCTGAATCCCGTTGGCAACACAGGTGGCAACCAGACCCCGGTAAAATCGGTACTCGCCAGTTAACGAAACAGGGCTCTTCATATCCATGGATGAACAATGTCCTACAGCATCGGGTATCGCTTTTGGGTACCCTAAACATCGTTGATTCGTCTCTGTCAAATGACTTCGATGCCTTCTCCTGTACGTTTGAGACATGCCGCCACGCTCTGAAGATGCTGCTTGTCCAGCGCAAAATACACGCAAGGCGGGCGGTCTCGACCAATAGATTGTTGCTGGGATGTGGTAGCAATTCTCCGTTCGATCAACCGAACATAAAATCAGGCAGTCGCTAACACGACGCAAAAGTGAGGGCAGGAACATGGCTGAGCCGCTGGCGCAGGACGGCATGCTGATCGAATGGGATGCCGAGATCGTCATGGACGACGGCGTGGTGTTGCGCGCGGATGTGTTCAGACCGAACACGGCGGGCAAATGGCCGGTGCTGCTGACCCACGGTCCCTACGCCAAAGGGCTCGCGTTCCAGCAGGGCTACCCCAGTGCCTGGCAGAACATGATCGCAAACCATCCGGATGTGGCCTACGGATCAACCAACAAGTATCAGAATTGGGAAGTGGTCGACCCCGAGAAATGGGTGCCGCACGGCTATGTCTGCGTGCGGGTGGATTCACGCGGGACCGGACGATCGCCCGGAGATGTCGATCATTTTTCGCCCCGCGAGACCCGCGACTTCTATCACTGCATCGAATGGGCCGGGGTGCAGAACTGGTCGAACGGCCATGTCGGCCTCAACGGCATCTCCTATTACGCCATCAACCAGTGGCAGGTGGCGTCGCTGCAGCCGCCGCATCTTAAAGCCATGTGCATCTGGGAAGGCGCCGCCGACTGGTATCGCGACATGACGCACCATGGCGGTATTCTCTCGACGTTCTGGGCCAACTGGTACGACATGCAGGTGAAGACCGTGCAGTTCGGCCTGGGTGAACGCGGGCCGCGCAGCCGCGTTACCGGCGCGCTGGTGTGCGGCGACGAAACCATGTCGGACCAGGAACTGGCGCGTCATCGCTCGAATTTCGGCGACGATATTCTCGCCCATCCGCTCGACGATGCATACCATCAAGCGCGTTCGCCGCACTGGGACAAAGTGACGGTGCCTTTTCTGTCGGCGGCCAACTGGGGAGGCCAGGGTTTACATACGCGCGGAAATTTCGAGGGGTTTGTCCGCGCCGCCTCCAGCGAGAAGTGGCTGGAGTGCCACGGCCTGGAGCATTGGACGCATTTCTACACCGATTATGGACGTGCGTTGCAGAAGCGCTTCTTCGACTTCTACCTCAAGGGCGAAGCCAATGATTGGGACCGGCAGCCGAAGGTCCAGCTGCAGGTCCGCCACATCGATGGTTTCGTCCAGCGGCACGAAACCGGCTGGCCGTTGCCCGCCACCGCCTGGACGAAATTCTATCTCGATCCCGGCAAGCAGACCCTTTCCCTGCAACCGCCCGCACAGGACGCGCAAATCAGCTTTGCCGCGATGGGCGACGGCCTGACTTTCATGTCGATGCCGCTGACCGAAGATACCGAGATCACGGGTCCGCTGGCGGCGGCGCTGCGCATTTCGTCCAGCACGCAGGACGCCGACATCTTCGTCGTGTTCCGGGTTTTCAGTCCGGACCTGCGCGAGGTGACGTTTGCGGGCGCGATTGATCCGCACACGCCGGTGGCGCAGGGATGGTTACGTGCTTCTCACCGCAAGCTCGACGAAACCCTGTCCCGACCGTATCGTCCCTACCACAGCCATGACGAGTTGCAGCGATTGCAGCCCGGCAGCCCGGTCGATCTCGCGATCGAGATATGGCCGACGTCGATCGTGGTCCCGAAAGGGTATCGCATCGCGCTGAGTGTTCGCGGCAAGGACTATGCGTGGCAGTCAACGACCGGTGCGAAACTCTCCAATTTCAAGAACGAGTTGCTGGGATGCGGACCATTCCTGCACGATGATCCGCGCGATCGGCCGCGCAGCCTGTTCGCGGGAACCACCACACTGCATATCGACCGGACGGGCTTTAGCCACGTGCTGGTTCCGATTGTCGCGAGCCGCTAGAACGGACCGTCATCTCATTCATTGCAGGCTGACCAGCGTCAGATCGACGAACCATGATTGCGGCGAGACGAACCCTTTGACCCTGGGGCTCATCGCCCGCGGATTGAGGTCGTGAACGATGTAAAGCCATGGCGGGTTGTCGACCAGCCGTTCATGCGCCTTGCGCAGCGCGCTGGTGATCACCGCCGGATCGGTTGTTTCCGCCAGCGTGGTGAGGGCGCTTTCGAATTCGTCATCCTTCCACTGCTCGAAATTGAAGCCGTTCGGCGAAAAAGTTGCCGACGAAAAATAGCGGGCCATGATGCCGACGTCGGACGAGGGCGAGCTGACGTTGAGCACCATGGCGCCCTTGAGGTTCGGACTGTCGGGGGTTGCGCGCGCCGCGGTCAGCAGCAATTGCCATTCGACCACGTCGAATTCGACATTGACGCCGCAAGCCTCTTTCAGGTTCTGCTGCAGGAATTCATTCATCGGCAATGGCAGCATCTGTCCGGAGCCGGAGTTTGAAATCATGGCTTTGAACGTCAGCGGCTTGTCGGGCGTGAAGCCGGCCTCCGCCAATAGCGCCTTGCCTTTGACGGGATCGAATTTGTAGTGATTGACCGGCGAACCAAAATTGGGATCGCTGGCCTTGAGCCAGCCTGCGGAGGGTTCGGCAGTGCCGTTGAGCAGGGTCACCAGACCCTCGCGGTCGATGCAGTAATTCAGCGCCTGGCGGACTTTCACGTCCTTGAAGGGGCTGCCTGACGCGCCGATGTTGTAGAACCACGGCCAGACATGCGGATAAGAACCGGTCGTGATGTTGAACCCGGCCGATTTCAGCGACGCGATGCCGTCCGGAGGCGGCACTTCGATCCAGTCCACCTGGCCTGAACGCAAGGCGGCCAGCCTCGCATTGGCCTCCGGGATCGGCATCAGCACCAAATGATCCACTTTGGCTTTCTTGGCCGGGTCCCAATATCCATCCCATCGATCGAGATCGACTTCCTGGCGCGGCACGACTTTCGTAATCCGAAACGGTCCGGTGCCGGCCGCGGGCAGGGTGGCGACTTTGGCCCAGTCGTGGCCGGCTTTTTCGAACGAAGCCGGCGACGTGAACAGGATATAGACCGCCATGAACGGAAAATAGGAAGCCGGTTTTGTCGTGCTGATCGCGACCGTATTATCGTCGATCTTACGGTAGGCGCTGAGCAAGGGCGCGCGCGCCCGCGTCATCGCGGAACTCGCAATCTCGTATTGCGGGCTGTCGCTCTTGAAGTAGCGGTCGAGATTCCAGATCACGGCGTCGGCGTTGAAATCGGTTCCGTCGTGGAATTTGACGCCGTGGCGCAGATGAAAGATCCAGATCTTGTTGTCGTCAGGTGCCTGCTCCCATTTTTCGGCAAGTCCCGGACGCAACCCCGCCAGATGATCCGTGCTCGCGAGTTCCCACAGCACCAGCCCTTCGAAGATCGGATAACCGAGAAAGCGCATGCCTTCGAAGCCGTTATTGGGAAGCCCCGTCGCGGTCGGAATATCGGATGCGGTCATGGCGATACGAAGCGTCGTATCGGCCCGAACGGGTTGTTGCGACAGCAGCAGCAGCGCGGCCAGGGCCGTGACCCCAAAAACCTGACGAAATCGCATTGAAACACCTATCTCACACAACTGTTATGCAGTTCGATGCAAGCTTTCGATGCAAGTTATGGACCAAGCGCCGGCTCGAACGGCGCGCATCCCGCGGGCACACCGGCGCGGCGCGTCAAAGCCGTGCCGCGCCAAGGGCGGCGGCCAACGGAAAATGATAGCCTGCCGGGCATCGGCTGATTCGAACGCGATCCCGCAAGTTCCGCCTGTTCCGGGCGTGGCTTGCTGCATTCGAGGCGGTCTGTCTTGCGGAGAGAAACGTCCGTTGTCGGCGAAGTGGAAAAAAGCCTCCGCGGCGATGCCGAACCTGTCGCGCCTGCAACGGCAGGCTTACAGTTCGTTTCAACAGGGCGATCTCGACAGAACCGAAAAATTGTGCGCCGGGATTCTGGAATACCGGCCCGACGATTTCGATGCGCTGCAGCTGCTGGGTGTTCTCAATCTCCAGCGCCGCCGCAATGTCGAGGCGCTTGGCTTTCTGTCGCAGGCGCTGCGGATCAATTCCGGCTCCGCGGATGCGATGTCAAATCTCGGGCTGGCGCTTCACGCCACCGGACGGTTTGAGGAAGCGGTCGTCAACTATCGCAGCGCGCTGCGGCTGGCGCCGGATCATCCGGAAATTCTCTACAATTTAGGCAATGCCTGTCTCGAACTGGGCCGCATCGACGAGGCACTGGCGAGCTTCGACGCCGTGCTGGCGAAAAATCCCGGCCACGTCGGCGCGCTGGTCAACCGGGGCAATACGCTGCTGCGGTTCAACCAGCCCGCCAAGGCCATCGCGAGTTACGACGCCGCGCTGGCGGCGATGCCCGGTCATCCGCAGATCCTGACCAATCGCGGTCATGCGCTTCGCCGCCTCGACCGTCCGTTTGAGGCGCTGGCCGACTTCGAAGCGGCGCTCGCGGCGGGACCTGAATTCGCCGAAGCGCATTTCGAGGCTGCGATGACGCGGCTTTGCCTCGGCGATTTCGAGGCCGGCTGGAAGGCGTATGAATGGCGCTGGCGCACCGGGGCGTTTGCCAGGCAGCGCCGGCAGCTTCAGGCGCCGCTATGGCTGGGAGACGCGCCGGTCGCCGGCAAGACCGTCCTGCTGCATGCCGAGCAGGGGTTCGGCGACACCATCCAGTTCATCCGCTATGCGCCGTTGCTGGCCGCACGCGGTGCGAAGGTGGTCTGCGAAGTTCAGCCGGAATTGCAACCTTTGCTGGCGCAGCTCCCGGACGTCACCGTCCTTGCCAGGGGGGAGCCGCTGCCGGCATTCGATCTGCAGTGTCCCTTGCTCAGTCTTCCCCTGGCGTTCGGAACGCAGCTTGAGACCATCCCCGCTTCCATTCCATACCTTGCGGCCTCGGCGGCGCGGCTGGCCGATTGGCAGGGTCGTTTGCCGCCAGGAAGGCCGCGGGTCGGATTTGTCTGGTCCGGGCAATCTTCGCACAAGAATGACGCCAACCGGTCGATTCCGCTCAAACGTCTGGCCGCGTTGTTCGAGGACCCGCCGGTGCGCTGCTTCAGTCTGCAGAACGAGCTGCGTGACGCCGATCGCGAAGTCTTGCGGGGCGTTCCTGATCTTGTCGACCTCGGCGGCGCGCTGCGCGATTTCGCCGATACCGCGGCCGTCATCGCGTTGCTCGATGTCGTCGTTTCGGTCGATACCGCGGTGGCGCATCTGGCCGGCGCGCTGGGCAGGCCGGTCGTGATTCTGCTGCCCTATGCGGCCGATTTCCGCTGGCTGAGGAGTAGCGACCACTCGCCCTGGTATCCGACGGCGAAGCTGTTCCGGCAGCCGGCCTTTAGCGACTGGGACAGCGTCATCGGCCGCCTGCGCGACGAACTGCGGCTATTGGGCTGATCCATCCTGGCCTGGCGGGGGCGACAGCCCCGGCGTTAGGATTTCGTTAACCACGTCTATTTACTGTTTGGTGAGGATTGGCGGACGACGCCTGCCGCTTTCGGAGCCATTCATGACCGAGCGAATTCACCTGGTGGTGGCCACGCCCTGCTTCGGCGGCCAGGTTTCCAGCATCTATGCCAGTTCCATCTTCCATTTGCAGAGCGCGGTGCGCTCCAAGTCCAACATGAAGCTCAAGATTGAGCTGCGCGACGGCGATGCGCTGATTACGCGCGCGCGGGCTAATTTGATGACGCTGTTTCTCGACGATCCCACGACGACCCACTTCCTGTTCATCGATGCCGATATCGGCTTTACACCCGACCAGGTGTTTCGGCTGATCGAATCCGGCGCCGACGTGGTGGCGGGCATCTATCCGATCAAGCGCGTCAACTGGGACAAGGCGAGGCGGGCGATCGAGAGCAAGCGGCCCGACGTGGCGTCGGCCGCGCTCGACTATGTGCTGGAAATCAACGATCCGGATCATGTCGCTGTCGTGAACGGCTTCACGCGGGTGCGCTACGCCGGCACCGGATTCCTGATGATCCGGCGCCACGCCTTCGAGAAGATGTGCGCGCATCCCGGCTATGCCCCGCTGCAATTCTTTCGCGAGCATTCGCTCGATGCGCTGGCGGGAAGTCCGAACCGGTTTGCACTGTTCGAATGCATGATCGATCCGAACAGCGGAACCTATCTCAGCGAGGATTTCGCATTCTGCAAACGCTGGACCGATATCGGCGGCGAAATCTGGGCTGACCTGCAGAGCCATCTCGATCACGTCGGGCCGTCGGTATTCCATGGCGATATCTCGTCGCAGTTTGCCGCCGCCGCACCGGCGTCCGCCGTGGTGACCGATGCGGCGTAAGAGCGAAGACGTCGCCGCGGAACGCATCGCCATGGCCCAGCTGCCTTGTGCGGACCGTATCGGCCTTGCCAGGCTCACTACCATGGCGGCGACCGGGACCGATCTTCGTCCGCTGTGGCATGATCTGATTGCCAGACTGATCGACGGCACCATCGAAGCCGGCGAGGGGTTAGATCTATCATTGATCGCGCAATTGCTGGGCGACAAGCCGGCCGGTCTCGCTATCCAGCACGAGATACTCAAGTCGCATCAATTGTTCCGTTCGCCGTGCTCGACGCCGCGGCCCCGGTTGCGGGTGCTTGCGCTCGCGGCGGCGACCGACATGGGCAGCAATACGCCGATCGAATTTCTGCTGGAGCAGTCCGGCATCGAGCTGATGACACTCTATGTCATTCCGGAAGTCGAATTGCCGGCGCCGCTTCCCGATCATGACATCGCCATCGTGATCGCGTCCGACTCCGAGGATTGCCGCGACGCGCTGCGCAAGATCGGTGATGTGGCCGGAAGCTGGCCGCGGCCGCTTCTCAATCCGCCGCATCTCGTCTGCAATCTCGATCGCGACAAGTTGCATGGTCTGCTGTCGGGGTTAGAGGGTCTCGAGATTCCGTCGACAATTGCCGTGACCCGCGCGCAATTATCCGATCTGTCGCGCTTCGCCGCGGCGCCGGCCGAGATCGCCATCGACCTTGCGTTTCCCGTGATCGTCAGGCCGCGCGGTTCGCATGCGGGCGCCGGCCTTGCGAAGATCGACGATCCTGCCGCGATCGCGCGCTACCTCGGCGAACGACAGGAGCAGGAATTCTTCATCTCGCGTTTTGTCGATTATGCCGGGGAAGACGGTTTGTTCCGCAAGTGCCGCATTGTCGTCGTCGATGGCAAACCTTACGCGTGTCACATGGCGATCGCCGACCGCTGGGACATCTGGTATCTCAACGCCGGAATGACGCTGAGCGCCAGCAAGCGCCTCGAGGAAGAAACTTTCATGCGAACATTCGACATCGGCTTCGCACGGCGGCACGCGACGGCGCTGGCCGGCATGGCCGATCGTATCGGTCTCGACTATTTCACGGTCGACTGCGCGGAAACCAAAGACGGATCGCTGCTGATATTCGAAGCTGACAATACCGCGATCGTGCACAACATGGATCCGCCCGACGTCTTTCCGTACAAGGCGCCTCAGATGCGCAAGGTGTTCGATGCGTTCGCGGCGCTGCTGGAGCGTCGCGCGCGGTATGCGAAGGAGCAGGCGGCATGAGCGTGGTGCTGCGCGAGGAGCCGCTGGTATCCGGCGTGAGCGAGACGCTCGATCCGCAAAACTGGGACGAAGTTCGGGCGCAGGGTCATCGCATGCTCGATGACATGATCGACTACGCCGCCAATATTCGCGAGCGTCCGGTATGGAGTCCGATACCGGATGAGGTTCGCGCGCGGTTTCGCGACAGTCTGCCGCGCAAGCCTTCCGGCCTTGGCGATGTCTACCAGGAATTCACCGATTGCATCGTCCCCTATGCGACCGGCAATGTTCATCCGGGCTTCATGGGATGGGTACATGGCGGCGGCACGGCGGTCGGCATGCTGGCGGAGATGCTGGCGGCCGGATTGAACGCCAATCTCGGCGGGCGCGATCACATTCCGGTCGAGGTCGAACGTCAGATCGTTGAATGGACGCGCGCGATGTTCGGCTTCCCGATCGAAGCCAGCGGAATTTTCGTCACCGGCACATCGATGGCGAACCTGATGGCGGTGCTGGTGGCGAGAACGGCGGCGCTCGGACAATTGGTTCGTCGGCACGGTATCGGCAATGAGGGCGCGCTGTTGACGGCGTATACGTCGACCGCCACGCACGGCTGCGTCGCCAAGGCGATGGATCTCGCCGGCTTTGGCCAGGATGCGTTGCGCTGCATCAAGGCCGATCGATTGCATCGCATCGATGTTGCCGCATTGCGCACCCAGATCGCGATCGATCGCGAAGCTGGTTTGAAACCATTTCTGGTGGTGGGTTCGGCCGGTACGGTGGATATCGGCGCCATCGATGATCTCGAGGCATTGAGCAAGCTGTGCCGCGAGGAAAATCTCTGGTTTCACGTCGACGGCGCTTACGGTGCGCTCGGGATTCTCTCGCCGGAACTGGCGCCGCGGCTGGCCGGACTCGAAACCGCGGATTCCATCGCGCTTGATTTTCACAAATGGGGGCAGGTGCCTTATGACGCCGGCTTCCTGATCGTTCGCGATGGCCGCAAGCATCGCGAGACCTTTGCCGCGCCGGCGGCGTATCTGCGCCGGGAAACCCGGGGCCTCGCCGCGGGCTCGCCATGGCCGTGCGATCTCGGACCAGATCTGTCGCGGGGGTTTCGGGCACTCAAGACATGGTTTACCTTGAAAACCTATGGCACCGAGAAGCTCGGAGCGATGATCGAGCGGACCTGTGCGCTGGCCCGATATCTGGAAGCCCGGATCCTGGCCGAGCCGCGGCTCGAACTGCTGGCGCCGGTTCAGCTCAACATCGTCTGCTTTCGCTATCGCGCCGATGACGCCAACCGGGTCAATGGCGATATCGTCGCCGATATTCAGGAATCCGGGATCGCGGCGCCATCGACCACGGTTCTGGACGGCCGGCTCGCGATCCGCGCGGCGATCGTCAATCACCGCACCGATAGATGTGATGTCGATGCGCTGGTCTCGGCGGTACTGGAATTCGGCGCCCAGCGCGCGCCGTCCGGCGACAGCCTGCCTGAAGTCGAGCCGTCGCCGCCGCTGGCGATTTAAGCCGCGCCGCGGCGCGCTTCCGCCTTGTCCCTGTTGCGGGCGGCGTTCTGATCCAGCAGCTTTTTCTCGTAGTCGATGAGTTTGCGGGCTGCCTTCAGCGCCTGATACATGTCGCCGCTCAGGATATTGGTGTTGATGCCCTCGATCATCGCCCACGTGCTCGGCGCGGTGGTGACGATATCGCGGATCAGATTGAAGTATGTGCTGTGATTGATCTGCGGCTCAGGCGAGATATACATCAACTGCACCGCGAGATAGACCAGCTTGGCCGGCGTGTCGGCGATCGCCGGCGTCATGATGTCTTTCTCGCGCAGAATCGGAATCTTGTCGCCGTCGATCAATAACCGGGCGCGCTGATCGGTGTTGGTGACCACGCAGGAACCGATGATGATCCGTTCGTGCGGCTTGAGCTCGACTTTTAGGGCCATGCCTGTTCTCCGTTGCCGCCTCTTGGGCGAGCCATCCATACAGCGAATTCGAACGAGTATCGGCTTTGGTCGCGCCGGCGACGCGCGGATGCTTTGCTGGCCGACGCAAGCGCGATCCTTTCCCAATGTAGTTAACACTTCGTGAATGACGGGCGCGGCAAGCAGATTGTGCAGTCGTATCAGCGCTTTTTGCAAATCACGCCGGGGCCCAAAGGACGATCGGCGTGATGCCAAATTGGCTGCCGCGCCGGAGCGGCAGTGCCGATTCATGCTTTGTTAGCAGCTTGCTCCCAACGTGGCCCGGTTGCCCGATCAAGAAGGTCGGGAGCACACTCGCACTCTTGTTTCACACCAGAAAGGTATGAAAATGTCAGGCATCGTTCTCTCGGCGTCAGTTCGCCAAAACCTCCTCTCCCTTCAGTCGACCGCGGCGCTGCTCGCGACCACCCAGAATGACCTCGCCACCGGCAACAAGGTCAACTCGGCGCTCGATAACCCGAC
>NZ_JBEKCZ010000019.1:0-40263 GCF_050014615.1 Bradyrhizobium sp. | reverse complement strand
TGGGATGGCGTGACCCTGATCAGGCTGCACCCTTACGAATACCTGTTCTACAACCCGCTGGTCGGAGGTCTCCAGGGGGCATCGCGGCGCTACGACCTCGACTATTGGTTCAGCAGCATGCCCGAGGCGATCGGTGTGCTGGAGGCCTATTTGCGCCGCACCGCGCCGGATGACGCGAGCCGGTCGACCCAGGTCTATTCGGTCGCGGTGTGCGGCGAACGCCTCCCGTTCGAGAAGGCGGTGACGCTGCCGCAGCTGCGCTGGGATTTCATGCCGCAATGGGACCAGTCCCAGTTTTTCATCGCGCCGACCCAGCTGAACTGCGACAGGGACCTCGACGGCGAGATCATCGGCGCGGTCGAACGGCTCGGCGTGACCATCGCCTATGTCAAGGACCGCCGGGCGTTGACCCTGCCGGCGGCGACGGCGGCGCGGTGAAACCGCGATTCAATCGCCCCGGCGTCGCCTAGCCCTTGTCAGGCACCGCATCACGCGGCGCCCTGTTTGGCGGCCGTCTCCGGCATCACACCGATGCCGCTCGCATCGACGAACAGATTGGGGACCTTTCGGGTCCGATCCAGCAGCCATGCCAGCCCGACCATGGTCAGCATGCCGCCGAAGCTGACGAACAGTTGCGCCCAGACGCTATGGGAGTACTGCACCAGGAACCAATGCGCGGCAAAGGACAGGAATACGCCGAAGCAAAACAGCGGAAGCGAATGCTGACCGCACAGCACCATCGGCCGCAGCCATTTGGAGGTGAGTATCTCCGATTTGCGCGGAAAAAATCGGGAAACCACCAGCGCCAGAGCGAGGAAGTGCGTCAAACGCAGCATGTCGAGGTCGGTCTTGTCGATCGGATAGATCGCCTTGATCAGCCATTTCGGCATCATCGCATCCAGGAACGGAAGGTGCCAGGTCATCACGATCAGGAATGAGAAGGCGATCCACGCGAAGGCCACCGTCAGCGCCGCGCGCGAGCGGATCACGAACTCCAGCTGGGCGATGCCTCCGACGCCACACCATGCCGCGAATACGAACAGCAATTGCCAGGCGAATGGATTGAAGTACCAGTGCGTCCCGGGCGGATAGGAGGCGAGATTCCAGTCGAATACCCGCGCCCCGATGTAGAGCAGGATCGAGCCAAGCAGGGTCCAGTTCGGGCGGCGCAGCAGGCACCACAGGATCAGCGGCGAAGCGGCAATCAGCGATATGTAAAGCGGCAGCACGTCGAGGTCGACCGGCTTGTAGCGCAGCGTGAGCGCCTGCCCGATCAGGATGTCCGGATGCTCGAGAAAACTGTGAACGTTGAATTCGTCTTCATACATCGGGTTGTCGAATTTCCTGACCGTGCGGGCGATCTGCGCCGTGAACAGCAGAAACAGCATGATGTGGGCCACATACATCTGCCAGACGCGTGTCCACAGCCGCTTGACGGCAGCGAGAAAATTCCCGCCGCTGATGATCGGACCATAAATGTAGCCGGCCAGGTAACCGGAAATGAACACGAAACACTCGGCGGCATCGCTGAAGCCGTAATTGCGCAGGGTCAGCCAGGCAACGACGTCGTCCGGGATGTGATCGAGAAAGATCATCCACAACCCCACGCCGCGGAATAGATCGAGCCGCAGGTCACGCTCGACGGCATGCGAGAGAGAAGCAACGTCTTGATCTGCCATACTGCTGGTCCGTTTCATTCGGTTGGCGGTCGGATCTCGGTCGTGCTGGCCCGGTCTGTGGTTACACCGAACACTTCCCGGCCAGGGCAATGGCGAATGCGCTTCGCAAGTCTGAGGCTGGACGAAAACGTTGAAATAGTCATGACAGGGTTATTTTACAGAAATATTGGCAGTTTCGAAATACGCAGAACAGGTCAGGCGAAAAAATGCCGTCGCCCACCGGTCCGCTCGGTCCGACTATACTGGTTTGCCGGATAACTGAAATGAGCTTTTGGCGCCTTCCACCGTCCGTCCGCGGGAATCGGGGACGGCCTCTCGGCGAAGGCCCCCGGGGCTCCCCAGGGTCAGATTTCACCGGTCGCCTGCTGCTGCCGCTTGGGCTTGGCGACCAGCCCGCGGGGCGGCTTGTTGACGTAGTGCTTGTACCAGGACAACAGCCAGGCGACGGCGGACATCGTCAGGATGCCGCAGAACCCGACCAGGAAATGCAGGCCAAGGCCGGCGGAAGCCTCCGTCAGCACGAAATACCCCGCGAACGCCAGGGCCACGCCGAGGCAGAAAATCTCCAGCGAACGTTGCCCGCACAGAATCATGGGCCACAGCCAGCGTGATTCCAGCCCGTGCCATCCCGCCGGGACCAAACGCAGGGCAATCACCGCCAGCGCCAGGAAGTGCGCGAACCGGAGCACGTCGAGGTCGGTCTTGTCGATCGGATAGATCAACAGCTCGAGCCAGTGCGGCATCAGGGAATTCAGTTGCGGGAAGTACCAGGTCAGCGTCACGCAGAACGCCGCAACCAGATAGGCCAACGCCATCCACAGCGTGACCGGCGAGGCAATAAATCGCGATATCCTGCGCGCACCTCCCAGCGCGCACCAGGCCCCGAACACGAACAGCATTTGCCACGCAAACGGGTTGAAGGACCAGAAACCGTTCGGATAGGCCGTCAGGTGCAGATCGTAGCGCCAGGAAAGCGTGTAAAGCACGACCGAAGCCGCGAGCGTCAGATTGGCGCGCCACTTGATCAGCTGCAGAATCAGCGGCAGAAACAGCATCAGCACGATATAAAGCGGCAACACGTCCATATTCAGCGGGCGATATCGCAGCAGCAGGGCCTGAACGATGGCGATGCCGGGCTGGCCGAGGAAATCCACGACCTGCATTTCCTTGGCGTAAAACGGCTTGTCCAGGCTGACCGTAACGTAGCAAACTTCGGCAACCACGATTAAAAACAGCAGCATGTGCGCGGCATAGATCTGCCAGACCCTGCGCAGGATGCGCGCGGTCGCAATGTCGAATCCGGACTCGAACATCGCCCGGCCATAGACGAACGCCGCGGTGTAGCCCGAGATGAAAATGAAGATTTCGGCGGCGTCGCTGAATCCGTAACTGCGGATCGTGAACCAGGTCAGGACGTCCGGCGATACATGATCGATGAAGATCAGCCACAGCGCCAGGCCGCGAAACAGGTCGAGCCGCAACTCGCGCACGCCACTGGCGGGAAGCGCAAGCAGAATCGGTGCCGGCTCGGCATGCGCGATTGCACCCACTGCGCCCACATCGGGTGGTCCTGCAACTCGATCGGAAATTGATGTCATCTCAGTCAGCCCGCCGATTCCGCCAGTATAGGCAGAAATCCGCAGCGAACGGAACCCGTCCGGCAAGCCAGCCCTGACCGCCGCTGTTGCTTTAGACCGGAAGCACGGATAGCGTCTTTCCGGGGGCGGCAATTTTCTGAGAAAGTGTACCGAGTTGATCGGTGCATACATACGGCGCGTAAATGGGTGCGAGAAATCTTCACGGGGTTGCGGCTACGGTTCTGCTGATGGCTGTTGCGGGTCCGGCGCCTGCCTTGGCCGATACCATCGAGGCCGCGCTGGTGCGCGCCTATCAAAACAATCCGCAGCTCAATGCGCAGCGCGCCCAGGTCCGCTCGATCGACGAAAACGTTCCGCAGGCGTTGGCGGGCTATCGTCCCAAAGCCGCGCTCACGGCCAGCGCCGGCTACCAGTATACCGATAGCTACAGCGTCGCGCCCGGTTTCGGCGGCGAAATCCATGGCACCGACCCGCCGCGCAGCGCCGGCGTCACGGTCACGCAGACGCTCTACAATGGCAATCAAACTGCCAACAAGACCCGCGCGGCGGAGAGCCAGGTTTCCGGCGCGCGCGAGGCGCTGCGCGTGCTCGAACAGACGGTGCTGCTGTCGGCCGCCACCATCTACATGGACTATTTGCGCGATGCCGCCATCGTCGAGGTTCAGCGCAACAATACCAAGGTGCTTGAAGAGACCTTGATCCAGACCCGCGGCCGGTGGGAACTTGGTGAGCTCACGCGCACCGATGTCGCGCAAGCCGAGGCGCAACTCGCCGCCGGCAAGACCCAGCAGCTGACCGCCGAAGCCAATCTGACGACAACCCAATCGAATTTCCGCCGCATCATCGGCGACGAGCCGAAGCAACTCGCGCCGGGTTCTCCGGTCGATCGCTTCCTGCCGGCCACGCTGCCGGGCGCGGTGGTTCTCGGCCTGGCGCAAAATCCGAACGTGACGGCGTCGATGTTCGGCATCGACGTCAATTATCTTCAGGTCAAGGTCAACGAAGGCGCGCTGCTGCCAACCGTCACGCTGCAGGCCGCCGTGCAGCAGGGTTACGAACAGCAGCTGATCCTCTACCGGACCTTCGGCGCGGCGGCGACGGCGCAGCTGTCGGTTCCGGTGTACCAGGGCGGCGCCGAATATTCGCTGATCCGCCAGTCCAAGGAAACATTGGCGCAGCAGCGCTACAATCTCGACGTGGTTCGCGACCAGACCCGTGCCAACGTCGTTACCGCATGGGGGCAGCTGGTGGCGGGCAAGGCGCAAGTGGTCTCGGCACAGTCGCAGGTGACCGCGTCCGAGATCGCGCTTGACGGCGTGCGCGACGAGGCCAAGGCCGGACAGCGCATTACGCTCGACGTGCTCAATGCCCAGCAGGCGCTGGTCAACGCCCGTGTCGCGCTGGTCACCGCGCAGCACGACCGCGTGGTCGCGTCCTATGCGGTGCTCAACGCGGTGGGGCGGCTGTCCCCGCAGGCGCTGGGTCTTGCCACCGCCGCCTATGATCCGAGCGTGCATTACCGGCAGGTGCGCGACAACTGGGTCGGCACCAAGACGCCCGACGGACGCTGACCGGCCGCCCTACTTCCTCTTTTGCAAAACGTCGAACCATACCGCCAGGCTGATGATCAGACCCTTGATGATCAGCTGGTAGAACGACGAGACTCCCAGCAGACTCATGCCATTGTTCAGAACGCCGATGATCAGCGCGCCGATGATGGTGCCGCCGATCGTGCCCGAGCCGCCGGCCAGGCTGGTGCCCCCGATCACAACCGCGGCGATCGCGTCCAGTTCGAACATCGTGCCCAGATTGGGGGACGCGCCATTGAGGCGCGACGCCAGCAGGATTCCCGACAGTGCGGCGAGCAGCGACACCGTCACGTAGACGATCATCTTGGTCTGGTAGATGTTGATGCCCGACAGACGCGCCGCTTCCTCATTGCCGCCGAGCGCATAAAGACGCCGGCCGAACCGGGTATGATTGAGAACGAAGATCGCGGCCCCTGCGATCGCGACAAAGATCGCTACCGGAACCGGAAGGCCGTCGCCTCCACCGAAAACATAGACCGCGAGCGCGAATCCCAATGCGGTGACCAAAGCGCCCGCCACCTGTCTGTCGACATGGCCGCGGGCGCCCGATGTCGTGCTGGCGCCGAGGCCTCGAACCAGCGTGACGACATAGAGCACGGCTGACAGCGCCAGGATCACCAGCGTCGGCAGCGGCGGAACGTAGGCACCGCCAAGGCTGGCAAAGGAGGGATCGGCGACCGGCACCGAACTGCCCCCGGACAGTGTCAACGCAATCCCGCGCGCGATCGTCAGCATGCCCAGCGTAATGATGAACGGCGGAATGCGGTAATGCGCGATCCAGAAGCCGTTCCACAGCCCGATCAG
Organism: Bradyrhizobium sp.; assembly: GCF_050014615.1. Lineage (GTDB taxonomy): Bacteria > Pseudomonadota > Alphaproteobacteria > Rhizobiales > Xanthobacteraceae > Bradyrhizobium. The sequence goes on along the minus strand of NZ_JBEKCZ010000019.1, from coordinate 34,593 downwards.
GCCGCCGACCACTACCAGCGTCACGGGAACGGCGATCCATGCGGCCAAGCCATATTGCATCAGCAGGGTCACGACCACGGCCGCGACGCCGACCACCGAACCCACCGACAGGTCGATCCCGGCGATCAGAATCACCATCGTCATCCCGACCCCGACGATGCCCACAATGGTCACCTGTCGCGCCACATTGCTCAGATTGCGCGCGGTAGAAAAGGTGGGATCGGCGATGGCGAGCGCTGATGTCAGGATTACAAGCGCGATCAGGGTGGCGTTGGTTTTGACGAAGTGGAGCAGCTGGTTGTTTTGCACGACCTGTCACTCCCCGGTCCGGCGCGCGCCGGTCGCACATTCCATGATCGCTTCCCTCGTCGTCTCTTCGCGGGTGAATTCCGCGACGATGGCGCCCTCACGCATCACCAGAATCCGGTCGCTCATCCCCAGAATCTCGGGCAATTCCGAGGACACCATGATGATCGCGACGCCCTCGCCGGCCAGCCGGTCCAGCAGCTTGTAGATTTCAACCTTGGCGCCGATGTCGATGCCGCGGGTCGGCTCGTCCAGGATGAAAATGGTGGGACTGGCATTGAGCCACTTTCCCAGGATGACTTTCTGCTGGTTGCCGCCGCTGAGCGTCTCCACTGACGTGTCGATGCCAGGCGCCTTGACGCCGAGCTGCGCGACGTAGTTCTCGACCAGCGCGCGTTCGCGGCCGGCGTCGATCACGCCGAGCAACCCCCTGCTGATGGTTTGCAGGGAAGCGATCGTGGTGTTGAAGGCGATCGACTGGCCCAGAAAAAGCCCGAGCGCCTTGCGGTCCTCGGTCAGAAGCGCGATGCCATGGTCGATCGCGTCGGTGGGCGAGCGAATCTCGACCTTCTTGCCTTCGATCAGCACGTCGCCATGCACAGCGCCGGGACAGGCGCCGAAGATCGCGGAGACCAGTTCGGTTCGCCCGGCCCCCATCAATCCGCAGATGCCGAGGATTTCGCCGCGATAGGCGCAGAATGACGCATCCCTGACGGCTTTTTCGCCCGGCAGATCAGGATGATCGACGTCGAGATTCCTGACCTCGAGGATTTTGTCGCCGCGTTGGCGCGTGCCCGCCGGAAACATATCCCTGATGTCGCGGCCGACCATTCGCGCGATGATCCGCTCAAGGCTGATGTCGGCGATCGGCGTGACCTCGCCGATGGTCTGCCCGTCGCGCAACACCACCACGCGGTCCGCGATCGCTTTGATCTCCTCCATCTTGTGCGAGATATAACATAGACAGACGCCGTCCTGCTTCAGCTTGCGGATGATCCGGAACAGGTCGGCCACTTCCCGGTCCGTCAACGCCGAGGTCGGTTCATCGAGCACGAGAATGCGCGCGCGCTTCGACAGCGCCTTGGCGATTTCGACCATCTGCTGCTTGCCGACCGTGATGCTCCTGACCTGATCGGTCGGCGTGAAGTCCCGGATTCCGAGTTCGTCGAGCAGGGCCTGGGTGTCGGCATTCAGCCGGCGCCAATCGATGGCGCCGAGGCGGTTGGTCGGCTGACGGTCCAGGAAGATGTTCTCGGCGACGCTCAGTTCAGGAATCAGATTGAGCTCCTGATAGATGATCGCGATCCCGGATTGCTCGGCCTCGCGGGTATTGTAAAATCGCCTGCTTTCTCCCTGGATGAAAATGTCGCCCTGATAGCTGGGATAGGGCCACACACCACCGAGCACTTTCATCAGGGTCGATTTGCCCGCCCCGTTCTCGCCCACCAGCGCCAGAACCTCGCCGGCGCGCGCCTCGAAATTGACGTTGTCGAGCGCCCTGACGCCCGGGAATTCCTTGACGATGTGCTCCATCCTGAGAACGACTTCGGACGCGTGCCCCATCTATTTTCCATACACCTGCTGGTGGGTGTAAAAACCCTCGGCGATGATGGTGCTGTCGAGGTTGGCCTTGTCGACCAGCACCACCGGGGTGACGATGGTCGGCACCTCGACGGCGCCATTGTTGATCATCCGGTCGACCTTGATGAGCGACTTGGGGTCCTTGTCCGGGTTCTGCGCCAGGGTCACGGCGGTTTGCGCCGCGGTTTCGGCCAGCGGCGCGATCTTCTTCCAGATTTCCGCGGCTTCCTTGCCCTGCGCGACATACTGGATGTTGACGAGGTCGGCGTCGGAGCCGGCGACGAAAACCTTGTCGGCGCTGGCCAGGCCCTGGGCGTCGAGGGCGGCGATCACGCCGCGCGCCATGCCGCTGTTGTTGCAAATGACGGCGTCGATCCTGTTGCCGAGCTTGGTCAGCAGGTTTTCGGTGGTCGCCATCGCCTTGTCGGGCAACCAGCCTTCATGCGATTGATCGGCGACCAGCCTGAGATCGGGGTTGGCCTTGAGAACCTCGAGCACCCCGCTGCTCAGCGCGTTGGCGTTGGAATCGCCGGGCTGCCCCCGGATCAGCGCGACATTGCCCTTGACCGATCCGTTTTTGGCCTTGAGCCAGGCCACCATCGCCTCGGCCTGCAGCTTGCCGACGGCCCAGCTGTCCTGCATCACCATGGCGTCGAGCGGACCGTTGACCAGCATCGCATCGTAACCGACCACTTTCACCTTGGCCTTGTGCGCCGAGGTGACCATGCTTCCGGCGGTGCCGGTGTTGACCGGCTGCAACACGATCACCTGCGCGCCCTGCGACAGCATGTTTTCGAATGCCGCCAACTGGGTCTGCTCGTCGTTGTTGGCGGAGTCGAAGATCACCTCGGCGCCGAGCGCCTTGGCTCTGGCGAGGAACGCGGCCTTGTCGCGCTGGTAGCGTTCCTCCTGCATGGTCTTGAGCAGGAAGCCGATCTTGATCCTGTCGGCGGCGCCCGCCGGATGGACGGGCAGCACCAATGGGACGGCTAACAGCGACGCCATCAACAGCAACGACATCAATCGAAACGACATCAATCGAAACGACTTGCCGCTCAGGACAAACCTGCGGTGAAATTTCATGATGCTTCTCCCCCAAACCTCTGGCTTGGCGTCCGGCCGCCTGCTGCGTTGCGGCGTAACCGTCAACCATCCATCGCATCGCCGGATCGTAACCGAGCCGGTCGGCGTCGTTGCTATCGTCATATCCGGCAATGCGGCCAAACGCCAACTGCCGCGGCATTCCGGTCAGACCGACCGTTGCGGCCCGCGTCCGTGACGATCGCGATTGGCCCCTCATGAGGGGGAGATAGCGGGGGCTCGGCTTTTTTAAATGCCGGAAAATGACGTGCTTTTTCGTCATGGCCGGGCTTGTCCCGGCCATCCACGTCTTTCTTGGCTAAGTGCAACTAAGACGTGGATGCCCGGCACAAGGCCGGGCATGACGAGCCTGGCTAGCCCGCGCTAGTTTGAAACAGGCGTCAGCAGATCGTCGAGCCGGATCGGGAAGCGTCGCACCCGGATTCCCGTCGCGTGCCAGACCGCGTTGGCGACGGCGCCAGCCGATCCGGTAATCCCGATTTCACCGACGCCCTTGATGCCGAGCGCGTTGACGTGGGGATCGTGCTCATCGACCATCAGGGCTTCCATGTCGGGCACGTCGGCGTTCACCGGGACGTGGTAGTCCGCCAGGTTGGCATTCAGCGTCCGGCCGGAACGCCGGTCCATCACGGCTTCCTCGTGCAGCGCAAATGACATGCCCCAGATCATGCCGCCGAAGATCTGGCTGCGCACCATGCGCGGATTGATGACGCGCCCGGCGGCGAAGGCTCCGACCAAACGAGTGACGCGGATCTGGCCCAGTTCAGGATCGACCTTGACCTCGGCGAACACAGCGCCGTGGGCATGCATGGCGTAGACCGATTGCGCCGCGGGATCGGCCGCGCTCTTGCCACGGGCGTCGATCTCGTTGAGGCCGGCGCGGCCCAGAATCTCCCCGTAGCTTTCGCTGCGGCCTTCATCGTCACGGCGGAACAGGCGGCCGCCACGGGCGACCACGCCGGCATTGCCCGACCCGAACAAGGGCGAGCGCTCATCGCCGGCGGCAAGCTCAGCTAGTCTCGCGATGACCGCTGTGCCCGCATTGTGGATCGCCATCCCGGCGGTGGCGGTATGCGCCGAACCGCCCGCGATACCCGCGTCCGGCAAATCAGAGCTGCCGGATCGAAATTCGACCTGGTCTTGTTCTAATCCAAGCCCGTCGGCGGCGATCTGGGCGAGCGCGGTCCAGGCGCCCTGGCCCATGTCGTGGGCGCCGATCTCCATCACCCCGGAGCCGTCGCCGCGCAGCACCGCGCGGGCTTCGGCCTGGAACATCAGCGCCGGAAATGTCGCCGTGCCCATGCCCCAGCCGACCAGAAAACCATTCTCGTCACGCATTTGCTTTGGCTTGAGCGGGCGTTTCGACCAGCCGAAACGCGCGGCACCTTGCGCGTAGCACTCGCGGAGCGCCTTCGAGGAGAACGGCTTGCCGGAAATCGGCTCCACTTCAGCATAGTTCTTGATGCGGAAGGCCAGCGGATCCATCCCGCAGGCCGATGCCGCTTCGTCGATCGCGCTTTCCAGCGCAATCGATCCGGTCGCCTCCCCGGGCGCCCGCATGAACAGCGGTGTGCCGGTATCGGTCCGAACCGCCTCATGCGAGGTTGATATCGCGGGGCTGGCGTAAAGCGTATGCGAGGCGTCGGCCGCCGGTTCGAAGAAATCGTCGAAGCTGCTGGAGGCGACCTTGGCGTGATGATCGATTGCGGTCAGCAATCCCTCGCCATCGACGCCGAGGCGCAGCCGCTGGCGCGAGGCCGAGCGATGCCCGACCGGGCCGTACATGTGTTCACGGCGCAGCACCAGCTTGACCGGCCGGCCGACCAGTTTCGCCGCCATGATGCCGAGCAGTTGCGGTCCCGCGATAAAGCCCTTCGAGCCGAAGCCGCCGCCGAGGAAGGGGCTGCGAATATGGATCTTGTCCGGCGCGATGCCGAACAGTCCGGCAATGCGGCCCTGCGCCATCGCCAGTCCCTGGCTCGGCGTATCGATCGACAGCGTATCGCCATCCCATACCGTCACGATGGCGTGGGGCTCCATCGCGTTGTGATACTGGATCGATGTCTCGTAGGTCGCCTCAACGCGCTTCGACGCCATTGCGAGACCGGCCTCGACATCGCCGCGCCGCATCTGCGCGGGATTGCCGACGCCGACGGCCGCCGGCGCGAAGCTCTCGCCGCCATCGAGACCGATCCGGGCCGGCAGCGTTTCGTAGCGCGGCGACAACAGGGCCGCACCTTCGGTGGCGGCTTCCAGCGTCTGCGCGATCACCACCGCGATCGGCTGGTTGGCATAGCGCACCCCGTCGTTCTGCAGCAGATCGAGCCGGAACATGAACGGGTTGGTCTTGGCGTCCGGGTCCTCCGCCAGCGGCGGCTTGTGCGCCGGCGTCATCACATCGACGACACCCGGATGGCTCTTGGCCGCCTGCACATCAAGAAAGGCGACGCGGCCGCGCGCGATACTGCTGACCGCCAGCACGGCATACAGCATGCCGGGCGGATGGTTATCCGCGGCATAGCGGGCTTCGCCCCTTACTTTCAAGACGCCGTCGCGACGGGTCAGTGGCTGGCCGATGTTCGAGCCATGCCGCGCATGGGCGGCAACTTCGGTGAGATGGATCTCAGGCATCGATGAGCGCTCCGGCAAAGGATGAAAAGGCAGAGGCGGGAAGCGCCGGCACGCGTTGCGGCGTTCCGGCCGCGGCCAGCGTCAGCGCGCGCACCAGAATCCGCTGCGCGAGCTCGATCTTGAATTGATTGTCACCGGAGGGTTTCGCGTCGGCCAGCGCCGCCTGCGCCGCGCGGCGAAACGCATCTGCTCCGGGACTGGCGCCGGCTAGAATTTGTTCGGCGGCACGGGCGCGCCACGGTTTGGCGGCGACGCCGCCCAGCGCCAGCCGCGCGTCGCGGATGATGCCTTGTTCGATCCGCAAGCCCGCGGCGGCCGACACCACCGCGAACGCGAACGACGTGCGTTCGCGAACTTTTATATAACGCGCATGGGCCGCGAATCCCGCCGCGTCGCCCGGCAGAAGCAGCGCGACGATCAGGTCGCCCGGCTCGAGCACGCTGTCCCGCTCCGGCGTATCGCCGGGCAGACGATGCAGCGCTTCGAGTGCCATCTCGCGCCGGCCGCCGCGGCCCTCGATCTCCACCACGGCGTCGAGCGCGACCAGCGGCACGCAGAAGTCGGACGGATGGGTGGCGATGCAGGATTCGCTCCAGCCGAGCACCGCGTGCAACCGGTTCTCGCCGCCGCGGGCATCGCAACCGGTGCCCGGTTCACGCTTGTTGCAGGCGCTGGCGGTGTCGTAGAAATATCCGCACCGCGTTCGCTGCAGCAGGTTGCCGCCGACGGTGGCGGCATTGCGAAGCTGCGCAGATGCGCCCGACAGCAGCGCCTCGGCCACCGCGGGATAGGATTTGGCGAAACCGGCATCGTGGGCGAGATCGGCGTTGCGCACCAGCGCGCCGATCCGGAGGCCGCCATCGGGCAGATGTTCGATGCGGTCGAGCCCGGGCAGACGCGTGACATCGACCAGACGGCTGGGGCGGGCGACGCCGCCTTTCATCAGGTCGAGCAAATTGGTCCCGGCCGCGAGATAGACCGCACCCGGTTGCGCCGCAGCCGCAACGGCCTCGGCAATGCTGGCGGGTTTGACGTAATCGAAGTTTTTCATGCCGCGCGCCCTTGCTTGGCCTCGGTGAGAGTCTGTTGTGCGTCGAGCACCGCTTGCGTAATGCCGGCATAGGCCCCGCAGCGGCAAAGATTCCCGCTCATGCCTTCGCGCACGCGCTCGGGATCGTCGCCGGCCTGCCCTTCCTCGATCAGTCCGATCGCGCTCATGATCTGGCCCGGCGTGCAAAACCCGCATTGCAGGCCGTCATGCGCGATGAACGCCGCCTGCAGCGGATGCAGCTCGCTGCCGCGCGCGACACCTTCGATGGTGAGGATGTCGGCGCCGTCGAGGCTCACCGCCAACGCCAGGCACGAATTGATCCGCCGGCCGTCGACCAGCACCGTGCAGGCCCCGCATTGGCCGCGGTCGCATCCCTTTTTGGTCCCGGTCAGGTCGAGGCGCTCGCGCAGGAGATCGAGCAGCGTGACCCGCGGGTCATCCAGCTCGACGTTGCGCCGCACGCCATTCACAGTGAGGCTGATGGAGAGGTTCATGAAGGGCTCCGATCGATGCTATGGTCGAATGGAATCGCGGCCGCCGGAATTGTTCCGCGGACAGGTTCAGGTTTGACGCCAATCGGCATATACGGAGGCACCCTCCGTTTCGCAAGGGGTGGGGAATCACTAGAGCCTTATCGGTTCTGATTGAATCAGAACCGGGCTCTAATCTTTTGTTTTGACGCGTTTTCTTCACGCGAACCGGTATCCACTTCGCTCGAAAACGCTCTAGATTATCGCGATGGCACACCCGTCCGCAGAAGCTATACGCAGACCCCGCGCCGACGCGGTGCGCAATCGCGAGCGCGTGCTGGAGGCCGCCAAGGCCGTGTTCAGCGCCGGCGGTCCGGACGCCAGCCTAGAGGCCGTGGCCAGACGCGCCGGTGTCGGCATCGGCACGCTCTATCGCCACTTCCCGACCCGCGAGGCGCTGTTCGAGGCGGTCTATCGGCGCGAGGTGGAACAGCTCGGCGATCTTTCCGAAGCGCTGAAGAGCGAGCCAGACCCGGTCGCGGCGTTGCGCCACTGGCTGCGATCCAATGTCGAATTCGTGGCCACCAAGAAAGGCATGTCGGCGGCGCTGGCGCTGGCCGTGAACAGTTCCTCCGACCTCACGGTGTATTCGTTCGATCGCCTGACCAAGGCGGTGGGCGCCCTGCTCGACCGCGCGGTCGCGGCCGGCGAGATCCGCGCCGATGTCGGCCCGGAAGATCTGCTGCGGGCGCTGGTCGGCATGTGCTATTTGCACGACCAGCCCGGCTGGCAGACCAGCGTGCTGCGGCTGCTGGATGTCTTTGTCGACGGGCTTATGATCCGAACCGGCGTCGACGGCGCGTCGGCACCGCCGCGCGGCGGCGCCACCAAAAGCGTGAAGCGCGTGAAGAAAAACCGTCAGCCACCCACATCGCGCAAACGCCGCTAGCCCGATGCTCGGGAATAGCACGGGTCAGTAAGACTTACCTTTTTCCTTCCCTGAAGGTGGCTTCGGTCACAACGGCCTGAGACCGCCCGACCGCCCAGGAAAGCTGAATCGTGAAAGCGGAATCCTGAAAGGCCGCCGAAGCCATAGCGGGCATATTTTATGCATGGGACTCCGCAATCAGCAGGGGGAAGCCCATGACCGCCAGGTGGTTGCCGCGCAGACGGCTCGTGATGCTGCTCGCGGTGTTGCTCGTGCTTGGCTTGACCGGCTCCCTCATCACCAGGACCGCGTTGGCGCAGGCGCCAGCGACGCCGGCCGCCACCGCCGCGGTGGAAACGGCGCCGCCGGCCTGCGATGCCAAGGTGCTGGAAAGATGCACGCCAAATTCCGGCGACACCGCCTGGATGCTGACATCGGTCGCGCTGGTGCTGATGATGACCATTCCGGGCCTCGGCCTGTTCTACGGCGGCATGGTACGCAAGAAGAACGTCGGCGACACCGTGATGACGAGCTTCGCCGTGGCCTGCCTGGTGACGGTGCTGTGGACGCTGTGCACCTACAGTCTGGCATTCCGCTCGGGCACGCCGTTTATCGGCGGCCTTGATCGCGCGCTGCTTCAGGGCGTTCTGAGCGACGTCGCCAAGGGGATCGGCAATCCCAATCCGCTCGCGCCAACGATTCCGGAATCGGTCTATTTCTGTTTCCAGATGACGTTCGCCATCATTACGCCGGCGTTGATCGCCGGCGCATTTGCCGAGCGAATGAAATTTTCCGCGATGCTGTGCTTCATCGGTCTATGGGCGATCCTGGTCTATGCGCCGGTCGCCCACTGGGTTTGGGGACCGGATGGTTTCCTCAACTCGGGCAATCCACAGAGCTGGGTCAAGGTGCTCGACTTCGCGGGTGGCACCGTGGTGCATATCAATGCGGGCGTGGCCGGGCTGGTGGCCTGCATCGTGCTCGGCAAACGCATCGATATTGCCCCGGCCCACAACATCGTCCTGACCTTTATCGGCGCCTCGCTATTGTGGGTCGGCTGGTTCGGCTTCAACGCCGGATCGGCCGTCACCGCCGGGATGCAGGCCGGAATGGCGATGACCGTGACGCAGGTTGCGACAGCGACGGCGGCGCTGGCCTGGATGTTGACCGAATGGGTGACGCGCGGCAAGCCGACCCTGATCGGCATCTGCTCGGGCGCCGTCGCCGGGCTCGTCGCCATCACCCCGGCTTCCGGGTTTGTCGGCCCGGCTGGATCGCTGGCGATCGGCGCGGCGGCCGGCGTGATGTGCTATTGGGGCGCCACCGGCCTCAAGGAGATGATGGGCTATGATGATGCGCTGGATTGCTTTGGCATGCATGCGGTAGGCGGCATTGTGGGCGCGTTGCTGACCGGCGTATTCGCGGTCGAGCAATATGGAGGCACCGCCGGCCTGATCGAAGGCAACGCCATGCAGGTCGTCAACCAGGCCATTGGCATCGGGATCGTCGTCGTCTACGACGCCGTCGTATCCTTCATCATCCTCAAGATCATCGATGCCACGCTAGGCCTGCGCGTGGATGAAGATGACGAACGCGACGGCCTCGACATCACGCTGCACGGCGAATCCGTCCAGTAACGGCGGCGGTTGGCGCGATAGACCATTGCGTGATGCCCAAACGCCAGCAGAAAGACCGCCTCGCGGCGGTCTCTCCAGATTGGGTCAGGCTGAAATGCCTTCTTCCGTGCTGTGCATTCTTACGAAAATGCCGCCTTCACCCGCTCCGGCGAGAACGGCACGCGCCGGATCCGCACGCCGGTGGCATCGAAGATGGCATTGCCGATCGCGGCGGCGACCGGACGGATCGATGGTTCGCCGGCGCCGGATGGTGCGATCTCCGGGTGGTTGATCAGCACCACGTCGACCTGGCCCGGCGTTTCCGTGATGTCGAGGATCGGATAGGTGATCCAGTCGATGCTGGTCACGGTGTTGCGGTCGAAGGTCACCTCCTCCCACAGCGCGCGGCTGACGCCCTGCACGATGTTGCCTTCGATGCATTTCACCAGCCCGTCGGGATTGATGATCTGCCCGCAATCATGCGCCACCGTGAACTTGCGCGCCCAGATCTTGCCGGTCGAGCGATCGATATCAACCTCGGCGATCACGGCGACGCGGGTGCCGTTGCGCTGGGCATAGGCGATGCCGCGGCCGGAGACCTTGCTGCCGGTCTGGTCGCGGCGCGGCGACGGCCGCGTCTCCCAGTTGGCCTTCTGTGCCGCCGCCTTGATGACGGCGATATCGCGGGGCTCCTTGACGTAGCGCAGCCGGAACTCAATCGGATCGGCGTTGACCGCGGCTGCCAACTCATCGATGAAGGACTCGCTGGCGAAATGAATCTGCGGTCCGACCGGATCGCGCAAATGCGAGGTGCGCAGCGGCGAGGCGCGGTCGAGCAGCGGCGCAATGGTCTCCCAGGCCAGCCGCTTGTTGGCGATGGCATAGGATTCCGCCGGCACGCCGAAGCCATCGCCGGATTTCAGCGCCACACCAAGCGTCTGCCCAGCCAGCGTGTCCGGCGGCTTGCCGCCATTGGTATCGACGTCCACCCGCGAAAAGGCCTTGCTGGTGAACTCGTAGGCGATGACCTCGCCGGCGGCGTTGAGGCCGGCCTTCGCGCTGTGGGTCGAGGCCGGCCCCTTCGGATCCCAGCCGGTGCCCTGGTCGCGCATATATTGCAGCCGCACCGGACGGCCGACCGCCTTGGCGAGCACGCCGGCGTCCATCGCGCAATCATCGGCGTCGTTGCGGCCATAGGAGCCCGGGCCCGGCTTGAAGATGACATGCACCTTCTCGACCGGCACCTGCAGCGTCGCGGCCAATCCATTCTGGACAAAATGAGACTTCTGGGTCGCGCTCCAGCAGGTGACGTTGCCATCCCTGATCTCGACCAGCGAACAAGCCGGGCCCATGCTGGCATGGGACTGGAACGGCCATTCGTAATCGGCCTCGATCACTTTGGCCGCCGTCTTGAACGCCGCGTCCACATCCCCGTTCTGCAGTTCGACCATGCGCTTGCGCACGGGGGCCTTGCGAATGATGTCGTGCAGCGAAGCCTGTTCCGGGAACGGCGGCGGCTGGAGCGACCATTCCACCTTCAGCTTCTCCGCCGCCTGGATCGCGTCCCATTCCTTGTCGGCGACGACGCCGAGGAAACCTTTGTCCCAGACCACTCTGGCGCCCGGAATGTCCTTGATCGCGCTGTCGTCGACTTTCACCGGCACCGCGCCGGCCACTTGAGGCCGGATCATGCGGCCATGCATCATATCGGGCACCTTGATGTCGGTGACGAAGTCCTCCTGGCAAAAGACTTTCGGCGCTATGTCTTCGCGCTTGATCGGCTGGCCGACGATCTTGTGCTCGCTGGGTTTCTTGGGCTGTGCCTTGCCGGGCGCGTACAGCGCGTTGCCGTATTCCTTGTTCCAGTCGAGCTGGACATTGAAATATTGCCCGCCGATCAGCTGCGCATAGGAAACGCGCTTGGTCTGATCGTCGGCGGCGCTGACAATGCCGTCATTGACCACAAGCTTGTCCGCCGGCGTCGACAGCGCGCCGGCCGCCATCTCGATCAGCACGCGCCGCGCTTCCGCCGCGGCCATGCGCATCTGCTTGCCGCCGAGCTGAATACCTGTAGAGCCGGAAGCGCCGCCCTGATTCACCGACGTGGCCGTATCGGCCATGAACACCCTGACGCTCTTGAAGGGAACGTCGAGCTCTTCCGCCACGATCTGGGCAATCGCGACATGAAGCCCGTGGCCCATGTCCATCTTGCCGAAATAGGCCGCGACGCGGCCGTCGGCATTCACCGCAATGTAGGAGGAGAGCTGGTCGGGCGTCAGCGGCGGCTTGGTACCTTGCGCATAGGCCTGGCTGATCGACAGCACGGTTTCCAGCGTCACGCCGGCACCGATCGATACCACGAGCGCGCCGCTGCCGAGCAGGACCGAGCGGCGGGTGAGCGAAGTGGTTTTCTCGAATTTTGTCATGGCGCGCCCCCTAACCCATCGCATCGGCGGCACGCTTGACCGCCTTGAGGATGCTGATGTGGGTGCCGCAGCGGCACTTCAATCCGGACAACGCGTCCTGGATCTGCGCTTCACTCGGTTTCTTGTGGTCGCGCAGGAAGGCGGCAGCGGTCATCAGCCAGCCGTTGATGCAGTAGCCGCATTGCAGCACCTGCTCCTCGACATAGGCGGTCTGTAGCGGGTGCGGCTTTTCCGGCGTACCGAGGCCGGCCAGCGTCACGATCTTGGCCTCGCCCACGGCGGACAAAGGCGTCACGCAGGAGCGCGTCGGCTGGCCATCGACATGCACGGTGCAGGCGCCGCATTGCGCCAGTCCGCAGCCGAAATGGGGATTATTGAGGCCGAGATCATTGCGCAGCGCATAGAGCAACGGCATGTCCGGATCGGCATTGACCGTGTGAGTCTCGCCGTTGACGTTGAGTTTAAAGGATTGGAGTTTGACGGGTTGGTTCATCGCCTGCAGCTCCCTTGTCGTTGGGGCGGCGGATTACGTCCAGCCGTCCCCTGCGGTTTTCCGCGATCGCGTCGTTAGCCGACGCTTGCAGGGGGAGCCTAGTCCCGGAAACCGGGATTGGGAATGGCCGGCACGCGCTAAATCGTCAAGTCTGCGTTGCCGCCGGGAACGGACGTCGTCAGCCAGACCGGTCAGGCCGCAGAGGTGCCAAGTGCCGACCTTCGCTACGGCGATGGCGTGTGCTCGAGCTTGAACATCGGAGCATAGCTTGGCTGGATGGTCAGGCGCGCTACCGGCATCACGGGACGCTTGCCCTCGATCGCGAGCGTGTAGCGCTGGAGCACTGTCGCCAGCATGATCTGGGCCTCGGCGAGAGCGAAGACCGCGCCGATACAGATACGAGGACCAGCTCCGAAGGGCAGATATGCGCCACCCGATGTCCAGGGCGATGACTGTCCGGCAAATCTGTCCGGAATGAAAGCCGTCGGATGCTGCCAGTGCTTGCGATGGCGATGCAGGACCCAGGGCGCAATATAGACCTGAACACCGCGCCGCACCGGTTCCCCCATAATCACGTCGTCTTCGATCGGCTCGCGGACCAGGATGGGAACCGGCGGGTAGAGCCGCAGAGTCTCCAGCAGTACGCGACGCAGGCGCGGCCAGTGGCCGAGATCGTCGAGGGTTGCGACGCGCTCAGGCGGAAAGGCGGCCACTTCGGCTCGCAGCCGCGCTTGCTCGCCGTGATCGAGCGTCAGCAGATAGGAGGCCCAGAACAGCAGGCGTGCCGTGGTCTCGTAGCCGGCGAAGATCATCGTCGCGCACTGATCGCGCACCTCGTCGGTGGCAATCGATTCACCTGTTTCCGGGTCGCGCACCGCGATCAGGAGATCGAGCAGGTCTTGCTGGCCGGCATCGTGCGGTGCGCTCCGGCGGGCGGCGACGATCGCATCGACAGCCGAGAACCAGCGCTTCTGGAACGCGCGGCGCTTCCCCAACGCGAAGCCAAAGGATGTCTCGGATCTGGCAAAAGCGTCGAAGATCTGCGGGCGTCCCGGCCCGGTGACATATTGGCGGACCAGGCCGCCGATCCGATCGCGCTCCTCTTGATCGGGCATCGAGAACAACGCGCGAAGCACCGCGTTCAGCGCCGCCATCTGGTACGCATCGGAGAGATCGGCGCTCGGCTGCCCTTCGAGCTGGCGGACCAGATCGTTGGCGGCCGCGATGAAGTGAGGAAGCAGGATGTTCACATGATTCGGCGTGAACGGGGGTGACAGCTGGCGGCGTTGCCGGCGCCACTCGCCACCTTCAGCAAGGAACAGACCCTGGCCGATCAGCGGGCGCACCAGGCGGGGCAACATTGCCGGGCGGACATAATTCGCCGCGTTGGTGGCCATCATGTACCGAACGCCCTGGGGATCATTGATCAGTGCGCTCTCAACGCCGAACAGCGTATTGCGGTTGAAAGCCATATCGAACGCATAGTCGGGCCAGATCGCGAGGCTGTTGCGGATACTGCCGAGGAGAAGCCTGATCGGAGGCAGGTCCTTGCGATGGACAATTGGGGCCGGCGGAATGACGGAAGGCGATGTGTCGAGCATGGCATCTGGCGCGGTCATAATTCCCGATTGCTTTCAATATGCCGGAGGTCAACAGTCGGTGTATTGAACGGTTTGGACATCACCGATGCCATCCGATGTGCAGGCTAGCGCGACCATGACTGCGACGACCACCTCAGAGATCATGTGGCCGCGTCCGGCGGTCACGGGCTGCGTCTTCTGTACGATCGTTCGGGACACTCGGGGCGCCGCGCTCGATCAGACCCAACGATTCAATTTCTTTCCAGCGTCGCCGGTCTGCTGCGTGACCTGGCTGTTCGCCGGTGACTGTCATCTGATTGATCAGCCAGAGCAGATGGAGCATCCCTGGACCGGAGCAAGGCTGCCTGACCTTGCCTTCTTCGGGCCGCAGCTCGGGCCGCTCGTCAGCTGGAACCCCGGCGAGACCTATGCGATGTCGATCGCATTCTATCCGGACGCGTTTTCTGCGATGACCGGGCTCGACTTGAGCCCATTCGCAGGACGCATGGTGCCGGCGGAAGAAGTCCTGCCGCAGTCGATCCTGCAGCCTTGCCGCAATTTCTTCGATACCATCAGGCGCGAAGGGCTCGAGACAGGCTTTTCGGTTCTTGAAGACCAGATCGAGATCATATGGGCCGGCACGCGTCCTGCCGGGACCAGGCCGATGAAATGGATAAAGGACTGGAGCAGAAGTCTCGTGCTCAGAGCCGCGCTGACCGATCTTGGACGCAGCACACGGCAAATCGCACGACGGGTCAAATCATGGACCGGCGTCAGCCAGAGAGACCTGCAGGGTCTCGGTCACACCGAGCAACTCTATGCCAAATTGCACGAGGCCATCCAGAAGGGCGACGTCGACTGGGCCGGGCTTGCCGCGGCGTCGGGGTTTGCCGATCAGGCGCACATGATCCGGCAAATGCGGCGGCACACCGGCTTTACGCCGGAGCAGTTGCGCAAGAGTGCTGGAAATCACGAAGCCTTCTGGGGCTACCGGCTCCTCGGACAGTATTTCACGGAGCCGAAAGGACACTAGATCTATTCGGCGCGGTTGCACCATGTATACAATACGTGACAACTGCCCAGAACTTTGACTTGTGAAGACTCGTTCGCGGAGATTTCATCCCTGCGTGGGTTGTTGGTGCGATTACCCAGCCGCCAACCAATCATCCACCATGCCCCTGCCGTGTTAATTCCGGCGGGGGTTTCGCTTTCAGGCTCCAGCGCCGAAACGCTCGAACCGGCGACCACACGAGGAATCCCGCAAAGACGTCACATCAGGGATAGGCGATCGGCCGATCGCAACAAAACCGACGGAACCGGAAGCCCGCCAGATTTCCCGGTTCACCCAGGAACTTCCCTCCGCCTGCCCCGTTGGCTCGACAGCGTCACAATCTCATTTGGAGCATATAATGAAATACGCAATAATTGTTGCCACAGCGGCGTGCATCTGCGCAGCCATGCCTGCGAACGCCGAAGAAGTTGGAGTTGGCGTCGGACCGGCTGGTGTTACCGTCGGCACCGGACATGACCGGGACCGCGATGGCGATCGTACCGTCATCCGTGAACGCGACGAACATCGGGATCGGGATGCCGTCATCATCAACAAGGATCACGACCACGATCGCGATAGAGACCACCACGACAAGGTGATCATCGATCGCAACTGATCATCGAGCGGACTTTTTTCGCTCCATGCAAGCATTGCAATGTAAAGCGCTGCTAGTCGCTCGAACCGGTCGTTGATCGGTTTGGCGATTGGCGCGCTTGTCGCTGCGTTCGACCTGAACAAGGGGATTATCCAAGGGAATTATCAATGGCTCGCCACAATGAAATGCCGCCTGTGCCGCCCGCCAATCGAAGCCCGAAAGGAACGGGCGATCAATCGGAGGCGAACAAGGATACGTCCAGGGGGCACGAGGGCATTCAAAACCCGGCGGAACAGGGCGACACCGCCAACATCAAGCAGAACACCACCAATGCCGGATTTTTCAAAGGGCGCCGGGTGAAGTAGCCGCATCGCGGCCGTTGTCGCCTGCGATGCGCAACGCAGCGCTGAGGCGCCGTGACGATGAGATATTCGCAGCAGCCTACACAGCAGTTTACTTGGCCAAATAGGGACAGCCGCCCTGATCCATCGGTCGAAACGCCTCGTCGCCGGGCACCGTCGAGAGGTATTCGTACAGATCCCACTTCCCCTTCGACTCCTCGGGCTTCTTGATCCGCATCAGATACATATCGTGGACCATGCGTCCGTCCTCGCGAACCTTGCCGCCCTGCGCAAAGAAATCATCGACCGGCATCTTGCGCATCTGCGCGATCACCGTTTCGGGATCGGTCGAGTTGGTCGCCGCGACCGCTTTGAAATAGTGCCGCAAGGCCGAATTGACGCCCGCCTGATAGGCGGTCGGCATCGCGCCATGTCGCTTGAAAAACGCGTTGCTGAACACGCGAGTCTCGGGGGTGCGGTCCCAGTAGAAGGAATCGGTGAACAGAAGGTCATGGGCGTGCGACAGGCCCAGCGCCGGCACGTCGGTGAGCGTCACCTGCAACGCGACGATCTGCATGCCTTGTCGGATATTGAATTCATCGGCCTGCGCGACCGCGTTGCGGAAATCCGAGCCGGCATTCGCCAGCGCCAGAATTTTGGCACCCGAGGCCTGGGCCTGCAGCAGAAAGGACGAGAAATCGGCGGTGTTGAAGGGATGACGCACCGCGCCGAGCACCTTGCCCCCGGCAGCGACAACCGATCTGGTCGCATCGCGCTCGAGGGCCTGGCCGAAGGCATAGTCGGCGGTCAGGAAGAACCAGGGCGTTCCGCCTCGCGCGACGACAGCCTTCGCCGTTGCATTGGAAGAGGCATAGGTATCATAGGTCCAGTGCACGCTGGTCGGCGAACACTGGGCGCCGGTGAGGTCGGACGAGCCTGAGCCTGAAATCAGGAACAGCTTCCTGCGCTCGCGCGTCAGGTTCTGGATCGCCAGCGCGACCGAGGAAGTGACGCCCTCGGCGACGACATCGACGCCCTTGTTGTCGATCCAGTCGCGCACGATGGCGGTGGCCACATCCGGCTTGTTCTGGTGGTCGGCCGACATGATTTCGATGCGGCGGCCGGCGACCATGCCGCCAATCTCTTCCGCCGCCATTTTGGCCGCAATGACCGAGCCTGGCCCGTTACCGTCGGCGTATTGCCCGCTCATATCGGTGATGATACCGACACGGAGCACCGCATCATCGGCAAGCGCCCCGCCGGAAGCGAACAGCGCCAGCACAACGGTTCCAATCGCTTTGATCGCACGCAATCTCAATTCGTATCCTTTCCCGGTCTGTCGGGAGACCTTTCGATGATTCCTGACAAGATTCAAGTTACGCCACGGCTTGGCGGCCATTCCGCAATGCCGCCCTCTCTGCCAGCCGTGCGACCAGCTTGCGCTTTAAACCAGGCGCAAGCGGCTGGATTGCTTGCGCGCAGCGGGCTATCCTGACCGGCAGCAAAACCAGGATCTCGCCGAGGAGCTTTATACATGTCGACGACCGATCGCAGGACCGTGCTGCAGGCTGCAGCAGCGCTTCCCATCGCTGTGGCTGCCTCGGGCACGGCTTTCGCGCAAGCGACCGACGCTGCGTCCGGCGTCCCCGCCAAGGCGCCTGCGCCGAAGGACGTCACCCGCACCCTCGCCCACTATCTGGTCACCGCGCAATATGACGATCTTCCGGCCAATGTCCGCAGGGAAGGCGTGCGAACGCTGTTGAACTGGGTCGGCGTCGCGATCGGCGGATCGCATCATCAAACCGTCGATATCGCGGTCTCGGCACTGGCGCCGTTTTCCGGTCCGGCGCAGGCCTCGCTGTTCGGGCGCCGCGAGCGCTTCGATATCATGAATGCGGCCTTCATCAACGGCGTGTCGAGCCACATCTTTGACTATGACGACACCCATCTGAAAACCATCATCCATCCGGCCGGCCCGGTAGCGTCAGCCATTCTCGCGTTGTCGGAACTGCAGCCGGTCTCGGGCAAGGAGTTTCTCAATGCGCTGGTGCTCGGCGTCGAGACCGAGTGCCGGATCGGAAACTCGGTTTATCCCAACCACTACGATGTCGGCTGGCACATCACCGGCACCGCCGGGGTGTTCGGGTCGGCGGCGGCGGTCGGCAAATTGTTGAAGCTGAACGAACAGCAGATGGTGTGGGCGCTCGGCCTCGCCGCGTCGCAGCCGGTCGGCCTGCGCGAGTCCTTCGGCTCGATGAACAAGAGCTTCAATCCCGGCAAGGCCGCCAGCAACGGCATCTTCGCGGCGATGCTGGCTTCGAAGAATTTCACCTCTTCCGACGGCATGATCGAAGCCAAGCGCGGCTGGGCCAACGCCATCAGCACCAAGCAGGACTACAATGAAATTCTCGGCGACCTCGGCAAGCGTTACGAGTCCACGCTGAACACCTACAAGCCGTTCGCCTGCGGGATCGTGATGCATCCGGCGATCGATGCCGCGATACAGCTGCGCAACGAGAACAGACTGACCGCCGACCAGATCGAGCGCGTCGATCTCAAGGTGCATCCGCTGGTGATCGAACTGACCGGCAAGAAGACCCCGCGCGAAGGGCTCGAAGGCAAATTCAGCATCTATCACGCCGTCGCGGTCGCGCTGGTCGAAGGCGCGGGCGGAGAGAAGCAATTCAGCGACCGGGCCGTGAACGATCCGACAATTGTCGCCCTGCGGGCCAAGGTGAATCCGGTGATCACGCCGGGCATCGATGCGGCGCAGGTCGATATGACGGTGGTGCTCAAGGATGGCCGCCAGCTCCATCGCTACATCGAGCACGCCATTGGCAGCGTGGAGAAGCCAATGACCGACCAGCAACTCGAAACCAAGTTCTCGGATCTGGCGGATGGCATCATTCCGGCACCGGCGATCCGCCGGGTGATGGATGCCTGTTGGAACATCGAGAATTTGCCGAGCGCCGCTGAAATCGCGAAAATGTCGGTCTCGGCCTGAGCGCGTAGCGCGAGGCCGGACCGCTTCAGGACATTCCCGGCGCAAAACGACCTATTGGGCTGGAGGCGCGGCCCTGTTGGCGTTGCCCACCGCATTGCCGACCTGCAGCGCCAGGTGGCTGTTGTTGGTTTGCGTGTTTTGCGGCCCGATCGTGATGATGAGATCGTGCGTGCGCGTGCGGCCGGTATTGAAGAACGGCGATGACCCTGTGTTGGCGGATACGCGTACCAGCTTCCAAGTCGGTGTCACGTTCGCGCTCGATACGATCACGAATTTGATTTCATAGGAGACCGCGTCCTTGCCGGGATTGCCGGTTGCGCCACCGCTGCCGCTTCCACCCCCACTACTGCCGCTACCGCTTCCTCCGCCGCTACTTCCTGCGCCCGCTCCGCCGCCGCCACCTGGCAACGGCGCAGGCGGTGATCCGACCGAGGCCAGTGCGGTCGACACTTCCATCGCTCCCAGAAGCCAATCCTTGATTCCCAGATCGCCTTCGAGGATGAGCGGTGAGCTGGTAGCGGCTGTCCAGCCAAGGTCCATGAGAGGATCCTTGCCGGGCCTGCATATGGAAGCGGGGCTGTCGGGGATCATCAGGAACGCGATCGACCAGAACGGGTCGAATTTATCGATCCGCGTGGCCGTCGATGAGAACGTGCCGCCGAAGCCGAGACCGAAGGACTGGGCGGTGGTAACCGTATTGCCCGGACCAAATACATTTGTGGCGTTGGGGATCACCTGGTTCAGGGTAACACCGGGGCTTAGCCCCGAGGTCTCGTCGACCTGCAGGCTCAGACTTACCTGCGCCCCCCAGTCCATCGGAATCAGGCCGTGCTGCACGACGCGCAACTTCCCAGGAGGGCCTCCGAGCAGGTTAATTTTGTTGACCTGCTGGACCGCGTCCTTCAGCTGGCAATAGACATGTTTTTTGATCTCGAATTCGATCTGCGCGGCGCCTGGAACCTTCGCCTGTGTCGGTGGCTGAGCGTCGGGCGGCTTGTCGACGTCCCAGGCCTCTTTGATGTCCGGAACGGTGAGTCCGCAGCTTGCCGATAGACCGCCGGCAAGCATGATTGCGAGTACATGGACGCGCTGCCTGCGCATGGCCAATTACCTACAATGCAAATTACCTACACTACAAATACCCACGATGTATCTGGAATGCGACGTTGATCTCGTTCCGGGGATCAGCGCTTATTTCTGCGGCGCACTCTTTGAATTCTTCATCTGTTCGAGATTTTCGTTATTCCACCGTTGAATCGTCTGAAATTGCTCGTCAGTCAGAAAACCCTTGATGATGTGCGAGCAAATCTGTCCTCCGAGCACCCCGCCGGTGCACTGCGGCGGCGCGGGCGCTTTCTTCGCCATGGCTTGCGAAGTCAGCAATTCGAAAATCACCAAAGCTCCAACGATCGCGGTTGCTCGACGGTTTCTCATGGCCACCCCCTGTCATCTGTCGCGTTGAACCCGACAATTCGTCCCCACAGGCCATGCAATCTTAAAGCGAAATATCCTTCAACACAACAAGATTTCGGGGAAGCGTCGCCGGCGCCTGGCGCACCTTTTGAATTCCCGCAGCGAGGCCCTGTCGACGCGCGCAAAGAAAAAGCCCCGGGAGCGCCGGGGCTTTTCTTCGATGGAGCGGAGTTCAGCGACCCGCGGGCGCCGAGAACCCGCCGCTGTAGCGTGACAACTCCGACTCGGCAGGCGCTGCATAAGCGTTGCTGTTGCGGAACTGCTCGCTCGCCGGTGCGGTCTTGCGGGCGTGATGGTGTTCGGCGGCAACGGCGGTTTGCGCTGATAATGCCGCAATCACCGAAGCGCCGAGGATGCTGAGAATGGTCTTTCGCATGGTGTTCTCCCTTCCTATGTCTTGCAGAACGTCGCCGATGGCGTCTTCTGTTCACTATACATAGCGATGGTCGGGCGATCCGATAATCCGCGGAATTTGGAATAGACTGTTCCGTGGGACTGGATAATCCGGCGGGCAATATGTTCCATCGCGGGACACCGCCGGTTCCCGACGCGTGAATCATGAACGGCCCGATACAGCGACTTTTCGATCGCCGTATCAGGCCGGGCTTCAACCGGCATTGCTTCAACCGGTGTTGTCAGTGCGCGCCGCCGGCTTCGAGGTGACCGGGCTTGCGGAGCAGCACGGTCGCGATCAGTGCGACGATCAGCGTGACGCCCAGAAGATAGAACGTGTCGCTGAAGGCCAGGATGAAGGCCTGCTTCTGCACGGTTTGACCGATGGCGACCAGTGCGCGGTGCGATGCGTCCACCGGATCGAGAACGCCGTGATTGATGAAATACTGCGTCAGCGCTTCAATCCGGGTGCGGGTGGCCTGTTCGAACAGCGAAACCGGCTGCATCAACACATTGGAATGATACTGCTCGCGCTTGGTCAGAAACGTCTGCAATATGGCGATGCCGATCGCGCCGCCGAGATTGCGCATCATGTTGAACAGCGCGGATGCGGAGCCGGCGTTTTCAGCTTCGATACCGGCGGTCGCGACGGCTGAAAGTGGTGCGAACGCCAGCGCCTGGCCGGCGGCGCGGATCACGTTGGGCCAGAACAACTGGTCGGAACCGTAGTCGGTCGTCATGTAGATGTTCATGAAATTGCTGACGGCGAACAGCGCAAACCCGACGCTGATCACGAGGCGCGAATCGAAGCGCTTCATCAACCGCGGCACCAGCGGGATCAACGCCAGTTGCGGCAATCCGGTCCAGGCCAGCACCATCCCGATCTGTTCGGCGTTGTATCCCTGGATGCGTGACAGATAGACCGGCATGATGAATACCGAGCCGTACAAAGCGACGCCGAGCAGGAAATTGGCGAGGCTGCC
The DNA here is from genome assembly GCF_050014615.1 of Bradyrhizobium sp. Classification (GTDB taxonomy): domain Bacteria; phylum Pseudomonadota; class Alphaproteobacteria; order Rhizobiales; family Xanthobacteraceae; genus Bradyrhizobium. The sequence continues at coordinate 12,570 of NZ_JBEKCZ010000019.1, read as the reverse complement.
TAAACCGAAATCGCGCCGCGCCAGCAGCCGCAGGTTCAGCAGCGGCTTATTGCTGCGCAGTTCGACCCACAGGAACAGCGCCAGCGCGATGGCGGCGATGATCGACAGCCGCACGATGAACGGCGATCCGAACCAGTCGTCCTTGTTGCCCTCCTCGAGCACCGTCTGAAGCGCGCCCAGACCGACCGCCATGGTGATGATGCCCGGCCAATCGCCCTGGCGCAGCAGTTCCAGCTTCATGGGCCTGGCTTCCAGCGAAACCCACAGCATCGCGATCATCAGCGCGCCCGGCGCGAGATTGACATAGAAGATGTACTGCCAGCCCCAGTTTTCGGTGAGGTAGCCGCCGATGGTCGGGCCGATGGCCGGCGCGAAGGTCGCCGACAGCGCGAACAGCGCAAGACCCACGGGCTGCTTGGCCTTCGGCAACAGCGTGATGATCAGCGTGAAGGCCATCGGGATCAGCACGCCGCCGGCAAATCCCTGCAGCGCGCGCAGCGCAATCATCTGCGGCAGATCCTGCGCCAGGGCGCAGGCGGCGGAAAACGCGAGAAACAGGATCGCGTTGGTCAGGAGATAGACGCGGATCGAGAACACTTGCGCGAGCCAGCCGCTCAAGGGGATCACGATGATCTCGGCGATCAGGTAAGAGGTCGAAATCCAGCCGCCATCATCGATGCCGGCGCCGATCGCACCCTGGATGTTCTCCAGCGATGCGTTGACGATCTGGATGTTGAGCACCGCCATGAAGGCGCCGAGCGTGGCGCCGATCACCGCAAGCCAGGTCCGGGCCGAAACCGAAGGCGTTGCCTGCGGCGCGCGGCTTTTCGGTGAATGATCGGATAGTTCGACGCTTTCGATGGTGGTCGTGAGCGCGGTCATGTTGGCCTCCCCTTGACGGCTCAGCCGCCATGCAACCGCGCCAGAGCGAGGTGCGATACGGGCTTGCTGTTCGGCTCCTGCTCGGCGAGCACAGTCGCCTTGGTGTTGATGACGGGCTCGGCAGACATGCCCGGACGAAGCAGGCCGGTCAGGCGGTGATCGTCGAGCACGATCTTCACGGGAACACGCTGCACGATCTTGGTGAAGTTGCCGGTCGCATTATCCGGCGGCAGCAGCGCGAATTCGAGCCCGCTCGCCGGAGACAGGCTGTCGACGTGGCCCCTGAGCCGGGTGCCGTGGAAACTGTCGATCTGGATTTCCACCGGCTGGCCGTCGCGCACATGGGTAAGCTGGGTTTCCTTGAAATTGGCCACGACATAGACCGCGTCGAGCGGGACCACCGCCATCAATTGCGTTCCGGCCTGCACGAATTGGCCGACCCGGAGCGAGCGCGCGCCGATCGTGCCGTCGACCGGAGCCGATATCTGCGTATAGGACAGGTTCAGCGCGGCCTGTTGTTCGACCGCGCGGGCGTGATCCAGTTGCGCCACCGCCTTGGCGCGGTCGGTGGTGAGAACGTCGACCTTCTTTTCCGCCGCAAGCAGACCGGATTTGCCGTGCTGCAACTGTGCGATTTTTTCGCGCAGTGCCGCGTCGGTCTGCTGCGCGCGCTGGATGGTGCCGGAGCCGGACTTCATCAGGCCGTCGTAACGGACCTGTTCTTCGCTCGCGAATTGCAGATTGGCTTCGGCGGCGGCGACGTCGGCGGTTTCCTCCGCGATGACCGGCTGCTGCAGGGCGATCTGCGCATCGAGGTTGCGCACCGCGGCCTCAGCGCCTGCGACGTCGGCGTGGGCCTGGTTGAGCGCGGTTCTGAAATCGCGATCGTCGATCCGGGCCAGCACCTGTCCCGCCGTCACCGGCTGGTTGTCGCCGACCAGGACTTCCGCGAGATAACCGGACACTTTCGGCGAGACGATCGTGGAGTCGGCCTTGACATAGGCGTCGTCGGTCGATTCCAGGTACCGCCCGGTGGTAAGATAGCCGTAACCGAAGTCGGCGGCGCCGGCGGCGCCGATCGCCAGTGCCAACGCGAGAGCCACGCGCTTGATCGCCTGCCGCGACGGGCGAAACTGCGTTTTCGCATTCGAATCAGTGACATAAGATAAGGCCATGACATTCGCTTCCCAAAGGTCGGCCCCTCCCCAAAGGAGGTGCCTGTGGTTTGACCCCCTAGATGCAATGTCCCGCGCGATATGATAATGGCCAAAGAAGTGGAAGGATTATCCAGTGTGAGCGGATAATCGGAGACACTGATGGATAGGCTGACCAGTCTGACGACGTTCGTCCGGGTCGTTGATAGCGGCGGTTTTTCAGCGGCCGGACGTCGCCTGAACATGTCGACCACGATGGTGAGCAACCACGTTAACGCGCTCGAGGAACGGCTCGGGGCGCGGCTGCTTAATCGCACGACGCGCAAGGTGAGCCTGACCGAGGTCGGAAAGGCCTATTACGATCGCTGCACGCAGATACTTGCCGACCTCGAACAGGCCGACGACATCGCCGGCGCCTTGCAATCGACGCCGCGCGGCACGCTGCGCATCTACACCGCTACCCATATGGTCCCGTTCGTGGCACCGGCGGTTGCCGAATTTCTCGCCTCCTACCCCGACGTCAAGATCGACCTGACCATGGGTGAACGCGAGATCGACATGGTCGACGAGGGCATCGATCTGGCGATCCGGCTCGCACCGCCGCCGGATTCCAGCCTGATTGTGCGCCGTCTCGCGACATGGCGGCATGTGCTGTGTTGTTCGCCGGCCTATCTCAAGAAGCACGGGCCGGTGCAGCAATTATCCGAACTCTCAGACCATAATTGCGTTCGCCACGTCCTTTATCCCTATAGCGATGGCTGGCATTTCCTGAATCCTGAGGGCGCGCCGGTGTCGGTCCGGATCTCCGGCAATCTGCTCACCAATAGTGGCGAGGCGCTGCGGCTGGCCGCCCTGCAGGGGATCGGTATTGCTCTGGCCGCGGGATTCCTGGTCGCCGACGATCTCCAATCCGGCCGTCTGGCCCGCCTGTTGCCGGACTACCGGCCGGTGGAACTGACGATGAATGCGGTCTATCCACATCGCCATCATCTGTCGGCGAAGGTCCGCAGCTTCATCGATCTTCTCGTGCGCCACAGTGCCGAGCATCAGAAGCTGATCAATCCATTTTCTTGAACCCGTCATCCGGAACGCAAGTTCGTCGCATTATAAATCCGTGCCCTGGCAGGCATTACCGTGTCATCGTCCCACCTTCTCTCACATGAGCATCAGCCGCTTATTAACCCTGGTTTCTTGAACGAGGCGAGCATCGAGCCTTTTCGATGCTCGTCTAGTTTGGAGGAGGCGCGCGACGCAGAAACCAGTCGCGCAATCGGCACGCCCCTATGTCGTTCCGGATTGGAATATCCGCTCTCCGCCGATTGTGTTGCGGGAATCATCGGCGGAACGCAGGTAACTCGCCTGAGAGTCAGTTAAAGGTGTTTCTGCGATCGAAGTCGACATTGCCGTTCGCGACGCTGTTCGCACGGCCTTCAATTGAGTTGTTGGCGTTACGGAACTGCTGGCTCGCCGATATCGGCGCACGGTACGCTTTGCGCACATGATGCTCCGACGCTGTGGCCATTTGAACCGCCGATCCGGAAATCAGCAACACTCCGAGAATGGTTAGAATTGTCTTTCGCATGGTCCTCTCCTGTTACACGATATCACGAAGCGATTTTGCCTCGCGTCGCTCAGAGATGGAGCCAGACGGCTGATCTGATAATCGGTGGAAATGGGGAAGGACTATCAACCGGGAGCGGATAAACAGCTAACAGGACAACTCAGCCATGCATCAGAAGCTGATCAATCCATTTTCTTGAGCCGAGGCGATGCGTGCATCGCCGATCTAGCCACCCTTCGTCGCCGTCTTCGCGACCCGCACGGGCCGCTTCCTGCCGCCCTTGCCTTCGTGCTCCAGCGCGCTGCGCACCGCTTTGAATTCCTGCAGCGAGGCCTTGTCGACGCGCGGAAACTTCAGATTGAGCCCGTCAAGCGCGCTGACGATCGCAGATCCGATCACCACCCGCGCGAACCATTTGTGATCGGCCGGCACCACATACCAGGGCGCCGCCACCGTCGAAGTGTGCCTGACGATGTCCTGATACACCGCCTGATACCTGTTCCACCGCGCGCGCTCGGTGATGTCAGCCATCGAGAATTTCCAGTTCTTCGCGGGCTGGTCCAGCCGGTCGAGAAATCGCGCGCGCTGCTCCTTTTTCGACACATTGAGGAAGAACTTGAGAATGATGGTGCCGTTATGCGCGAGATAGCGCTCGAACGCGGTGATATCCGCGAACCGCTCGCACCAGATGTTCTTGGTCACCAGCGAAGGCGGGATCTTCTCCTTGGTGAGCAGTTCCGGATGTACCCGCGTCACCAGGCATTCTTCGTAATAGGAGCGGTTGAAGATGCCGATGCGGCCACGCGCGGGCAGCGCGATCACGCTGCGCCACATGAAATCATGGTTGAGTTCATGCACTGTCGGCTGCTTGAACGACGTGACCTCGCAGCCCTGCGGATTGACGCCGTCGAAAATGCTCTTGATCGCGCTGTCCTTGCCCGCCGCATCCATGCCCTGAAAGATCAAGAGCAACGACCAGCGATCCTGCGCGTAGAGCTTTTCCTGAAAATCGCTCAAGCGTTTACGATTGGCGTCGAGGATCTTTTCGCCTCTGTCCTTGTCGAGGCCGCCTCTGTCATTGGTCTTGTACGACCTCAGATGAAACGTGCCCGATCCGTCAAACCGGAACGGCGCGATAAAGGGTTTCAGCTGGACACCGAGAGACGGCGCGGGTTTTTTGCTCATGAGGTCGGGACTCCGGTTCGGCGCGGAAACGAAGGTATAGGGCGGGAGTGATCCAAGCCAGACTTTCACTCCGTCATTCCGGGATGGTCCGAAGGACCAGACCCGGAATCTCGAGATTCCGGGTTCGATGCTTCGCATCGCCCCGGAATGACATCGCTACGCCGAAAACTGCTGCTCGATAAACGCCGTGATAAAACGCGGCATCGCCGCGGTGAGATCGGAGGCCCGGCGCACCAGATGGATGGCGGTGAGTTCGGGCTGGTGCTGCGCCGCCAGCGTGGCTTCGATCCGCGCCCGCACCGCTTCGCCCGGCAGATCGACGTTCAAGATCCTGATCATCGCAATGCTCGCGCCGGTCACGACGCAATCCCAGTGCAGGTCGGGCCTGTAATCGGCCGGTGTCAGCCCGGTTTCCTCCTCGATCTCGCGCGCCACGCTGCCGGGTATATCGACCGCACCATCGCGCAAATCCTCGGGGTCGGGCGTCCCGGCCGGAAAGTAAATCCGCCCGGCATTGGCGGTATGCTGGCCCATTTCGCCCATCACGAAGGCGCCGTCGGCGCAACGCAGCGCGCCCATGCCAAAGCCGTTGAACGCGCCCGCCTCCGGAAAACCCCAGTCGCGCCAGGCCAGCAGACTGGCGAAATCGGTCTCGAAATAACTGGCGCGGAAGCGATCGCCGGTGAAGCTGGGATCGCGACCCAGCAGCACGCGGCCATTCCAGATTTGCGGAGTCTCGCGCTGTTTGAGCGCAAAATGCGCGTCGATCTCGCCGCGCCGCGCTTCGGCGAATGGCCACCGCCACGGCTGGAAACCCAGATCAAGCTGCGAGACCCGATGAATGACCGGTGGCGTCATGTTATCCGGCACTTTTCACTTCGCATTCATGCCCGTCGTCTTGCTGGCCTGCTCGACATATTTGTTGGTCCAGGTCTTGAGAACGTCGACATTGGCCTTGGCGACATCGGGCGAGCTCTCGCTGAACACCGCGAGCACCGCGTCGGCGCCCTTGGGATCCATCTTGCCGGTTTCCGAATACATCGGGATCGTGTTCTTGAGCGCCGCGAGATAAAGCTCCTTGTTCTTGCCGACCATTTCCGGCGGCATTTTCGCCATGACATCCTCCGGCGAATGCGCATGGATCCAGGCCAGCGTATTCAGGATCGCGTTGGTCAGGGCCTGAACTTCCTTGTCATGCGCCGATATCCACGCCGTCGTCGAATACAGCGCGCCGCCCGGATATTCGCCGCCGAACACGTCAAGCGTGTCTTTCTGCGTGCGCGTATCGGACAGAATGCGCAGCTCCGGATGGCCGCCCTGCAACACCGTGACCGACGGGTCCAGCATCACCGCCGCGTCGATCTGGCCCTGCTCCATCGCCGCGACGGAAGTGGCGCCAAGGCCGACGCCAATGACGGCGGTGCTGGCGGGATCGACGCCGTTTTTCTTCAGGAGATATTTGAGAAAGAAATCGGTCGAGGAACCCGGCGCGCTGATGCCGACCTTCTTGCCGGCCAGATCCTTGATCGATTTGATCTCGCTGGTGTGCATCGGCGACACCACCAGGACCAGCCCGGGATAGCGGTCATAGACCACGAAACTCTGCAGTTCCTGCTTCTTGGCGGCGAGATTGACGCAGTGGTCGAAATAGCCCGATACCACGTCGGCGCTGCCGCCGAGCACGGCCCTGAGCGCATCCGAGCCGCCCTTGAGGTCGACCAGTTCGACGGCCAGGCCGGCCTTCTCGAACTCGCCGAGTTGCTGCGCCAGCACGGTCGGCAGATAGCACAGGCAGGCGCCGCCGCCGACCGCGATCGTCACCTTGGCCTGTGCCGCCGCCAGATCGCACACCAGCACCAGCGCCAGCAGCGTCGCGGCCAGCCGTCCGAATATCGTCCTCATGAGTATCTCCGGTCTGTTGCGGCGCAGGATAGAGCAGTGTGCGCACCTTGAGAAGGTGCCTATGCTCCCTCAGCGTCATTGCGAGCGGAGCGAAGCAATCCAGCCTTGCTTTGCCGCTCTATGGATTGCTTCGCTGGCGCTCGCAATGACGGATAGGGATCTACCCCCGGCCCTCGGCCACACTCGGGCGCCAGACCAGCAGGCGCCGCTCGACCATCGTCACCATGATATCGATCAGGATCACGAACACCGACAGCACGAACATGCCGGCGAAAACGCCGGCGACGTCGAACACGCCTTCGGCCTGCTGGATCAGATAGCCGAGCCCGGCCGCCGAGCCGAGATATTCGCCGACCACCGCACCAACCACCGCGAAGCCCACCGAGGTGTGCAGCGAGGAAAACATCCACGACAACGCCGAGGGCCAGTAGACGTGGCGCATCAGCTGGCGCTCGCTCATGCCGAGCATGCGGCCGTTGTCGAGCACGGTCCTGGAGACCTCCTTGACGCCCTGATAGACGTTGAAGAACACGATGAAGAACACCAGGGTGACGCCGAGCGCGACCTTCGACCAGATGCCGAGGCCCAGCCACAGCGTGAAGATCGGCGCCAGCACCACGCGCGGCAGCGCGTTGGCCATCTTCACATAGGGATCGAACACCGCCGCGACCCGGGGCTGGCGCGCAAACCAGAAGCCGACCATGACGCCACCGAACGATCCGATCGCGAAAGCGAGGATCGACTCCCACAGCGTGATCGCGAGGTGCTTCCAGATCACGCCGGTGGAGAACCACTCGAAGATCTGGCTGCCGACATCGACCGGATTGGAAAAGAAGAACGGCGGCAGCAGCGTGTGCCCGAACATCGGCACGGTAGCCAGGAGCTGCCACAGCCCGAGACCGACCACCGCGACCAGCAACTGAAAGATGAGCAGCGTCAAGCGCGACATCGCGAATATTCTCTTTCGTCGTCCCGGCGAACGCCGGGACCCATAGCCACCGGCGTTTGTTGTTGCAGAAGGCCTCTCACACATCGCCTAAACGACAGAAGACGGAGTATGGGTCCCGGCGTTCGCCGGGACGACGTGGGGATAGACCTACTCTCTGCCGCAAGGAAGAGAGTAGGTGCAGATTTGGTATTACGGCTTGGAGAAGGTGCCGATCAAACCGGTCGCGACCTTGACGTGACCATCGAGCGCCTTGATCACCTCGTCACGCGTCAGTCCGGGCGCGAGCGCCGTCGGCTCGAGGTCGGTCGCCATCAGCGTGAGGGTGTAGTGATGCGGCGCGCCGGGAGGGGTGCAGGGTCCGAAATAGGTCGACAGTTTCATCAGGCTGGTGCCGCCGACATATTTGTCGCTCGGCTTCGACACTTCGCCTTCGGCAAAGCCGGTGACCGATGCTGGAATGCCATAGGCCACCCAATGGCTGACGCCGCCGGGGGGACGGCCTTCCGGATCGAACATCAGCAGTGCGAAACTCTTGGTGCCTTCCGGCGGGTTCGACCAGGACAGGGCCGGCGAGACGTTCTCGCCGACGCAGTTCGGATTGGATTTGTTGTTGCCGGCGTTCTTCACCGCCAGCCGCTCGCCGTCCTTGAAGCTCGGCGACGTCAGGGTGAAAGCGGCCTGCGCGTTGGCATCGTGAGCACCGCACAAACCCGCCAGCGCGACGGTAACGGCGAGAACTGAACCACGTAAAAGCATGTCGTCTCCTCTTAATATTGTTGGCGATACGAGTGTAAAGCGAAGCGAGTGTAACCTTCGACACATCCAGATCAAGGCAACGTCGCAGATCAAGGCAACATCCGCGATCAAGGCGACGTCACCCGGCCGCTGCCGGCGCTTGAGCTGATTGTGCGTAGCCTTTCAACACCTCATCCTTGAGAACACTCCATATCTCACGATGAAGTGAGTGAAATTCCCTGTCCATCCGGACCTCCAGAATATCGCGCGGCCGCGCCAGCGGCACGCGCCAGTCGCCGATGATGCGCGCGCCGGGCCCGGCCGACATGATCACCACGCGATCCGCCAGCGCGATCGCCTCTTCGAGATCGTGGGTCACGAACAGCACCGCCTTGCGGTCGGCATTCCACAGTTGCAGCAGCAAATTGCCCATGATCTGGCGGGTCTGGGCATCGAGCGGCCCGAACGGCTCGTCCATCAGCAGAATCTTGGGATCGCGGATCAAGACCTGCGCGAGGCCGATACGCTTGCGTTGCCCGCCCGACAGCATATGCGGATAGCGATTGCCGAACGCCCCGAGCCCCACCTGAGTGAGCCAGCCTTGCGCGCGTTCCAGCGCCTCTCCGCGCGGCGTGCCCGTGATCTCAAGCCCGATGGCGACGTTGTCGATCGCGGTCTTCCAGGGAAACAGCGCATCGGCCTGGAACAGGTAACCGGCCTGCCGGTTGAGGCCGGTGAGCGGCGCATCGAAGATGCGCACGCTTCCCGATACCGGCTTGAGCAGGCCGGCGGCGACATTGAGCAGCGTCGATTTTCCGCATCCGGTGGGCCCGACAATGGCGACGAACTCGCCATCCTCGACCGCCAGCCGGGCCTGCTCGACCGCGGTGTAAACACGGTTGCCGGCAACACGGAATGCCACCGTCGCGTTGTCGAGCGCGACCGCCGTCGATACTGCGGTAACACCCGCCTGCACGCGCTTCCCCGATACTGCCTTGTTGCGATGGGTGGATTACCGCGAACGCCACCACAATTCAACCGATACGGCCCACCGACCGGCCATCCGCGGACGGCCGGCTGGCTTGGTTGCCTCCCGGCGCTGTGATAGTCCCACGATATGACCGCGGCCCCGCCCCTGATCGCATTCGCGCATGTCGGCAAGAGCTTTGACGGCGGCCGCCTGAAGGCCGTGGACGACGTCTCGCTCGAGGTCGCCGAGGGCGAATTTCTCGCCATCGTCGGCGGCTCCGGCTCCGGCAAGACCACACTGCTGCGACTGGCGAACCGGCTGATCGATGCCGATACCGGCCACATCACGGTCGAGGGCGAGGACGTGCGCGCGGCCGACCCGGTTTCGTTGCGCCGCCGCATCGGCTATGTGTTCCAGAGCGGCGGGCTTTTCCCGCATATCAGCGTCGCCGGCAATATCGGGATCACGCCGAAACTGCTGGGCACGCCGACGGCGGAGATCGCCGCGCGGGTCGACCAATTGCTCGATCTGGTGCGGCTCGATCGCGCGCAATACCGCGATCGCTTCCCGCATGAATTGTCCGGCGGCCAGCGCCAGCGGGTCGGCGTCGCCCGGGCGCTGGCGGCACGGCCGCGGATCGTGCTGATGGACGAGCCGTTCGGCGCGCTCGATCCCCTCACCCGCGATGCGCTCGGCGACGACTATCGCGCGTTGCACAGCAGGCTCGGGCTGACCACGGTCATGATCACCCACGACATGACCGAGGCGATCCTGCTCGCCGACCGTATCGCCGTGATGCGCGCGGGCCGGCTATTGGCGCAGGGCACGCCGGCAGAGCTTTCCAGCAGCGACGACGGCTATGTCGGTGAACTCCTGCGCACGCCACGGCGGCAGGCCGAGCGGCTTAAAGTTCTGCTGCCGCGAGATGGCGCGGCATGAACCTGTTGTCCGATCCACGCTGGAACGAGGCGCTGGCGCATCTGCCGGATTATCTCGGCAATCATGTACGGGTCAGCGTCACGGCGCTGGCGCTGGGTCTCGCGATCAGCCTGCCGCTGGCGATTGCGGTACGCAATCGTCGAGTACCGCGCGGCGTGCTGCTCGGGCTCGCCAGCATCGTGCAGACGGTGCCGGGACTGGCGCTGCTGGCGCTGTTCTATCCGCTGCTGCTGGCGCTGGCGTCCTTGTCGCTGGCGTGGTTCGGCTTCGGTTTCTCGGCGTTCGGATTCCTGCCCGCGGTGCTGGCGCTCGCGCTCTATTCGATGCTGCCGGTGCTGCGCAACACCATCACCGGCCTCAAGGGCATCGACGCCGCAATCCTCGAGGCCGCGCAGGGCGTCGGCATGACGCCGCGCCAATCATTGTTGTCGGTAGAACTGCCGCTGGCGCTGCCGGTGATGATGGCGGGCATCCGCACCGCGGCGGTGTGGGTGATCGGCACCGCGACATTGTCGACACCCATAGGCCAGACCAGCCTCGGCAATTACATCTTTGCGGGCCTGCAGACCCAGAACTGGGTGTTCGTGCTGTTCGGCTGCCTCGCCGCCGCGGTGCTGGCGCTTGGCGTCGATCAATTGCTGGCCCTGATCGAAATCGGGATCCGCACGCGCCGCCGCTGGCGCACGATATCGGGCGGCATCGGCCTGGCGGCGCTGGTGCTGGCGACACTGGTGCCCTCGCTGGCGCGTTCGCCATCGAGCTATATTGTCGGCGCCAAGACCTTCGCCGAACAATATGTGCTCTCCGCTCTGATCGCGCAGCGGCTGCAGGCCGCGGGGCTTTCGGCGGGCACCCGCGAAGGCCTCGGCTCCAACGTGATTTTCGATGCGCTGGCGAGCGGCGACATCGACGTCTATGTCGATTATTCCGGCACGCTATGGGCCAACCAGTTCCACCACGGCGACATCAAGCCACGCGGGCAAGTGCTCGACGAATTGAAGGCCACGCTGGCGCAGCAGAAAATCACGCTGCTGGGCGAGCTCGGATTCGAGAACGCCTACGCGCTGGTGATGCCGCGCCAACGCGCCGAGGCGCTCGGCATTCACACCATCGCCGATCTCGCCTCAAAGACCGGGACGATGTCGATCGCGGCGGATTACGAATTCTTCTCGCGGCCGGAATGGGCCGGGTTGCAAAAGGCCTATGGGCTTTCGTTTCGCGCGCAGCGGCAGATGCAGCCGGACTTCATGTATGCCGCGGTCGCCTCCGGCGAGGTCGACGTGATCGCGGGCTACACCAGCGACGGATTGATTGCGAAATATGATCTGGTGGTGCTGGACGATGTCAGGCACGCGATCCCGCCCTACGACGCGATCCTGCTGCTGGCGCCGAAGCGTGCCGGCGATCAGGCGTTGGCGGCGGCACTGGCGCCACTGCTCGGCCACATCGACATATCCGCGATGCGCGAGGCCAATCTGCGCGCCGCCGGCGGCGACGGCGCATCGTCACCCGACGCCGTGGCGCGCTGGCTGTGGGACAAGATCGGTAAGCGGTAAGCGGCAATTGTAGGGTGGGCAAAGCGACCGGGTCGCGCGAATGCGCGCCCGATGATAAACTCCGCGTGCCCACCATTCTTCAACATGGCTTTGAATTCGGTGGGCACGGCGCAGTGCGCCTTTGCCCACCCTACGCTCTACGAACAGCGCGACGTCAGTGCAATGCTGCCCGCACCTTGCGCTTGAATTCCAGGCTATCGCTGTCGACGGTAATCATTCTTTCCCCATTGGCGTTGTCGAAATTGACGACGGTCACCTTGAGCTCCGCGTTGGGCATGTCCTTCAATTGCTTGTCATTCCAATCGCCGCGGGGCTGAAAGGTCAGTTGCTGCTTCTCGCGCGGCTCGAGACCGCCCTTGAAGGTTTGAACAAACTCCTGGGTGGCCCATGGAATAGAGCGGTTGGGGGTGGTCAGCACGACCCTGAAATAAGCCCGCAAAATGGGGAATTTGCCGTTGTTGCGAACTGAAAACTCGATGACAGGCTGTTCGACATAACCGCTTCTTCGCCAATAATAGTCGGGGGAACCAATTTCGACGGCTCCCAGCACATCCCCGGAATTCTGCAGCCTGGTCTCGGACTGCGCAATTTCGCTGTCCAGCCTGATGGACAGATTCTGGATGATGGTGGCCGCGCTCTCGCCATTGATCCTCGGCCCAAGCCGGGCGAGAATCAGATTTGGCGTCGGCGTTGCGATGTTCGGCGTGGTTTCGACGAACATGTATTTCAGGGCAACA
>NZ_JBEKCZ010000018.1:12730-53880 GCF_050014615.1 Bradyrhizobium sp. | reverse complement strand
AGATTATCGTAATGCTCCGCCCTGGCCTGTTCGCTCCAGTCGCCGGCGCAGCCTAGCGTAAAGGGCATGCGATGCCACGCCACCGCGACGCCATTCTCGTATTCGGCCCGGTATTGCGGGTGGATGGCGGCGCCGAATTCGACGGCGCGGGCGATCCGTTCGGCCGGCGGCATCGACGTGAACTCGAAAGCGTTGGGGCCGAACATATACGCGCCCAGCAGCACGCCTTTGCCGGCGCGATTGTAGCCGGTGTTCGGATAAGCGATCTGCTGGATCGGCAAATCAGTGTAGCTGATGCCGCCATAGATCGCCTCGTCCTCTTCCCAGAAGCGGCGCTTGAACTGCAAGCCGATCTTGACCGAGGACGAATAGGGTACGGCGTCGATCGCCGCCTTCATGCGCCCGCTGACATTGATCGGTAGCTGACTGAGAATGGGAAGCGGGATCGTGCAGACGCACCAATCGGCCTTGGCCAGTTGCGGCGACGCCGGCGCCTTGAGATCGGTGTAGGTGACGGTGACACCCTGGTCGTCCTGCTGGATTCGGGTCACCTTGGCATCATAGCGGATGACGTCGCCGACTTGCCCAGCGAACGCCTTGCCGATCATGTCCATGCCGCCGACCGGCTGAAACATCGTGGTCTGAAAATTGTGGCGTGCGAAATTCTGCAGATAGCGCCAGAGCCGCGATTTGAGGATATCGGACAGATTGATCGGCTCGCCTGGGATCGGCGCGGCACCAAGGCCGCCGCCAGGCTCCTTGACGTAACCGCGAACATCAGCGGACACCAGATTGGCCTTGTAAGCGTAGTTGCGGTCCAGCGCACCCCACGACCGCAGCGCCTGCAGCAGGATTTCGCGGTCGTCCTTGGTCACCGCTTCGTCGAGCTTGCCCTGCTGCGCAGCCTTGGCCAGCAATTCGGAAACCTGGCCCTGAAAATCGGTCTTGATGTCGTGAACGCGCTGCGGAGCGCCTCCGAAAGCCCCGGCGGCGTGCAGGAACGCATTGTGATTGAGCTGGATGAACGGCTCCAGCGCAACACCGAGACGCCTGCAGTAATCCAGCACCGCACGATGGTGGTAGGGAATCCGCCATGGTCCCGGATTGAGATAGAGGCCTTGTTCGAATTCGCAGGTCTGCGTGACGCCGCCGAGTTCGGTGAATGAATCCCCGCCCCGCAAGGTCCAGTTGCGCCCCCCCGGCCGGCTGTTGAATTCCAGAATCTGGACGCGGTATCCTGCCTTGCGCAATTCCAGCGCGGCCGTCATGCCGGCCAGTCCGGCGCCGAGAATGAGCACGGAAGCGCCGTTCGGATCCCCCTCGAGCTTGATCGGCCCCTTGTATCCGGAATCGGACGCGAACCCCAGGCTGGTCATCGCATGATACATCGCGGCACTGCCGGAAAACGCTCCGATCAGGGACAGCAGGTCTCGCCGGCTAACGGTCACGGGCTCGCTTTGCATCGTTGCTTGTTACTCGATCATATCCGGTACGGAGACACTTTTATATTGGCCTCGCCGCAAAAAATGTAACACATTACAACCGTTTTTCAGTCCATTTATCGAACGGAAGCAAGCGATGATGTGGGAATCCATATTGACGGAGTGGGCGAGCCTGATGCTGCGCTGGCTGCACGTTGTGGCCGCGGTCGGGTGGATCGGCAGTTCGTTCTATTTTATTCACCTCGACCTCAGTCTGAAGCCCCGCAGCGATTTGCCCGAAGGCGTCTACGGTGAGGCGTGGCAAGTCCACGGCGGCGGTTTTTACCGGATCATGAAATACCTGGTCGCTCCGGCAACAATGCCCGACGAGCTGACGTGGTTCAAATGGGAAGCCTACACCACCTGGTTGTCGGGCTTCGCGCTCATGGTCGTCGTCTATTATCTCGACGCGGAACTGTTCCTGGTCGACAAATCGATCCTCGACCTGACCCCGCTGCAAGCCGGGTTGTTCAGCCTCGGCAGCCTGATCCTGGCGTGGCTATTGTATGAAGGGGCCTGCAGATCCGGACTGGCGCGGCACGAGCTGCCATTTGCGCTCGGCGGTTACGTGTTCCTGGTCGGCCTGACCTATGCATTCACCCATGTTCTGAGCGGGCGCGGCGCTTTCAATCAGATCGGGGCGATCGTCGGAACGATCATGGTCGCCAACGTATTCGCGGTGATCATTCCCAACCAGAAGAAGATCGTCGCGGCACTGTTGTCGGGTCAATCGCCGGACCCAAAATATGGTCAGGAGAGCAAACAACGATCGGTCCACAACAACTACCTGACGCTGCCGGTGATTGTGCTGATGATCAGCAATCACTATCCGCTGCTGTTTGCGACGCGCTACAATTGGCTGATCGTGGCCATCGTGCTGGCGCTCGGTCCGATCATCCGGCATTTCTTCAACGAACGGCACGCCGGACGGAAATCGCCATGGTGGGTGTGGGGTGTCGCCGGCGCCGGCATGATTGCCATCGCGCTGCTGTCGGCGGCAGGTCCGCGAGATGTCAAGACCGGGTCTTCATCTGCTGCGCCGACCTTCGCGAATGTCGAGGAGGTGGTTCTGTCCCGATGCAGCATGTGTCACGGCGCCGAGCCGGTCTGGGAATCGATCGTTACGGCGCCCAAAGGCATTCTGCTGGACGCCCCCGAGCATATCCGTCGCAACGCCCGGCTGATTGGACGCAATGCGGCGTGGTCGAACGCGATGCCGCCGGGGAATGTCACCGAGATGACCGGCGAAGAGCGCGCCCTGATCGCGGCTTGGCTCGCGACCGACCGCCGGTAAATCAGCGGCGGAAAGAACGCCCCGTCAGCGCCTTCCGTAGCAGTGGAAGCCACCGTAAATTCCCGATCGATCCTGCGCAAAACCGACCGCACTTCGTTCCTCGTCCCGACACCAGATTTGCCGCAGCGATGCGAGCTCGGGACTCTCCAGCGGAGACTCCACGCCGGCGGTACGGAAAATCACGCGAACATTGTCGCTGCCGGTGCGATCGATGGCATTCCAAAGCGCGCGAATCTCCTCCGGCGCCATCCAGTCCTGCGAGTCCAGAAGCACGACGGCATCGACCTCGCGTGCCGGAAGGCTTTCCAGAAACAGCCGAAGATTGGCGTGGACCGGAATGATCAGGCCTGCGCCGTTGCGCATGCGCTCGAACTGGCCGCGCTGCAGATAAGGAGGCAGGCAGCGATCGCCGGGACCGGGGTAACTGCGATGCAGCGCCTGCCAGGCAAAATAATTTGTCTCATTGGGGTGACCATTGATCAGGCGCAACAACCGCTCATGAAGCACTTGGTGAAGCGGCGCGCCGCCGCCCAAGAGCGCCCGCTGCTGCGGCGGAATGCCGAGACTGAACAGCAGGGCCGGGGTACCCGTGATCAACCGGGCCAGCGGCGAATGAAACAGGCGATGCAGACGATCCAGCGCCTCAATGCGTTCGGGCGCGTCGGGTTTGCCGTTCAGTAATGCCGACAGATCGATCCGGGCCAGTTTCGCCAGCAAATGAGCGAGGCCGATAAAACGGCCGAGCATGCCGTGGCGGTAGAACCCGTCGGTGAAATAGGCATGCCGCGGACGCCCGATGACGTTGCGCTTGTCCCAGTAAGCGCGCGCGTCCGCATCAAGCATGGGCCGCAACCGTTCGCGATAGAGCTCGGAATTCAAGGGCGAGGCGGCCTCGCCGAAGAACCGCCAGAATTCGGCATATCCGGAGAAAGCGCGGATACCGGCAAGCTTGAGCTTGAGCAGTGAAAGGTGCGCTTCGTTGAGGTCGACCGCGTAGACCTGGGCCGGCTGCGCGGTAAGATACGACAGCGCGTTACACCCGCCCGACGAAATCGTCACGATGGTCGATCCCAGCGGCAATCGCAGCGCTGCAAGATCGGCTACCGGGTCCTCCCATATCTGGGTATAGACCAGACGGCGGAACCAGAATGCGAAAAGCCTGTCCCAAACGGTCGCTTCACCCTCGCCCCTGCTGTTGCGGACCGCGTCCGCGATAAGCTGCGTGTTCATCCATCCCTCGAATCAGCAATCTGACAACGGTATCGCGCTCGCGCTGCAGTTTTGCGACAGTCGGCGGAAGCGAACATCCATGCGCGTCCGCCGGTATTTTTACGGTTCCTCGCTGCGCGCAGCCGTCTGTCACATCCCTGTCGCGCGAACATCGCAAGGAGAGCGATCACAGGCGATATGAGGTGCATGGATGCCTGCCTATTCCCAGGATGTCGGCGCAGAACCTTCGTGGCCGGTCGAGGCAACTCGCCGCATGAACCGGATGTACCGCCGGCAACGTCACTTCTATGACGGAACGCGGCGTTACTATCTTCTCGGTCGTGACCAGTTGATATCAAGGCTGCAACCCGATGCGGGCTCATGCGTGCTGGAAATCGGCTGTGGAACCGGCAGAAACCTTGTGTTGGCCGGCCGACTCTACCCCGCTGCACGATTCTTCGGCATCGATGTTTCGACGGAAATGCTGACCTCCGCCATCGCGGCGATCTCGCGTGGCGGCCTGACCAGCCGCGTTCGCGTCGCGCATGGTGATGGAACTGCGTTTGATCCGCAGCGCTTGTTCGGCATCCCACGGTTCGACCACGTGATGATCTCCTATAGTCTTTCGATGATCCCCGGCTGGCGCGGCGTTCTCCAGGCCGCCATCGCCCACCTCAAGCCCGGCGGTCGTTTGCACATCGTCGATTTCGGCCGTCAGGAGCGGTTGCCAGGTGTCGTCCGCGCGCTTCTGCGGCGATGGCTCGCCATATTCGACGTCACGCCGCGCGACGATCTCGAGCAGGTGTTGTCATCCATGGCTGACACCGGTGGCGCCCATCTTAGATTCGAACGCCCGTTCCGCGGTTACGCTCAATACGCCGTGCTGACGTTCCCATCGGAGCCGAGGATACCGTGAGCCCGTGGCTCGCATTGTTTGCGGCGGGATTGCTTGAGATCGCCTGGGCGCTCGGTTTGAAATATTCCGATGGTCTCACCAGGTTTTGGCCAACAGCCGCGACGGTGGTCGCGATCGTGCTTAGCTTCGGGCTGATGGCCCTCGCCTTGCGGTCGCTGCCATTCGGCACGGCCTATGCGGTCTGGACCGGGATCGGTGCCACCGGCAGCATCGTCGTCGGGATGCTGATCTACAGCGAGTCCACGGATCCCGTTCGAATCCTTTGTCTCACACTGATCGTCGCCGGAATGGTCGGACTCAAGCTCAACTCGCCGATGTGAGATTGGCGGGACGCCTCGCGCGCAAACTTCTCCACCCTTCCACGCCGCCAAACAGGCCAAGCGCCATCACAAAAGGAAGGAAGTGATACAAGACCCGGAACATCAGCAGCGCCGCAATCAGCGGCTCCTTGTCGTCGCCACCCAGCCCCAGCAGAATCGTCGCATCGAACACACCGATACCTGCCGGAGTGTGGCTCGCGAAACCGAGCAAAGTCGCGGCGATGAAAACGGCGGTGATCGGAAAGATCCCGATATTCAGTCCGGCTGGAATTAATACGTACATCGCAAGCGCCGCAGCGCCGAGATCGAAAATCCCGATCACGATCTGCAGCAGGACCATCGGTCCGGAGGGAAGCCGGACCGGCCATCGCCGGGTCCCGATGTTGCGTGGAGAAAGCCAGCTCCAGGTCAGGAAGCTGACGACTCCGAGCAGGAGTGCCGCGGCCAACCATCGATTGGCCTGCGGCGGCAGGTAATCGATCAGGCTGATGGCATCAGGCGCATACAGCAGGCCGAACCCGAGCGCAGTCAGATTGCCCAGCCAGAAGGTCAGTCCGGTCAGAAAGCAGATATTCGCCACGTCGATCACGCCAAGACCGTTGCACGAATAAATTCGATAACGGATGGCGGGCGACACCAGCGAAACCGCTCCGACGCCGTGCGAAATCGGATAGCTGGTAAAGCTCGCGAGAGCGGCGATCCGGTATGGAACGTCGGGACGACCGATGGTGCGAAGCGCCAGCAGGTCATAAAATGTCAGGCTGAGATATGAGGTGGCCACCAGCATCGCCGCCAATGCAATCAGGCCGGCGTTTGTATGTCGAACCACATCGAATACTTCGTTGTAGTCGATTTTCTTGAGCGTATGGGTCAGCGCGAAAATGGCTGCCGCGGCAATGACGACGCCAAGTACGATACCCAGGCCCTTCAGGCGAACGCCGCTGCCAGGCGGCTTTGGCAGCACGGTGGCTTTCAGGGTGTTCATCCAATCGGGCAACGACATCAAATATCGTGCCACCTGATTCGGGGATCGATACAGTCCATTGACACGTTGATGTGACAGCCGCGTTACCGAATATTTCGAGCGCACAGCGATTCAAGAAATGTTGTTCGCCGGATCGAAATCTCGACGCATTGTGGTCGCACCCCGTTCACGCTGCCTTTGTAAGACAGCCGCGAAACAGCCAGTGTCTCTGAGGCAGCATGAATACGGAAATCGACTACGACCTCACGCCGGATCAATGGGAAACATTGAAGGCGCTGCGCGTCCCGGCGTCGGGGTTTTCCAACCTGAATCGATTGGTGCTCGCGGAGCTCATCGCACTCCGCCTCGCGGCGATGAGCGACAATTTACCGGTGATTACGCCGACAGGACGCAGGGCCCTGATAAGAGGTTCATCCAGGTTGTGGGATGTAGCGGCCTGACGCCCGGCCGGTCCAATGTCGGCTTTGCGGTCACGCCACGCGATATCCCTCTCGCCACACCGTACGCACCGCCGAAATATCTCGCGCCACGCGCACGCTGATCGAGGCGCTCTTTTGGCGCCATGGGGCTGGGGCCGTTGCCCACGATATTCCGGCATGGAGCCGCCTTGGCCTTATTGGGATCGCCCCCGGTGCCAGCCAAGATTCCGAGTTCCACGCGGTCTTGTAGCGGCCCCCGGATGGGTACAAAATATCCAAAGGCTGAGCCAAATGTGGCTTTCGATCCTTCCCCGGCATGCGAACCAACCGGATAGAATGTTGATTGCCGGGCTATGTTCATTTGAACGGAAAAGTGCAATTCTTTCCGATTGTTAATGCGACAACATCAGGCGGAGTCGTTCAAATGCGCTGGGCCGAGAACCTCCGAGGCGGCCCAGACGACAAATAGCGGAACATCGCTGACACCGCCCAACACCGATCCGATGGCAGGTTCATGAACCAACCGATAAAAACCCTAAAGGAAGATCCTTCAATAGGAGCTTCGCAAACCGCCAAGCCTCGGTCGCGCCGAGGGCTGGTTCTGACAACCATTCTGGCGTTGCTGGTCGTTGCCGGCGTCGTCTGGTGGAGCAGGCAAGCGAGCGCGCCGCAGCCGGGTGGCGGGCGCAATTCCGGGCCGATGTCAATTGTACCCGAGGTAGTCGGCAAGGGCGACATCGGGATCAACCTCAACGCCCTCGGCACGGTGACCTCGCTCGCGACCGTCACCATCAGGACCCAGATCAGCGGTTACCTGATGAAGATCGACTTCAAGGAAGGCGATGATGTCAAGAAGGGCGACCTGCTCGCAGAAATCGACCCGCGGCCGTACGAGGCTGCGCTGGCCCAGGCGAACGGCAATTTGGCGCGCGACGAAGCGCTGCTGAAAGGTGCCCAGGTCGATCTGACCCGCTATCAGGGCCTGGCGGCGCAGAATGCGGTACCGCGTCAGACTCTGGATACACAAGTCGCGCTGGTGGCGCAGGATGAAGGCACGGTCGAAGCCGACCGTGCCGCGGTCAAGGCCGCCCAGGTCAATCTGCAGTATTGCCGCATCGTCTCGCCGCTGGACGGCCGTGTTGGCTTGCGTCAGGTGGACCAGGGCAACTACGTGACGCCCGGCGACACCAACGGTCTCGTCGTGATCACGCAGCTGCAACCGATCAGTGTGTTGTTCGTGCTGCCGGAAGACAACATACAGACCGTTTTGAAACGCATGCAGAGTGGCGCATTGCTGCCCGCAGCTGCCTATGATCGCAGCGGGACCAACAAGATCGCCGACGGTACCTTGCAGACCTTCGACAGCCAGATTGATCCCACCACCGGAACAATCAAGGCACGGGCGCAATACGCTAACGATAACAAAATTCTTTACCCGAACCAGTTCGTGAACGTCCGGCTGCTGGTTGACACGCATAAAGGCGTCACGACGATGTCGACGGCCGGCATTCAGCGCGGCGTGCCCGGCACATTCGTCTATCTCGTCAATGCCGACAACACCGTCTCGGTACGCCCGGTCAAGCTTGGCGTGACGGAGGGGGAACGTGTGGAGGTTATCTCCGGGCTGGCACCCGGCGACCGTATCGTGATCGACGGCGCCGACAAGCTGCGTGACGGCGCGAAAATCAACGTGCGAGCCGAGGCCGACCCCGGCAAGCCGGCAGACCCCGCAAAGTCAGCAGACCCGGGAAAGTCGGCGGACCCGGATAAATCTGGCGGCGGCAAGAAGCGGCGTTCGGAAGACGGACAGAAACAATGAACCCGTCGCAGCCGTTCATTCTGCGGCCGGTGGCAACCACCCTGCTAATGATCGCCATCATACTGTCCGGCATGCTGGCGTTCAGGTTCCTGCCGGTCGCCGCTTTGCCCGAAGTGGATTATCCGACCATCCAGGTCCAGACTTTCTACCCCGGCGCCAGTCCGGACGTGATGACATCGTCTGTCACCGCTCCGCTGGAAGTGCAGTTCGGGCAAATGCCCAATCTGAACCAGATGAGTTCGGTGAGTTCGGCCGGAGCATCGGTCATCACCCTGCAATTCGGACTGACGATTTCCCTCGATGTGGCCGAACAGGAGGTGCAGGCCGCGATCAATGCCGCGGGCAACCTGCTTCCCGCCGACCTGCCCGCGCCGCCGATCTACGCCAAGGTCAATCCGGCCGATGCGCCGATCCTGACGCTGGGATTGACGTCGAAGACGATGCCGCTGACGCAGGTGGAGGATTTCGTAGATACCCGCCTGGCGCAAAAGATCTCCCAGCTTCCCGGCGTCGGGCTCGTCAGCATCAGCGGCGGCCAAAGGCCCGCGGTCCGCATTCGCGCCGATATTCGCAAACTCGCCGCCTACGGACTGAACATCGACGATCTTCGCACCACCCTTGGCAACGCCAACATCAACACGCCGAAGGGAAACTTCGACGGGTCGATGCGTGCCTACACCATCAACGCCAATGACCAGATCAGGAATGCCAGCGATTACAGTTCACTGATCGTCGCCTACAAGAACGGCTCGCCGGTTCGGCTCAGCGATGTCGGCGACGTCATCGATGGCGCGCAGAACGACAAGCTCGGCGCCTGGATGAACGAGACACCGGCCATCATCCTGAATATTCAGCGGCAACCCGGCGCCAATGTCATCGCCGTGGTCGAGGGCATCAAGACGCTGTTGCCGCAATTGCAGGCTTCGCTGCCGGCCGCGATCGATCTCAACATCCTGACCGACCGCACCGTTACCATCCGGGCATCGGTGCAGGATGTGGAATTTGAGCTGACGCTCGCCGTCATCCTGGTGGTGCTGGTGATCTTCGTATTCCTGCGCAATGCGCGGGCGACGTTGATCCCGAGCCTCTCGGTGCCGCTGTCGCTGGTCGGCACGCTCGGCGCCATGTATCTGTTCGGCTTCAGCCTCAACAATCTCTCGCTGATGGCCCTGACCATCGCCACCGGCTTCGTGGTCGACGACGCCATCGTCGTCATCGAGAATATCTCCCGTTACCTCGAAGAGGGCGACACCCCGCTGCAGGCCGCGCTTCGCGGCTCCGAGCAGATCGGCTTCACCATTATCTCGCTGACGGTGTCGCTGATCGCGGTGCTGATTCCTCTCCTGTTCATGGGAGACGTCGTCGGACGGCTGTTCCGGGAATTCGCCATCACGCTGTCGGTCACCATTCTCATCTCGGCGGTGGTCTCGCTCACGCTGGTGCCGATGGCCTGCGCCAAGCTGCTCAAGCCCGAGACGGAGACCCATGAGAACGCGTTTCAGCGCTACAGCCGCGAAGGCTTCGACTGGATCATCGCCGTTTACGGGCAGGCGCTCAATTGGGTGCTCGATCGTCAAACTTTCGTGCTGTTGATTGCCCTCGGCACCTTCGTGCTGACCGCCGTGCTCTACGTCGTCATTCCCAAGGGATTCTTTCCGCTTCAGGACACCGGCGTCATTCAGGCGATCTCCGAGGCGCCGCAGTCGGTATCCTATGCTGCGATGGCGGAGCGGCAACAGCAGCTCGCCAGCCTCATCCTCAAGGATCCTGACGTCGAGAGCCTGTCTTCGTTCATCGGTGTGGACGGAACAAACACCACACTGAACAGCGGCCGGATCCTGATCAATCTCAAAGCCCACGATCAGCGCAAGGCCGACATAACCACCATCATGCGGCGCATCCAGAACAGCACGGCGTCGCTGACGGGCATCACCCTCTATATGCAGCCGGTTCAGGACCTGACCATCGAGGGTACGGTCAGCCGGACGCAATACCAATTCATCCTGCAGGACGCAGATCCGGTACAACTTGCGGAATGGACTCCAAAACTGGTCGACAAACTCAATCAGCTTCCACAGCTCGCGGACGTCGCCAGTGATATCTCCAATCAAGGACTTTCGATTTTCGTTGAAATCGATCGCGATCAGGCCGCCCGCTTCGGGATCACACCCGCGACGGTCGACAATGCGCTGTACGATTCGTACGGCCAGCGTATCGTCTCCACCATCTTTACCAACTCCAACCAGTACCGCGTTATCCTCGAGGCCGATCCGTCGCTGCAGACTTCCCTGAAATCGCTGTCGGACATCTATCTGCCATCGTCAGTCGGCACTGCCCCCGTGCCGCTGGCCGTGATGGCCAAGATGCGGGAGGAAACCGCGCCACTGCAGGTCTCGCATCTCGGGCAGTTTCCCGCTGCAACGGTATCGTTCAACCTGGCGCCGGGCGCAGCGCTCGGCGACGCGGTGACGGCGATCAAGCAGGCGCAGGTCGATATCGGCTTGCCGCTCAGCGTGATCAGCAGTTTTCAGGGCGCGGCACTGGCGTTTCAGTCATCGCTTTCAAATCAGCTTTTCCTGATCCTGGCGGCGATCGTCACCGTCTACATCGTGCTGGGTGTGCTCTATGAAAGCTTCATCCATCCCCTCACCATTCTCTCGACACTGCCGTCGGCCGGAATTGGCGCGCTGCTGGCGCTGATGGCGGCGGGCGATGATCTCACCATCGTTGCCATCATCGGAATTATCCTTCTGATCGGCATCGTGAAAAAGAACGCGATCATGATGATCGACTTCGCGCTGGAAGCCGAGCGCCATGAGGGCAAGTCGCCGCGGGAAGCGATCTACCAGGCCTGTCTGTTGCGATTCCGACCTATTCTCATGACCACGATGGCCGCTGTTCTCGGCGCGTTGCCGCTCATGATCGGAACCGGCGCGGGTTCCGAACTGCGGCACCCTCTTGGTATTTCCATCGTCGGCGGCCTCCTGGTCAGCCAATTGCTGACCCTGTTCACGACGCCGGTCATCTATCTCTGGTTCGACCGGTTGGCGGCACGGTTTGCCGGACATTCGGGCAATGCCGACCCAGCGAACGAATTGAACTGAGCGATGGGACCGTCAACCCCCTTCATTCGCCGGCCGATCGCAACGACGTTGCTCACCTTCGGTCTTGCAGCGGCGGGGGCCGTCGCGTTTTTCAAGCTGCCGGTCTCGCCGTTGCCGCAGGTCGACTTTCCGACCATTTCGGTACAAGCGACCCTGCCGGGCGGCAGCCCGCAAGACGTCGCGACGACCGTCGCCAGCCCGCTTGAACGACATCTCGGGCAGATCGCCGACGTGACCGAGATGACTTCGTCGAGCACGGTGGGAGCCGTGCGCATCACCCTGCAGTTCGGCCTCAACCGCGACATCAACGGCGCGGCGCGCGATGTGCAGGCGGCCATCAATGCGGCACGCGCCGACCTTCCGACCAGCCTGCGATCCAATCCGACCTATCGCAAGGTCAATCCCGCCGACGCTCCGATCCTGATCCTGACCTTGACCTCCGACACCATGACCCGCGGCGATCTGTATGACGCGGCATCGACTGTGCTGGCGCAGAAGCTGTCGCAGGTCGAGGGGATCGGCGAGGTTGTTGTCGGCGGCAGTTCGCTGCCTGCGGTACGGGCCGAACTCATTCCGCAGGCGCTATACAAGTATGGCGTCGGTCTTGAGGACGTGCGGGCTGCAATAGCCAGCGCCAATGCGCACAGCCCGAAGGGCGGGATCGACGTCGAGGACCAGCGTTTTCAGATCTATGCCAATGACCAGGCCAACAAGGCCGACGACTACAAATCCCTGATCCTGGCCTACCGAAATGGCGCGCCGGTTCATCTCTCCGACGTCGGTGACGTGACCGACTCGGTCGAGAATCTCCGTAACGCAGGTCTCGCGAACGGCAAACCAGCCGTCCTGATCATTCTCTACAGGCAGCCGGGCGCCAACATCATCAGTACCGTCGATCTGGTGAAGGGGCTGATACCCCAGCTGAGGGCGTCGATTTCGCCGGCCATCGACATCGGACTGGCGGTCGACCGTTCGACCACCATTCGCACATCGTTGCGCGACGTCGAGCGGACCCTGATCCTCGCGGTACTGCTGGTGATCGTCGTGGTTTTTGCCTTCCTGCGAAACCTTCGCGCGACGCTGATACCGGTTGTGGCGGTATCGGTATCGTTGATCGCGACATTCGCCGCCATGTATCTGATGGGCTACAGCCTCGACAATCTGTCGCTGATGGCGCTCACGGTTGCGACCGGATTCGTGGTCGACGATGCCATCGTCGTTCTCGAGAACATCACCCGTTACATCGAAAACGGGATGACGCCGCTGGAAGCGTCGCTCAAGGGAGCCAACGAGGTCGGCTTCACCGTGCTTTCGATGAGCATCTCCCTGATCGCCGTGTTCATTCCCATTCTGCTGATGGGCGGCATTGTCGGCCGCTTGTTCCGCGAATTTGCGATGACGATCTCGATATCGATCATGATCTCGCTTGCGATTTCACTGGCGACCACGCCGATGATGTGCGCCGTGCTGCTGCGCAACCATTCCAACGAGGGACATGGACGGCTTTATCGCGTCAGCGAACGCTTCTTCGATGCCATGCTGAACGCCTATCGGCGGACCCTGACCGTCGCGCTTCAGCATCCGGCATCGATGATGTTGATTTTCGGCGCGGTGCTGTGGCTCAACTTCCACCTGTACAACGTCATCCCGAAGGGCTTTTTCCCGCAGCAGGATACCGGGCGGCTCGTCGGTTCGATCCAGGCGGATCAGAGCATTTCATTTCAGCTGATGCAGCAGAAGCTCACGCAATTCGTCACCATCATCAAGAACGATCCCGCAGTGGAAGCCGTCGTTGGGTTCACTGGCGGAGGTCAAACCAATTCGGGTTTCATGTTCGTTTCACTGAAGCCGCTCGACGAGCGTCACATCTCGGCGGATGGCGTCATTGCGCGGCTGCGGCGCGAGATGGCGATTGTTCCGGGAGCAACCCTGTTTCTGCAGGCGGTTCAAGATATCCGCGTTGGCGGCCGCGCCAGCAATGCGCAATATCAGTTCACTTTACAGGCCCCGACGCTGGAGGAACTCAACGAATGGTCGCCGAAGATCGCGGCGGCGCTGCAGACCGATCCTAATCTCACCGACGTCAACAGCGACCAGCAAAACAAGGGGCTCGAGTCCGACCTCGTGATCGACCGGGACGCTGCCGCTCAATTAGGGATCACCGTCAGCCAGATCGACAATACCCTCTATGACGCGTTCGGCCAGCGCCAGGTGTCGACCATCTATGTCGCCCGCAACCAGTATCATGTGATCATGGAAGTGGCGCCGCAATATTGGCAAAATCCGGAGACGCTGAAGGATGTCTATGTCAGCACATCCGGCGGCTCGGTCGGCGGATCACAGGCGACAAATGCGGTGGCGGGAACCGTCGTTGCGACCGGAACCTCGGCCTCGGTCAATTCGGCCAATGCCCAGGCCGCCCGAAATCTCGCAACCAACTCGATCGGCGCCACCGGCAAGGGCGTGGCCTCCACCGGTTCCGCGGTCAGCACAAGCCAGGAAACCATGATTCCGCTGTCCGCCGTTGCGCGTTTTACGCAAGGCGCGACACCACTGGCAGTCAATCATCAGGGCCTGCTGGTCGCTACCACCATTTCGTTCAACCTGCCGGCCAATGTATCGCTCAGCACGGCCGTCACCTCGATCGAGGCCGCCATGAACCGGATCGGCGTGCCCGCGACCATTCGCGGCACGTTCCAGGGCACGGCGAAGGCCTTTCAGGATTCGCTCAGCAATCAGCCCTTTCTCATCCTGGCCGCCCTGGTCACAATCTACATCGTGCTCGGCGTCCTGTATGAAAGCTACGTTCATCCGCTGACGATCCTGTCCACATTGCCTTCCGCCGGCGTGGGCGCGCTTCTGGCCCTGATGGCGTTCAAGACTGAATTCAGTATCATGGCGCTGATCGGCGTCATTCTGCTGATCGGCATTGTCAAGAAGAATGCAATCATGATGATTGATTTTGCGCTCGACGCAGAACGAAGGCGCGGGCTCAGTCCGCTTGACGCGATCTACGAGGCCTGCCTGCTCCGCTTCCGGCCGATCATGATGACGACCATGGCCGCCCTGCTTGGCGCCCTGCCCCTCGCCATCGGCCTGGGCGATGGCGGTGAACTTCGGCAGCCGCTGGGTATTGCGATTGTTGGGGGTCTTATCCTCAGTCAGATCCTGACGCTCTATTCAACGCCGGTCATCTACCTGTATATGGATCGGTTCCGATCCTGGGGCCAACGTCTCCGGGACGGCGGCACAGCACCACTCGCGCCCGATACGACGCTGCAACCGGGCGAATGAATGTCGATAGTAACATGTCAACAGTAAAACCAATGATCGGCCAAGCTCTCGAACAAGCCCTGCGCCATCTCGGATTCGGGACGGCATCTGTCCTGCGAGCCGCCAGAGCACAATTGGGGTCGCGCCGCGACCGGGCGTCCGGGAATACGCCAACCCCCTACATCGCAAGATTTGCCGGCAAGATGCGGATGGCTTCCGCCCTCTCTGCCCTTCTGCTCAGCCCGGCCCTGTCGGGCTGTATCCTCGGAACCGAAAAACCCGAACTCAACCTTGATATGCCGGCGGCGTATCGCGAAGGCGGCCGCAGTGCGCCTGACGCCTCGCTTCCAGCACTGGATTGGTGGCGCGGCTTCCAGTCCCGCGAACTGACTTCGCTGATGGAAGCCTCGCAAGTCTACAATCTCGATATCGCCGTGGCGATTGCCCAGATCGTCCAGGCCGACGCCCAGGTGGGGGTATCGGGCGCCCCCTTGCTGCCGTCGATTACCGGGAACGGCACAGCCGAGCGTGAGCACGTCTCCACCGCCAGCGCCGGTGGGGCCGGCGGGCCGACGACGTTCTCGCAATACAGTCTGGGCCTTACTGCAAGTTACATGGTCGATTTCTGGGGCAAGAACCGCGCCACGCTTTATGCCGCCGAAGAAAGTGCGACCGCGGCCCGATACAATCGCGAAGTCGTGGCGCTCACAACGATCGTGACCGTCGCCAACACCTATTTCCAGGTTCTCGCCGCCCAGGACGAGCTAAGGGTGGCACGCCGGAATCTCGCCGCCGCTGAGCGCATTCTCGTGCTCATCAAACAGCAATTTAACGGCGGCACGGCGTCGCAACTCGACCTGTCGCAACAGGAAGCGCTGGTGTCGACCGAACGCGCGGCCATTCCGCCGCTTGAAATCACGCTGAGGCAGAATATCGCCGCCCTCGCGCTGCTGGTCGCGCGAGCTCCGGCGAATTTCACGGTGCACGGCGGCACGATGACGCAGATCGTGATTCCGCGCGTCACGCCGGGCATGCCCTCGGAACTGCTGAACCAACGACCCGACATCCGTCAGGCCGAGGCCCAGTTGGCTTCGTCCAATTTCAGCGTCGAATCGGCGCGCGCCGCGTTCTTCCCGCAGATCCAGTTGACCGCCACAACCGGTGTCCAGAGCGCTGCCCTCGCATCGCTGTTCGGACCGGGCGCCTGGTTTTACACCCTGGCCGCCGGGCTGACGCAGCCGATCTTCGACGGCTTCCTGCTGGAGAGCCAGCTGAAGCAGGCGAAAGGTTTGCAGCTGCAATATCTGCAGGCTTATCGCAAGGCGGTGCTGTCGGCGTTCGCCGACGTCGAGAAGGCCCTCGTGGCGCTTTCGCAATCCACCCTGCAGGAGCGCCTCCAGGCCCAGGCCGTGACCGATTCCCGCAAGGCTTTCGAGGTATCCGAAACCCAGTTGCGGGCCGGCACGGTCAATCTCATCACGGTGCTGCAGACCCAGCAGACGCTCCTCACCAACGAGAACACGTTGGCGCAAGTGCGGTTGACCAAGCTGCTCGCCGCCAGCAGCCTGTTCCAGGCCCTGGGCGGCGGATGGAATCCGAACGGGCAGCTGTCGTCACTGGAACCGTCCTCACCGCCTTCACCGCAGCCGTAGGATCGCCTGAGGCTCCCGAGTGCGGGCTTCTCCGGGGGATCGCGCGATGACCGCCGCGACCGATCAGCGGCCCGCCTCGGCCTCTTTGGATAGATCGTTCAAGAATCTGTCCAGTGCGCTGCTTCCAGCTTCCTGGGCCGCCCGATGAGAGCGATAACCGTCGCCGGAAATCTTGACGCCCATGGCTTCTTTACGGCGCTGGATCTCCCAGCCAAAGGGATTGGCGCCATCGCCACGGCGGCTTACGACGACAAAATAAGTTCTGCTTCGATTGTCGGGATGCATACTCACTCTAACCGCCAATGCTGCGGCGGTTCGCTCCCGATCGGAGATTTTTATGAAGTCCGCGCAACGCTCGATAACTACTCTTGTCAACTGATGGGCGGCCGAACTCAGCCGGCCGCCCGCTTGGCATCCGTTGTTTAGTCCCGGATTATTTCATCGCATCGTAGACGGCGAACGAGTAGGCGCCTTCCGGCTTTTTGGTAATGACGGGATCGGATCCGCCCGCCATCAACTCGGCAACGGTGCGGTCGTAATCCTTGACGTCCAGCTTGCCGTCCGCTGCGCCGAGCAGCTTGGCGATTTCGGTCATCATCCGCTTCTGGTCCTTTTCGGTTTTCGCACCGGTCGAGTCCCCGGCCAGGATGATCTTCACGGCTTCATCCGGATGGCTCTTGGCGTAGTCCCAGCCCTTCATCGAAGCCTTGACGAATTTCGCCATCTTGGTCACGAACGCCGGATCCTTGAGGTTCTTTTCCAGCACCCAGAGACCGTCCTCGAGCGTGGCTACGCCCTCGTCTTCATATTTGAAGACCACAAGCTGGCTCGGCTTGTAGCCGCCGTCGATCACCTGCCAATACTCGTTGTAGGACATCGTCGAGACGCAGTCGGCCTGCTTCTGCAGGATCGGATCGACGTTGAAGCCCTGCTTGATGATCTTGATACCGCCCGCCGAACCATCGGTCTTGTAGCCCAGCTTCGACATCCAGGACAGGAACGGATACTCGTTGCCGCCGTACCAGATCCCGATGGTCTTGCCCTTGAAATCGGTCGGCTTCTTGATGCCGGTATCGGCGCGGCAGGTCAGCATCAGGCCGGACTTCTTGAACGTCTGCGAGATGTTGACCAGCGGCACGCCCTTTTCGCGCGACGCCAGTGCCGACGGCATCCAGTCGACCACCACATCGGCGCCGCCGCCGGCGATCACCTGCGGAGGTGCCACGTCGGGACCACCCGCCTTGATCGTGACGTCAAGGCCGGCGTCCTTGTAGAAGCCCTTTTCCTTGGCCACAAAATAACCGGCGAACTGGGCTTGCGCGACCCATTTCAGCTGGATGGTGACGGTGTCCGCCGCTTGCGCAGTCGCCAACGACAATCCCATCGTTACGCCTGCTGCGATTGCTACTATGTTCTTCATTCGATACTCCGAAGCTTTAAGAACCCGCCGAGTCAGGTTCGATAGGATGGATGCCAGAAAGTGGTCGCGCGCTCGGCGAGCGCGACAAGTCCGTAGAAGGCCATTCCAGCGATCGCGGCGAGAGCGATTTCCGCCCACACCATATCGATCGCCATTCGCCCCGCCTCCGTTGAGATGCGAAAACCTATGCCTTGCGTCGGCGTACCGAAGAATTCGGCGACGATCGCGCCGATCAGCGCCAGCGTGGCGTTGATCTTCAAGGCGTTGAAAATAAATGGCAACGCCGCCGGCAAATAGAGCTTGGTCAGCGTCTGCCGATGGTCCGCGCCATAGGATCGCATCAGGTCGCGCTCCATATGTCCGGATGCGGATAATCCCGCGAGCGTGTTCACCAGCATCGGGAAGAATGTCACGAGCGCCACGACAGCGGCCTTCGATGGCCAGTCGAAGCCGAACCACATCACCATGATCGGGGCCACACCGACCAGCGGCAGTGCTGAAAAGAAATTACCGAGCGGAAGCAATCCGCGCCCCAGAAAGGCGAAACGCTGCGCGACGATCGCGACCAGCAGGCCGGCGCCGCAGCCGATGGCATAGCCGATCAATACGCCGCGAATGAAGGTCTGCACGAAATCCTGTCCGAGCGTCGGCAACGATGATGCGAACCGCGCGGCCGCTGCACTCGGGGACGGCAAGATCACCGAGGGTACGCCGAAGCCGCGCACCAGCACTTCCCAGAGATAGAACACCACCGCCCCGAACAGCAGGGGAATTGCAAGATTGAGCAGGCGGCGCGAAGCGCCGTCGCGCGGCCGCATCGAAGCAAGCTCAACCACGCAAAGCGCCGCGCCAAGCCAGGCCGCGAGCACCATCACCCAAAAGCCGATCGCCGCCGAACCGCCGATATCAGGGTCGCGCAACAAGGCCAGCGTGGTGATCGCCGCGCAGAGCACGCCGGCAAAGCCGAGCGCGGTCGCCCACGCCCCGCCGATCCATGCCGCCGCGGCGAACAGCAGCGCCGCGACCAGCGCAATTGCCAACAAGTTCGGCCGCGCCGACAAAGTGGTGACCACCTCGCTGGAAAGCGGCAGGACCAGCGCCAGCAGCATGGCCGCCGCGGCGACAATAAAGCCCAATCTGCGCCTGCGTGGGTTCAAGGCCGCGTCCCCATTTGCCGCGCGACGCCGCGCTCGGTCAGGTCCACCAGTCCAATCAGGCCCGAGGCGAGGATCGCTGCTGCCAGCAGCGCCGCCCATATCTGGATCGTCTGGCCGTAATACGAACCGGCCAGCAGCCGCGCGCCGATACCGGCCTCGGCGCCGGTCGGCAGTTCGGCCACGATAGCACCGATCAGCGAAATTGTAATCGCGACCTTCAGGCTGGCGAAAAGATAGGGAACGGCGGCGGGCCAGCGCAGCTTCGACAGTACCTGTCGGGGTGTCGCCGACCAGGTGCGCATCAGATCGAGCTGCATCGGATCCGGCGCGGTGAAACCCTTCACCATTCCGATCGTGATCGGGAAAAAGCACAGATAGGCCGAGATGATCGACTTCGGCAGCAGACCCTGCAGGCCGATCGCGCCGAGCACCACGACGAAGATCGGCGCCAGCGCCAGGATCGGCACCATTTGCGAACAGATGATCCAGGGCAGCAGGCTTTTCTCCAGCACGCGGCTGTGCACGATCATCAGCGCCAGACCGATACCCAGCAGCGCGCCCATCAAGAAACCAAGCAGCGTCGCCGAGAGCGTTACGACCGAATGATAGACCAGGCTGCGCGGCGCGTTCGGTGCGTAGCCGAACACCGAATCGACAAAGGCGTTGATCACCTGATGCGGCGCCGGCAGCAGCGGCCGCTCCGCGCTCATGGTGCCATCAATCAGGTCGGATATCGTGTACGGTGTCTCTTCCCGCTCAAACCCGTCGCGCACCAGCGAAAGGTTCATCAGGACGGCCCCGACGTACCAGATCGCAATCAACGCCAGCACAATCGTTACGATCGGCGCGTAACGCTCCACCAGCGGATGTTGCCGCAGCGAGCCGGTGCCTGACGCTGGCAGAGCGAGCGCGCTATTCGTCATAGGAGTGCCCCGCCCGAAGACCGACGCGCACGCGCTGCGCGATCTTCAGGAACTCCGGCGTCTCGCGAATCTCCAGGGTGCGAACACGCGGAAAGTTGCAATCGATGATATCGATGATCCGTCCCGGCCGCGGCGACATCACCACGATCTTGGTGGACAGGAACACCGCCTCGGGAATCGAGTGGGTCACAAACAGGACCGTCTTTCCGGTCTTGTCCCACAATTGCAGCAACTGCTCATTGAGATGATCGCGGACAATCTCGTCGAGCGCGCCGAACGGCTCATCCATCAGCAGCAGTTCGGGATCGAATGACAACGCGCGGGCGATCGATACCCGTTGCTGCATGCCGCCGGACAATTGCCAGGGGAATTTGCGCTCGAAACCGGTGAGGTTGACCAGCGCCAGATAGCGCGCCGCGCGCTGCCGCTGCTCGCTATCGGAAAAACCCATGATCTCCAGCGGCAGCTTCAGGTTCTTCTCGATCGTGCGCCACGGGAACAACGCGGGCGCCTGGAACACGTAGCCGTATCTGCGTTCGAGCCGCGCCTGCTCGGCAGTCATGCCGTTGACGAGCAGCGTGCCGGCCGTCGGCTGCTGGAGATCGGCAATCACCCGCAGCATCGTGGTTTTGCCGCAGCCGGAGGGGCCGATGAAGGAAACGAATTCGCCGTCCGCGATCTGCAAACTGACATTCGATAACGCATCGACCTTGCCGTCGGCGGTTTCAAACGTCAGCGAAACATTGCGAACATCCACCGCCAGGCGCTGCGGTGCCGGAATCGATTCTGTACTGACTTCCGCTGTGTTGTTCATACGCACCGGCTCGATCGAGGCGACAGACGATTCTCGCACGTCCGGACGTAGCGTAACGTCCAGATGATCCAGCTTCAATGCTTTCGACATTCGCAGCCCCATAGCCAAATACTGGCAAACACCGTTGCAAATGGCGCGCTCAATGTTTGCGCATGCGGAGATATTAATGGGCAAGAACAACCATCGGGGCCAAACATACCCTTATCGGATTTTCAGATAGCCAGAAAACCGCTCGGTTTTTGACTTGCGCGGGAGCTCGCCTCATACTTTGAGGACGGCTTCTTGCCTGTCGCGCAGGACCGCATTTTTGATTGCCCGCACGCGAGCGCCATGAAGCCTGCTCCCTTCAAATATATCGCCGCCACCTCGCTCGAGCACGCGCTCTCGCTCAAGGGCGAATACGGCGATGACGCGAAATTTCTGGCCGGCGGACAAAGCCTGATGCCAACGATGAATTTTCGCCTGGCTCAGCCGGCCATTCTGATCGACCTCAATCGGATCGAAGGCCTCGGCGTCATCCGGCCATGCGATGCCAGCGGTGCGCGCATCGGTGCGCTGACCCGCTATCGCACCCTGGAACGCGATTCCGGCTTTGCGCAGATGTTTCCCCTGATCGCCGAAGCGTTGCCACACATCGCGCACCCGCAGATCCGCAACCGCGGAACGATCGGGGGAAATCTTTCGCACGCCGACCCGGCCTCGGAGCTTCCGGCCATCATGGTTGCTCTTGGTGCCCGGTTCCGCATTCAGACTGCCACGCAGGAGCGCTGGGTCGAGTCGTCGGATTTTTTCTTAGGCGCCCTCACCACCGATCTTCAGCCCGATGAAATGCTTGTCGAAGTCGAGTTGCCATTGTCGAAACCGCGCACCGGCTCCTGCTTCATGGAGATCGCGCGCCGGCGCGGCGATTTCGCGATCGCGGGCGTGGCCGCCATGATGACCCTAAGCGAGCAGGACGAATGCACCCACGTCCGTTTGACGTTTTGCGGCGTGGGCGAAACTCCCGTCGATGCAAGTTCGGCGGCCGATCCTCTCATCGGGCGGGCTCCGACCGAAGCAGCGATCTGCGATGTCGCCGCATCCGTGCAGGCGATGATCGATCCGGGCGGCAGCGTTCACGCCACGGCGGATTATCAGCGCCATGTTGCAGGTGTGCTCACCGAGCGGGCACTGCAGACAGCTCACCAGCGGGCGCGCCATGGAAAGTGACGATCACGAAATTTCGGTATCGGTCAATGGCGTGCGTTACCGGCGCCGCGTCGAATCGCGCCTGCTGCTGAGCGACTTCCTTCGTCACGATCTGGCGCTCGCCGGCACTCACGTCGGTTGCGAACATGGCGTGTGTGGCGCCTGTACCGTCCTGCTCGACGGCGAGCCGGTGCGCTCATGCCTGATGCTTGCCGTGCAAGCCGAGAACCATGAAATCTCGACCATCGAGGGCCTCGCGACCAAGGACGGCACCTACCATCCGCTGCAGCAGGCAATGCACGATCATCACGGCCTGCAATGCGGCTACTGTACGCCCGGCATTCTCATGACCATGACGGCCTTTCTCGATGAAAACCTCACGCCCAGCGAAGACGAGGTACGCGAAGCGCTTTCGGGAAATCTGTGCCGCTGCACCGGATATCAGAATATCGTCGACGCCGTGATGGCGGCGGCGGCACGGATGCGGGGCTAGGGAGAATGTCTACCCGCACATTCGGCGAACCAATCAAACGCAACGAGGACCGCCGGCTTCTCACCGGCCGGGCCCTGTTCATCGACGACGTCGAATTGCCGGGAATGCTGCATGTCGCGTTCCTGCGCAGCCAGGTTGCGCATGCGCGAATCCTGAAGATCGACGTTTCGAAGGCGCGACAGCGCCCCGGTGTGGTCGCCGCCTATGTCGCCGACGATCTCGGCGAATACTGGAAGCCTGGTCCTCTGCTGGTGCCGCCGCCTCCGATTGCCGGCATCGTCTTCAACCAGCGAACCCAGGTTCCGCTCGCCAAGGGCAAAGTCCGCCATGTCGGCGAACCCCTGGCCATCGTGATCGCGGAGAGCCGCTATCTCGCCGAGGACGCGCTCGACGATATCGACGTCGAACTCGAACAGCTCCCGGCCGTGGTCGATCTGGAACAGGGGCTCCGCGCCGGATCGGCGCTGGTTCACGACGACGTCGGCTCCAACGTGTCGGCTCATGTCCGGCAGACCAAGGGCAATTATGCCGCGGCGGCGGCCAAGGCCGATCGTATCATCAAACGCCGTTTCCGGTATGAACACGGCATTTCATCGCCGATCGAAACCCGCGGCGTGGTGGCGCAGTGGGATGCGCGCGCCAACCAGATGACGATCTGGGATACCACCCAGGCTCCGGTGTTCGTCCGCAACGGCCTCGCCGCCATGCTCGGGCTCAACGAGCGTCAGGTCCGTGTCATCGCGCCATTCGTCGGCGGCGGCTTCGGGCCGAAGATCATGATGTTCTATCCCGAGGAAGTACTGCTGCCCTGGGTATCGATAAAGCTGAACCGGCCGGTCAAATGGATCGAAGACCGGCTGGAGCATTTCTTCGCCACCACCCACGAGCGCGGGCAGATTCACGATGCCGAGATGGCGCTCAGCAGCGATGGCCGGATCCTCGGCATCAAGGACGTGTTCCTGCACGACGGCGGCGCCTACGATCCGTATGGGCTGACGGTGCCGATCAACAGCCAGTGCACCCTGCTCGGCCCCTATGTCGTGCCGAACTACGACAGCACCTTCACCCAGGTGTTCACCAATCTGACGATTGTCACGCCGTATCGCGGCGCCGGACGCCAGCACGGCGTATTCGTCATGGAGCGTTTGCTGGATTTCGCAGCGCATGAATTGAACATCGACCGTGCCGAGATCCGGCGGCGGAATCTGATTCCGGCCGATGCGTTCCCCTACAAGAACGAAATCATCTATCAGGATTTCCAGCCGCTCGAATATGACAGCGGCAATTACGAGCCGGTGCTCGACATGGCGCTGGAAGCGATCGGGTACAAGACTTTCAAGGCGCAGCAGGCCGCGGCGCGCCAAGAGGGCCGCCATCTCGGCATCGGCGTGGCCTGTTATGTCGAAGGCACCGGGATCGGTCCTTACGAGGGGGCCAAGGTTCAGGTGCAATCGAACGGCAAGGTCAGCGTCGCGACCGGGATCGGAACCCAGGGACAGGGACACTTCACTGTTTTCGCCCAGATTGCCGCTGATCAGCTGGGGGTCGCCGTCACCGATGTCGACGTCGTGACCGGCGATACCGATCAGTTCTATTGGGGCGCCGGCACCTTTGCCAGCCGCGGCGCGGTGGTCGCCGGCAATGCGGTCAATGAGGCCTCAAAGGTCGTGCGCAAGAAGGCTCTGAAGCTTGCCAGCGATCTGTTTGAGTGCGCCGAGGAAGACCTCGTGCTTGAGGACGGCAAAGTCTCGATCGTCGGCATTCCCGAAAAATTCGTCAGGCTCGGCGATCTCGCCAACCAGGCCAATCCGATGCGCGGGGCGGTCCAGCCCGGCACCGAACCGGGGCTGGAATCGACGCAGTATTTCGGCCCCCCGATGGGAGCGACGGCCAATGGCGTCCATGCCATGATCGTCGAAATGGATCCGCGCACCTTCGATCTGAAGGTCCTGAAATATGTCGTGGTGCATGACTGCGGCACGGTGATCAACCCGATGATTCTGGCCG
Organism: Bradyrhizobium sp.; assembly: GCF_050014615.1. Taxonomy (GTDB): domain Bacteria; phylum Pseudomonadota; class Alphaproteobacteria; order Rhizobiales; family Xanthobacteraceae; genus Bradyrhizobium. Next base: position 29,406 of record NZ_JBEKCZ010000018.1, on the reverse strand, counting down.
GCCAGATTCACGGCGGCGTCGCGCAAGGGATCGGCAACGCGTTCTACGAGAAACTGGTATTCGACGATCAGGGGCAACTCCTGAACGCATCACTGGCGGATTATCTGTTGCCGACCGCGCTAGAGGTTCCCCGCATCGAACTCGGCCACACCGTGACTCCATCGCCGCTCAATCCGATGGGCATCAAGGGCGCCGGCGAAGCCGGCGCTATCCCGGTCGGGCCATTGTTCGCGCAGGCGATCGAGGACGCGCTCGATCTGGGACGCCGCGGCGTCGACTTGCTCGAAATTCCGCTCAGCCCAAGCCGCCTGTTCGAACTTACCCGGAACACCAGCACATGATCCTGGTCACGGGTGCCGGCGGCAAGACAGGCAAGGCCGTTTTAAGGGCCCTTGTCACACGGAGCGCATCGGTACGCGCATTCGTTCGAAGCTCGGCGCATGAAGCGGCCCTGAGGACGATCGGTGCCCGTGACGTCGTTGTCGGCGCGATGGACGATCCGCAGGCGCTCGCCCGCGCCACCCACGGCATACGGGCGATCTATCACATCTGTCCGAACGTCAGTCCGCACGAAATGTCGTTTGCGAAGGCGCTGGTCGATGCCGCGACCAGTTCCGGCGTGGCGCGGCTTGTCTACCACTCGGTGCTGCACCCGCAGGTCGAGGCGATGCCACACCACTGGAGCAAGCTGCGGGTCGAGGAAATGCTGCTCGCCTCCAGACTCGACATCACCATCCTGCAGCCCACGGCCTACATGCAGAACAGCCTGGCCGAATGGGACAGGATGGTCCGCGACGGCATCTATCGCGTGCCCTACCCGATCGAAACGCGGCTTAGTCTGGTCGATCTCGACGATGTCGCCAAAGCCGCGGAAATAGTGCTGACAAACGCCAGCCATTCGCACGCTACTTACGAACTGGTGGGCACGCCGCCGCTCAGCCAGATCGAGATCGCGGATGCCTTCGGCCGGGCGCTGAAGAAGCCTATTCACGCGGAGGCCGAAACCGTTGAAAGCTGGGACACCCGCGCGCGCAACGCCGGCATGGAAGACCACGCGCGCGAAACACTGACAAAAATGTTTCGCGCCTACGCGCGCGATGGCCTCAAGGGCAACTCCAACGTGCTCGGCTGGCTGCTCGGGCGCCCGCCGACCTCGCTCGCCGGCTTTGCCGCACGGATCGCCGCGGCTCAGGCGTGAGGCGGCCAGCCGATGGGATGGGTCTGCTGCACGATCTTCATGACCGATAGAATCAGCGGCTCTTCGAAACGCGGGCCGACGATCTGGATTCCGACCGGCAATCCGTCGCTGGTTTGGCCTGCCGGCACGCTGCCGCCGGGCAGGCTCATCAGCGTGATCAGGAACGAACCGGCGATCCAGTCGGTGTAGTTGTCCAGCTTTTTGCCGTTGATCAGGGTGGGGAAATTCATCTCCACCGGGAACTGCTTCACCGGCGATTGTGGCGTGATCAACAAATCATATTGTTCGAAGAACTTTGCAAAGCGCTGGAACAATTCCGCGCGCTTCTGCTCGGACGCCGCAAAATCCAGCGGGGTCACCTTGAAGCCCGCCTTGACGTTGCCCTTCAGATTGACTCCGAATTCTTCCAGATGGTCGAGATTGGCGAATTGCTGCCCGACCATCCAAAGTCCACGCCACGCCTGGTAGGGCGACTTGCCGTCGGAGATATCGAACACGATCTCCTCCACCGTGGCGCCGGCTTCGCGCAGCGACATCGCGGTTTTCCGGCAGATATCGTCGATCTCCGGCTCGACGCCGATGCCTGCGATATCGGAAACATAGGCGATGCGCAGGCCCTTGACGTCATTGGCATCAGCGACAATGGCTCGGGCGCTGGCCCATGGCGGCGCCACCGAAATCGGTGATTTCAGGCTGAAGCCGACGATGGCATCCAGCATCAATGCGGCATCCTCGGCGGTGCGCGCCAGCGGTCCGTGAACCTGGCCGGGGTCCCAGGCCAGCGGCATCGGCAGGTTCGGCGTCAATCCGGGCGTCGGCCGGATGCCGACAATGCCGCAGAACGACGCCGGCATCCGGATCGAGCAGCCGAAATCCGTTCCCTGCGCCAGCGGGACCATCCCGGTCGCCACCGCGACCGCCGATCCGCCGGAAGAACCCGCCGGGCTCAATGCCGGATTCCAGGGATTTCGGGTGACGCCGAACACCTCGTTGAAGGTATTGGCGCCGGCGGCAAATTCGGGCGTATTGGTCTTGCCGAGCACAATGGCGCCGGCCGCCTTCAGGCGCCGCACCGCCTCGGCATCCTGCGTCGGCACATTGTCTTTGAACAACGGTGAGCCATAGGTGGTGCGGATGCCGGCGGTCGGCGTCACGTCCTTGATCGCAACCGGCAATCCGTGCAGCGCCCCCAGCGCGTCACCGCGCATCACAGCCGCTTCGGCGTCTTTGGCCAGGGCGCGCGCCGCATCGGCCACCAGCGTCACAATGGCATTGAGTTTCGGATTGACGCGCGCGATGGTGGCGAGATGGGAGTCGAGCACCTCGACCGGGCTCACCGTCTTGGCAGCGATCATTGACGCCAACTCGACGGCCGTCTTGCGGCTCAGACTTTCGGTCATATCGGATTCCATTATTTGCCCGACCAGTGCACGAAGCGCCGCTCGATCGTGAGGAACAGGAGATTAAGTCCATAGCCGAGCGCGCCGGCAGCGAAAATCGCGGCATACATATCGGGCATATCAAATAATTGCTGCGCCTCGAACACCCGCTGGCCGAGACCATCGGTCGATCCGATGAACATCTCGGCCACCACCACAATCACCAGCGCCAGCGACACGCCGTTGCGCAGGCCCACGAAGGTCTGCGGCAGGGATTCCAGCAGCATCACGTCCCAGAGTATCCTGACCCGGGATGCGCCCATCACGCGCGCCGCGAGAATTCGCGTCTTGCGCGCATTCATCACGCCATAGGCGACGTTGAACAGGATCACCAGCGCCGCGCCGAAGGCCGCCACCGATATCTTGGTGCGATCGCCAACCCCGAACAGAACCAGAAACAACGGAAACATCGCCGACGCCGGCGTCGACCGGAAGAAATCGATCAGGAATTCGACCGAACGATAGACCTTTTCCGACGAGCCCAGGAGAATGCCGAGAGGGATCGCGATCACGGCCGCGATCGCCGTGGAATAGACCGTGCGTTCGACGGTCTTGAGGAAGTCGACGCCAAGCTTGCCGCTGGTCATCCCGATCCACATCGCGCGGAAGGTCGAGATCGGCGACGGCAGCAGAACCGGATCGACCACCCGGGCCCAGACCGTCAGCGACCACACCGCCAGCAGCACGGCGACGCCGACGAAAGGCAGCAATATCTGCAGGCGTTTCATCGCGCTCTCATCCCTTGCGAACCTCGCGCTGGAATATTTCGAGGCAATGCGCCTTGGTGCTGATGAAGTCGGCTTCCGACAGGGTCTGGAGGGTACGCGGCCGTGGCGCGTCATAATGGACGAATTCCACCGCACGCGCGGGATGGCGCGACAGCAGCAGGATCCGATCCGACAGGTACACCGCTTCCTCCAGATCGTGCGACACCAACACCGTCGTCGTCGACGTTTCCACGAAAACACGCTGCAGCTGTTCGCGCATGAACAGTGTCATTTCATAGTCTAGGGCGGAGAACGGCTCGTCGAGAAACAGGATTTCCGGCTCGACGATCAGCGCGCGCATGATCGAGACCAGTTGCTGCTGACCGCCGGACATCTGGTAGGGGTAGAGATTGAGATCGATCTTGACATTGAGATTGGCCACAATCTTCTCGACGCGGATGATCCGTTCGGCTTTCGGCACCCCCATCACCTTCAGCGGATAGGCGATGTTGTCGAACGCACGCAGCCAGGGAAACATCGCTTCGCGGTAGTTCTGGAACACGTAGCCGAATTTGATCTGGCTCAACGGCTGCCCGTCGAACAGGATTTCCCCGGCATCGACCGGAAACAACCCTGCGATCATGTTGATCAGCGTGCTCTTGCCGCAGCCGTTGGGGCCGAATACCGACATCAGCTTGCCGCGCGGAATATCGAAATCGAAATTATCGTAGATTGTTGCGTCGGAAAAGCGCTTGCTCAGCCCGCGGATCGTGACATGGGGAGCGGTACGCCGCGCGGCTTCACGGGCATTGTCCGTCAGTTCCATCCTAGCAGCTGGCTGTACTCCGGCCACGGTTCCTCAGAATTTCTGCAGGACTTTGGTAACGTCCAGCTTTTCAGGGACGACTCCGATCGAATTTCCAAAGTCGGCAAACTTCTGCAGGTCGCCGATCTGCTTGGGCGTCATATCGCCCACCATGACATATCCGAGCATCGGCACCATATCGACGACGTTGTCGGGCGTGAACGTATTCTTGGCGAGATATTTGCGCGCTTCATCCGGGTTTTTGTTGATAAAATCGATCGCCTTGCTCCATGCCGCGGCGAAACGCCTGGCGACGTCCGGCCGCTTCTGGATGAAATCGCTGGTCATGGCGCAGCCTGCCGCATAGGCGTTGGCGGCCTCGTCGCCGAGGATATATTTCGAGATCACTCCGGCCTCGAGCGACCGCGCGACCCCGGCCTTGATCATCATCGAGGCGCTGGGCTCAAGCGTATAGCCGCCATCGAAGGTACCGGCCGTCATGGCGTTGACATGCTGCCCCATGTCGAGCTGGTCGATGGTGTAATCCCCCTCCTTCAATCCATTCTTGGCCAGAATGGCCTTGGCGGTGTTGACGTTGGCCGGTCCCGGCGCCGACATCAGTTTGGCGCCTTTCAGGTCGGCGATCGTCTCCGCCTTGAAGCCATTGCGGACCACGAATTGTTCCATCTTCCAGACCTTGGTCTGGCTATGCAGGCCGATATACATCGCGACGCCGGGTTTCTTGACATCGGCGTTCAGCCCTTCAAGCGTCACCAGAACCGCCGCGACCTCGATCTGGTTGGTCATCATCGCCGCGACGTTCGGCGGACCACCCATCAGCCTGGTCATTTCGGGCTCGATATTCTGCTCCTTGAAAAAACCCCGCTCCAGCGCGACGAAATACGGCAGCGATGAGCTGATCGGAAAAACCCCGACCGAAACCTTGTCCTGCGCAACCGCCCGACCCGACACTACGGCGCTCAAAGCCAGCACCGTGATGGCACAGATCGTGAGTTTCAGCGACTTCATCGTGCGCTCCTGTCATCCGCGTTACCAGCACCTTCCGACCCGTGTGCACCGGAAGACGTCGATATTCGAGCAAGGAACGTGCCGATTTTACGCGTCCAGCTCGACAATGGCGATCACAGGACCGCCGCCATGCGGGCCCTGGTGCATGGCATCGACCGACACAAACACCGCGGGGTCGCCGATCGCCAGCGCCGCAATGCTGCCGACCGCCGCCTTTGAATGGCGGTGATGGTGGACGTCGGAATCGTCGAGCATGATCTGCCGCCGGCCACGCAGCATGCCGGTGCGGTCGGCCTCGCATTTCATGAAGCAATTGACGACACGGCCCTTGAGGTCTTCCGACCGTGGTCGTTCCGGCAATTCGATACCGGCATCGCGAATTGAATCGTAGATTCCATCAATATCCAGCGCATCGCGCATGACGGAATGACCGATCTTGTAGCGGCCGCCGGCGCCGGCCTTGTTGCCGAGCAGCACGATCTGCGCCTGGGTCAGTTCCACCCCTGAAGAGCAGGACGCCACCGAGGAATAGAGATCGAGATCCTTGCAGATCTGTTCGGCTTTGGGCATCGGCACCTCGCCCAGCGCCACGGCAATGCCGAGCGCCGTGGTGCCATTGGAAACACCCATGGAATCGTGGACCTCGCAGGCTACCGTCTGGTGACGGAATTCCGCATCGCGGACCGACTCGATGGTCAGAAGCGGCGTCTTGGTCTGGACGTAATGCACATCCTTCGGATCGGTGATCCCGGCATTCTTCATCGCCGCCTTGACGGCGTCGGCAACCTTCTGAACCATCGCCGGACGTCCGATATCCTCCGGCAGCAATTCCGCGCTCAGCGCCGTGCCGATCACCAGCCGCGACTTGTCGGCTGGACCGGTCTTGTCGTTGCGCGCGAAGATCGTGGCGTGGGGCGTGATGACGCCGTCGCAACCGCCCGACCAAACCATCGGCACGTTGTGAATCTCGGCTTCGGAGCGCGTGCCGTGCTTGAGCAACACGCGTCGGAACGCCTGATCGGCCAGAATGCGGGTGAAATCGTTGACGCCACCATTGCCTTCGGTCTTGCCGATCACCGCAATCACTTCGTCGGCGCGGAACTTGCCCGCCGCGATCAATGCCTCGAGGCCGCTCGCATCCTGAACGGTTTTCAGTTCGACCTTTGCAACTTCAATCGCCATTCGCTTGAAACTCCGCTATCCGCCTTACCAGTATTTCGCTCATCGCATCCGCGGCCGGTGTTCGCCACGCAGCATCTTTTCATAGCCCACACCGCGGTCAATCATGGCAGGCGCGGTATTTTGCGCCTTTGCCATCTCGGCCCGGCGCTGCTTGGTCGCCGCCTGGTCGATCTCGGGTTGGCCGGTAGCGACGACATCGGTGAATACCACGCCATAATCGTTCTCGGCGCTTGCAAGCGAGACCCGGCCTTCGATCACATCGCGTAACACAAGTTCCAGTTCGCGTTGCAGCGGATCGCCCCAGCCGCCGCCGCCGGTCGTCACCACACGAACGATCTGTCCCTTCAAGACCGGTTCACCGTCGACGAGACCGCCGAGATCATAGCCCTCGCCCTCAGCGTCCACCGTGACGCAGAACGGCTGTCCGGCCTTGCCCCCGTTCAAACCATAGCAGCCGAGCCGGACCCGGTCCGCCGTGACGATGGTGCGGCAATCGACCAGCGCGCGATAATGCTTTTCATATCCCTGCCCGCCGCGGCGCAAGCCGGCGCCTCCGGAATCGGTGCGCAACGCCAGTTTCTCGACCAGCAGCGGGAACCGTGTTTCGGTGAATTCCGCCGGCTGATTGCGTGAATCCGGCACAATATGGATCGCGTCATTGCCGTCGGCGTAATAGCGGCCGCCGGAACCGCCGCCGAGCACCTCGCGCGACAGGAACGACTTGCCCTCGAGATCGGTGCCAAAAAATCCGGTGTAGCGAATGGTCTCCTGATCGGCCGGCATGCGGCCGTCGACCGCCTGCGCGACCACGCCCGCCAAGAGGCCGAGGCAGCGCAAAAGTACAAACGACCGCGCATTGGTTGCCGCCGGCCATACTGGTGTAATCAGCGTGCCTTTCGGCGGAAAGATCACCTCGAAGACGTCGCACACGCCTTCGTTGACATGGATTTCGGCAGCGCGCTCGGGCGTATCGGCGAGATTGCGCAGGATCGGCGCGATCCATTTGATCAGGAACGCGCCGTCGGCGTAATCCGCCGGCCAGTTGATCGGACCGGTCGATTGCGGATCGGTGCCGTTGAAGTCGAGCGTGATCTTGCCGCCCTTCTTGGTCATCTTTAGCGCGATTTTGTGCAGCTTCGGATCGGTGATGCCGTCGTGCTCGACGTAATCTTCCCAGGAATATTCGCCATCGGCGATCTTGGCGAGCAACTCGTTGCGATAGATATCGCGGCATTTATCGAGGATCGCCTGAAAACAGGCTTCGACCTGCTCCCTGCCGAAGCGTTCGAACAGCCCGGCCATCCGGCGCGCGCCCATCAGGCAAGCCTGGATCTCGCTGTCGAGATCGGCCGACAGCATCTCCGGCACGCGGGTATTGCGGCGAACGATGGTGAATACCGCGTCGTTTCGCACGCCTTCGCTGTAAATCTTGACCGGCGGAATCGCGATGCCTTCTTCAAACACCGTGGCCGCGGTGCCCGGCATTGAGCCAGGAACCCTGCCGCCGACGTCATCATGATGGCCGAAGGCCTGGATATAGGCGACCACCTCGCCTTGGTGAAACACCGGCACGGTGCTGCAAAGATCAGGCAAGTGGCCGATGCTGCCTTCCGTCAAATAGGTATCGTTCATCAGGAATACGTCGCCGGGCTTCATGGTCTCGGGCGCGAAATCCCGCACCACGCCGTTCGGCATCGCCGAATAGGAACGACCCGTCAGCTTGCGGCAATAGCGATCAAACAATCCGACCCGAAAATCATGGGCTTCGCGGATCATCGGGCTGCGCGCCGTACGCTCGATCGCGTATTCGATTTCGGCCTCGATCGAATTCAGCGTGCCCTCGACGATTTGCAGCACGATCGGATCGACGGAGACGGTTTCGCGCAGCGGCGCGACAGGCCAAGGATGCGATGGTTGATGCACGTTCATCGTGGCATCTCCTGCGATGAGATGGAGCGAATGACAAGAATACCGTGCGGATCGACTTCGACATATTGGCCGGGAAATACCACCGTCGTTGAGCCGAATTCCTCGACCACCGCGGGTCCGTTGACGCGGCCGGCGGGCGGCAGCGATGCGCGATCGAACACGGGTGTGTCCAGAAACTCTGTGCCGAAATAAACCGCCCGGGTCGACTTCGGCGCGGGACGGCCCGCGCGACCGGCAAGCTTGGGCATTTGCGGCCGTTCGATCAGACCGAAGCCGGAGACGCAGAGATTGACCAGCTCGATCTTCTGCTGACCGGCGTAGTCATAGCCGAAGGTCCGGCGATGCGCGGAATTGAAGGCGCTGATCAATCCCGAAAGGAACGAGGCATCCACCATACCTCCCGGCGCGGTGACGCGCACCTCCATCGACTGGCCGGCGTAGCGAATGTCGGCTTCGCGGACCAGCCTGATGCGCGAAGCCTCGATGCCGTCCCGCTCCAGAGTAGCTATCGCGTCACGTTCCAGTGCGGCATAACGTACGGCGACGTCGGCAAGATCGATGGCGTCTTCATGCATGACCTTGGTGACGATGTGGTCGGTGCGCCAGTCGACCGCGAGCAAGCCGAAGGCCGACAGATTGCCGGGATTCGGCGGCACGATGCAGGCCTTCATCGCCAGCAGGTCCATCACAGCGGCGGATTGTGCCGGACCCGCGCCACCAAATGACAATAGCGCGAAGGCGCGCGGATCGATACCGCGCTGGATCGTCATCTGCCTGATCGCGTTGGCCTGGCTCCAGTTGGCGATCTCGATGATGCCGCTGGCGAGCTGCTCGACACTCATCTGGCCGGGCAACCGCGCGGCGAGCGCGGCAATGCCGCTCCGCGCCCGCTCGACGTTAAGGGCAATACCGCCGCCGATCAGCGACGGCGGAATTCGGCCGAGCACCAGATTGGCATCAGTGATGGTCGGCTCACTGCCGCCGTTCGGATAGCACATCGGTCCAGGCTCAGCGCCGGCGCTGCGCGGACCGACCTTGAGATGACCCTCGCGGCTGATCCAGGCGATCGAACCCCCGCCGGTGCCGATGGTCTCGATGTCGATCATGGGAATACGTACCGGAAACGGGCCGACCGATCCGCCATTGGTAACATGCGGCTTACCGCCTTCGATCAGGCAAAGGTCCGTCGAGGTGCCGCCGGCGTCCAGCGTCACCAGATCCGGGAAGCCCGCGATGTCAGCGATGACGGCACTGCCGAGCGCTCCGGCCGCCGGGCCCGACAGCGCCGTGGTGATCGGTTTGCGCACCACCTGATCGGCGCTGGCAACGCCGCCGCTCGACTGCATCACCAGAAACGGCTTGTCCTGCAAGCCGACACCAAGCTCCTGATGCACCCGCTTGAGGTAGCGTTCCATATGCGGCTTGACGAAGGCGTCGACCAGCGTCGTCACCGCGCGCTCATATTCGCGATATTCCGGCAATACCACGCAGGACAACGACAACGTCGCGTCCGGATATTCCTCGGCAATGATTTCGGCGGCGCGGCGCTCATGCACGTCATTGGCATAGGAATGCAAAAGACAGATTCCGATGGCGCGGATGCCCTGCTGGCGAAAATACCGAGCCGCCTCGCGCACGCTGGCCTCATCGAGCGGGCGCAGTTCATGGCCGCGAAAATCCAGCCGGCCGCCGACCTCGCGAACGAATTGCAAGGGAACGATACGATCGGGCTTGACCCAGAAATAGGAGTTTCCGTAACCCTCCGGTACCGATTGCCGGGCGATCTCGAGAATGTGCCGAAAGCCGGCATTGACGATCAAGCCGAGCGAATTGATCTCGCCCTGCAGCAGCGCATTGGTCGCGACCGTGGTGCCATGGGCGAGGCCCGCAACATCATTCGTGGTGGCGCCAGCGGCGGCGAGAATTTCGTTGACCCCGCGCAACAGGCCGATCGCCGGGTTGGCCGGCGTGCTCGCCACCTTGGTCACTTGCGTTGCGCCGGATTGCGTATCGACCGACACGATGTCGGTGAAAGTGCCGCCGGTATCGATACCGATACGAAACCGCGCGGCCAAAGATCGAGATGACATGCCTGATACCATCGACAAATTGACGGGGACGTGCGCGTGCCAGCCAACGCCACCGCACTGCGATAGCATGGGTCCTTCGCTTAACCCGAGTCAAAAGCCGATTATCGATGGGATTATCGGAAAATCCGATCAGCCAGCCTTGAGCATTTCGCGCAATTTCAGCAACGCCGCTTCTTTGCGCCGCGACAGCGGCTCGCGCCGCCGAAACAGGCTGAATGCAACATTACGCGCCGGTGCTATCGAGAACGCTTTCAATAATCCCAGCGTAACTTCATTTTCTGCGCAGGCGCGCGGCACGATCGCGATTCCGCCCCCCGACTGCACGATCATCTTGATGGTCTCGATATTATCCACCACCGCAAGAATGTTGGGTCGGATTCCGAGATCGGTAAACAGCGAGAAAACCACCTGGCCATATCCAACGGTCAGTTCGCTCATGATGAAGGGCTCGGCCAGCAAACGTCCGATATCGATCGGCTGTTTCGAACGCCCCAATGCATGCTTCGGATGCGTGATCAGTGCCATCTCGGCGTCGATCAGGCGGTCAAAGATCAATCCGGCCGGAAATCGATCGGGATCGGATTCAATCGCGATACCGGCGTCGATCCGTTCCTCGTGCAGTTCGTTGAAGATATTCTTGGTCGGCGCGGTCAGGATATCCAGCCGCACGCCCGGAAGATCGGATTTGAGATCGGTAAACATGCGCGGAATGAAGATCTGGGCCATGCCGGACCCCATCCCGATCGTGAGCGTATCGGAAAGCGCGCCGCGCAATCTGCGGGCGGTATCCGAGAGGCTCAGCAGATCGCCCATCACCCGCTCGGACTCGTACAAAAAAGTACGGCCGCGATCGGTGGATTCGATGCCGCCGGATGTCCGGTTAAACAGCTCAAAGCCGATCTCTTCTTCGAGCAACTTTACCTGCTCGCTGACAGCCGACTGCGAAATATTGAGTCGCTTCGCGGCTTTGGTGAAGCTGCGTTCCTTGTAGACCGAAAGCGCGTAACGCAGTTGGCGGAAATCCAAGTTGCAAATCCTCTATGTGGCTGCCGCTGCCGGCATCTCGAAGTAGCGGCGTGTCTCGGATTGGGTCTCGGCAATCAGCCTGCCTTTTCGAATCACCCAGCGGCGCGGCAGCCGTGTGGCGAAAGCCCCGCGCGCGTCGCGGGCGTCCAGCACCACCAGATCCGCGACGCCGCCGACCGCGACGCGAAAATCCGGCACCCGCAATGCTTTCGCGCCGTTGTTGGTCACCATGTCCATCACGGTCAAAATCTCGGCCGGCTGGCTCATCTGCGAGGCATGGCATAGCAGAAAGGCAATCTCGAGCGGGTCGTTCTGACCGAAGGGATAGAAAGTGTCGTGCACGCAGTCCTGTCCGCAGGCGACATTGACACCGGCCGCCAACAGCTCCTTGACCTGCGTCACCCCGCGGCGCTTGGGATAATCGTCCAGGCGGCCCTGCAGCATCAGATTGGTGGCCGGATTTGCAATCATGTTGACGTTGGCCTGGCGCAGGCGGCCGATCACATGATCGGCATAGTCCCTGGGGTAACTCGCCAGCGCGCAGGTGTGTCCCGCGGTCACGCGGCCCTGCCAGCCATTGGCGATCGTCAATTCGGCCAGCACTTCCAATGTCCGAGCCGCCGGGTCGTCGGTCTCGTCGACATGCATGTCGATGTCGGCGTCGAATTGCCTGGCGATGTCGAAGACAATCTCGATATGCCGCCGGCTATCCTGCGGCGACGCTTCATTGAAAGGCATGCCGCCGACGACATCAACACCAAGCTTCATCACCTCACGCATCAACGCTTCGGTGCCCGGCGATTTGACGATGCCCTCCTGCGGAAACGCTACGATCTGGATATCGATCAGATCGCCAAACCGCTCACGCGCGCGGATCAGACCTTCGGCCGGACGCGTGCCGCCGATCGGATCGACATCGACATGGGTGCGCAACCTCGAGATACCGTTCTCCAGGGCCTGCGCGAGGACGCGCGCGGCCCGGTCCGCGATTTCGTCGACCGTGTAGTTGCGCTTGAGCTCCCACAGGATCTCGATGGCTTCGGTGAGCGTCCCGGAGCGATTGACGGGCGCGCGTTCCGAGATCAACGCCTTGTCCAGATGAATATGCGGCTCGACAAAGCCCGGAACGGCCATTCGGCCCTCCGCGTCGAGCGTCAGAACGGCGGCCGACGAGACGCCGTTTGGGTTCACGCTCGCGAAACGGCCATTGGCTATTCCGAGGTCGCACAAGCCTTCGGTGCCCCACAAGGCAACATTCTTGACAAGGATATCCAGCGTCATCGACAGGGCCCCATGCTGAGCGCGGCGCACAATGTAGTGCATCAACCAAATTTAGGCGAGACGTGGCGGCTTCCGCCAGCATTCGGCCGGCGCCGGACCGCAAAGGTTAACGGCCAAGGCACTGCAAAAGCCATCTCCAAAGGCATTCCAGCAAGGCCTCCCAACCAAAACAGGACTGGAATCGCCGTTGTATTCGGCCGCGACATAGCTATATAGTTTCGCATGCGGCTGCGGTCGCGCCGTTAATTCCATCGTTGGTGACCAGGCCCGTCTGCTTAGGCGGGCCGTCGCCATTTCGGGGGTCCGTTGCGATGACTGGTTCTAATCGGATTGACCATATCCGCCTTACCTCGCATCCTGCACCGGGTGCCAAGCACAATTTCCCCATCAACTGGGGCGCAGCCAGCGCGCGTGAACGCGGACCGGTGATCGGTACGGTGTCACGCCCGCAGGATCGCAACGTCATCGGCACCCACGGCGGATCCTATTCGGTTTATCGCGCGCTTGCCGTTTCATCCGGCGCACTCAATCCGATCCGGCGTCCGGATCTCACCAACACCCACCCCGCCGCAACGATCGGGCCATTCCCGCAATGGAGCGATCCGGAGCGGATCGTCTCGCTGGATCCGTGGGGCCATCTTGTCGCGGAAAATTTCGCAACCGAGATCGCCGAAGGCGTCGATATCCGTCCCAGCATCGCGATCACCCGCGCCCGGCTCGATCTGCCCGAACTGAGGGCGGCGATCGAAGCCGGACGGCTCAAGGTGGACGACGAGGTCGTGCACAAGAGCGGCAGCGTCTCCGTGGTCAAGATCGCGATCGATCCGGTCTGGTATCTGCCGGGCATGGCGCAGCGTTTCGCCACCACCGAAAACAATTTACGCCGGCAGTTGTTCGAACAGACCGCCGGCATGTTCCCGGAGCTGGTGACCAGGCCCGACCTGCAGGTTTTCCTGCCGCCGATCGGCGGCATGACGGCCTATTTGTTCGGCGACGTCACCAAACTGCCGGACCATCGCACCAGCATCACCTGCCGCGTGCATGATGAATGCAACGGCTCCGATGTGTTCGGCTCCGATATCTGCACATGCCGTCCATACCTGCTGCACGGCATCGAGGAATGCGCGCGCGCCGGGCAAACCGGCGGCCTTGGCATCATCGTCTACAATCGCAAGGAAGGCCGGGCGCTGGGCGAAGTCACAAAATTCCTGGTCTACAACGCACGCAAGCGCCAGGAAGGCGGCGATGCCGCCGCGCAATATTTCGAGCGCACCGAATGTGTCGCCGGGGTGCAGGATGCCCGTTTCCAGCAACTGATGCCGGACGTGATCCACTGGCTCGGCCTGAAACGCATCGACCGCTTCGTTTCCATGAGCGATATGAAGCACGATGCGCTGACCAGCCAGGGCATCGAGATCGTTGAACGCGTACCGATCCCCGATGATCTGGTGCCGACCGATGCGCATGTGGAAATCGCAGCCAAGAAGGCCGCCGGTTACTACTCTCCCGAACCGCCACAGCCGCAGGACCTGACCAATTCGGTCGGCCGTTCGCTCGAAAAATACTGAGAGAGGACGGCCGTGTCGGTGGCAAATCTCGAGACATCGGCCGCGTTGTCGTTGTTGAATGCCAGGGCCGTTCGCGAGCGGGCACAGCGTATGCTCGCCATCGGTCTCGACGACAGGCTTCCGAACTTCCGCATCGACCTCGGCCGCATGGACAGCGCGGTCGACCTGGTGCTGCAAACCACGCGCAAGGCCTATCCTTCGTTCGAGGTACCGTTTCATTCGCGCTGGCGGCACTTCGTTGCGAATGGGGACAATCGCTGGGCCGATATCGCCGACCAGATCCGCTGGCCCGATCGCGCCGCGCGTGCCCGGGCTGAATTCGATCTGGCCATCGTCAGCGTCTTTCTCGATGCCGGCGCCGGCCCGTCATGGCGCTATCACGATCCAAAGACCGGATCGGCGATCGGCCGCTCGGAGGGATTGGGACTGGCCAGCCTCGCGATGTTCGCGGCCGGCGCATTCTCGGCCGATCCGCATGACCCCTTGCGCGCCGATGCCGAGGTGCTTGCCAATCTCTCCATTGCCGATCTCGAGCGCGGCCTGCAGGTCTCGGACCTCAATCCGCTGGTCGGCCTTGAGGGCCGCGTCGATCTGTTGCGCCGTCTTGGCGCGCTGGTGGCGTCGAAACCGGATGTCTTCGGCAGCTTCGATACACCACGACCCGGCGGCCTGTTCGATCGATTGGCGATAGAGGCAGACGGCCTGCAGCTCCCCGCCCCTGCGATACTTTCCAGGCTGCTGCAAGAACTCGGGCCGATCTGGCCATCGCGGCTGACGCTGGGCGGCATAGCCCTCGGCGACTGCTGGAAACATCCGGCGCTGGCGACGATGGATGCGACCAGCGGTTTGATGCCGCTGCACAAGCTTTCGCAATGGCTGGCCTATTCCCTGATCGAACCGCTGCAAACCGCCGGCATCCGGGTAACCGATATCGATGGCCTCACCGGCCTTGCCGAATATCGCAATGGCGGACTGTTCATCGACATCGGCGTGCTCGGCTTTCGCGACGCAGAGGATGCGCAGCGCGAGCATGAAGTGGCGTCATCGCTGGTGGTCGAGTGGCGCGCACTGACGGTGGCGCTGCTCGACCGCATCGCCGATGGTTTGCGGCAACGGCTCGGGCTAGACGCCACCTCGCTGCCGCTGGCGAAAATTCTTGAAGGCGGAACCTGGGCCGCGGGCCGGTTGCTGGCGCGCGAACGCCGCGCCGACGCCTCACCGCCCGTGAAAGTCATCAGCGACGGCACTGTATTCTAGATCGGATCAACACATGGACGGCGTCACGATCGTTAGCCACCCGCTGGTGCAGCACAAGCTGACGCTGTTGCGGGAGAAAAATATTTCGACCAAGGCGTTTCGTGAGCTCCTCAAGGAGATCGGGATGCTGCTGTGCTACGAGATCACCCGCGATCTGCCGCTGGCTGATGTCGATATCGAAACGCCGCTGACCCATATGAAATCTCCGAAGATCGCGGGCAAGAAACTGGTGTTCGCACCGGTGCTGCGGGCCGGCGTCACCTTCGCGGACGGCATGCTCGATCTGGTGCCGAACGCGCGCGTCGCCCATATCGGCCTTTACCGCGAACCGGAGACCTTCGTTGCCGTGGAGTATTTCTTCAAGGCACCGAGCGATCTGCACGAGCGGCTGGTGATCGTGATTTCACCGGTGCTGGCAACGGCGAACTCGGCGGTCGCGGCGGTCGACCGGCTGAAGGAGCGCGGCGCCAACGACATCCGGCTGGCGTGCCTGATCGGCGTGCCGGAGGGTATCGAGCGCATGCGTGGCGTTCACCCGGATGTTCCGATCTGGCTCGCCGCCATCGACCAGGGGCTCGACGAAAACGCCTATATCCTGCCCGGCCTCGGCGACGCCGGCGACCGCGCCTACGGCACTAAATAGGCCAGCTCCTGATTTCAGGTGCCGACGCGAAGCGCTGAACGCTGCTTGCGAAGATAGGCGATCACGGAGAGCGCGGTGATACGACCCGTCTTCGGATTTTCCGACGGAATATTCTCGATCGACATCGAAAAACGGGCGGAGTCGGATTCCACCTCAACCCGATGAATGTTGCGCGTCACCGTGGGATCGGCCCAGATTTCCAGCCGTGTCCGGTCCGGGCCGATGCCGGCCAACGAGAGCGCGACCGCCACGTTCAGATTGGCCGGGAAGCCTTTTGCCGCCTCCCGTGCCGTGCCCTCGAATATCCGGAGCGGCGCGGTAATTCGTTCGATATCGATGTTGTTTTCGACGATATAGGGCGCGCCGGCGAGCCCTTGAACCGGCTTTCTGGTCACCATCCTGACCGAATGGATATTGCCGACCGCAGCCGCGGTCACGGCGTCGAGGCCGATCAGCGCTCCCGTGGGCACCACGATCTGACCGCCGTTTTGCTTCGCAAGCGCAATCAGGTCCTCGTTGTCG
>NZ_JBEKCZ010000018.1:0-12724 GCF_050014615.1 Bradyrhizobium sp. | reverse complement strand
CGCCGGCGCTGAGGACCACCGCGGTTTTTCCGCTTCCAGCGAAGGGAGCAACGATCGACCTCAAGAGCCTGCCCGGCGCGCATTCGATGACGATGTCGGCGGCCTCCGAGAGTTGTTCGATCGGCAAGACCGCTGGCGTGGCCGCCAGTTTACCGAGCCAGGTCCGGTGTTTCTCGGGATTCTGCACTGACACCGCGGCGAGCATCATTCCATCGATGCCTTGGTCCAGTGCCTCGGCGACCTTGGTTCCGATCGGTCCCAGCCCGGCAATAGCAACCCGCAACCTGGTTCCCGGGCTTTTCGATACATTCGACATGGGTTGGTTCTCTATCCCCGAATGACCGCACCGCAACGATAGACGTGCCGCGATCTCGGGAGGACCTATACTATTCGCCCCGGCTCCCGGCGAGAGCCTTCTCGATCGCAACCAGACATGGCCATAAAAGCTCGCTTTCGCCTGAGAAAACCGACTGACCGATCGCCTGAAATATGATCTTTTGCTCTTTGTGAAAATCGGGTTTGCTTCGTGCCGGGATGTTCGCGCAACGACGCGCGGACATACGGTTTCTCTGCAAGGAGTAAAACATGAACGGACTTGGCGGCCTCAACAAATCCCCCGAAGGCGTGGTCATCGGACTCGTTCAGTTGCAATTGCCGGTCGTGGTAACCAAGGCTGACCTGGCCCGCCAGACCGACCGCATCGTCTACATGGTCGGCAAGGCCCGCCGCAATCTCGGCACCATGGATCTCGTGGTGTTCCCGGAATATTCGTTGCACGGCCTGTCGATGGACACCAACCCCGCGATCATGTGCCGGCTCGACGGCCCCGAAGTCGCGGCCTTCAAGAAGGCCTGCA
This sequence comes from Bradyrhizobium sp., assembly GCF_050014615.1. Taxonomy (GTDB): domain Bacteria; phylum Pseudomonadota; class Alphaproteobacteria; order Rhizobiales; family Xanthobacteraceae; genus Bradyrhizobium. Next base: position 11,868 of record NZ_JBEKCZ010000018.1, on the reverse strand, counting down.
TCGACAACAAGATCTGGGGCTGCTTTTCGATCATGGAGTTCAACCCCGACGGCAATCCCTACAATTCGGGGCTCATTATCGACGACACCGGCGAGATCAAACTGTACTACCGAAAATTCCACCCCTGGATTCCGGTCGAGCCGTGGGAACCCGGCAATGTCGGAATCCCCGTGATCGAGGGCCCCAAGGGCGCCAAGATCGCGCTGATCATCTGCCATGACGGCATGTTCCCGGAAATGGCGCGGGAATGCGCCTACAAGGGCGCCGAAATCATGATCCGCACCGCCGGCTATACCGCGCCGATCCGCGAGAGCTGGCGCTTCACCAATCAGGCCAATGCGTTCCAGAACCTGATGGTGACCGCGAACGTCTGCATGTGCGGATCGGATGGCTCGTTCGATTCCATGGGCGAAGGCATGATCGTGAATTTCGACGGCAGCATCATCGCCCATGGCACGACGGGACGGGCTGACGAGATCATCACGGCGGAAGTACGCCCTGATCTGGTACGCGAGGCGCGGATTCACTGGGGCGTCGAGAACAACATCTATCAGCTCTGGCACCGCGGCTATGTCGCGGTGAAGGGCGGCGCGATGGATTGTCCCTACACCTTCATGCAGGACATGGTCGCCGGCACGTTCCGGCTGCCATGGGAGGACCAGGTCAAGGTTACCGACGGCACCTCCTGCGGTTTCCCGGCGCCGACGCGCATCTTCATGGACAAGACGGCCAAGGCCGCGGAGTAGCGATTGGTCCTACGCCCGCGGATGAAGCTGCGGACGGGGCCGGGTGAAGGACGCCCGGCCGCGTTTGATGCCCCAAAGTGCTTGCGCGAGCGTCGCGACCGCTTCGGCGGGGTTGGCTGCGTCAAGACAGACAAGATCGGCCGGTCCGCCGACCGTGATGCCGTAATCCTCGAGGCGCATCAGCCGCGCCGCGGAGCCGGTGATCATGTCGAGGCAGCCCGCGAGGTCGGCCGGCCGCGACACATGGCAGACATTCGCGTAGAGGTTCGCCATCCGGATCAGCGAGCCGTCGCCATAGGGCGTGAACGGATTCAACACATTGTTGGTCGAGATCGAGCAGGTCACGCCGGCCTTGCGCAGCGGTTCGGCCGGCACGACGCCGCGCGGCACCGCATGGTCGTGACTGCGGCCCATCAAATGGAGATCGGTCGACGGCAATATCGTCACGGCAACGCCGGCGCTGGCCAACTGCGTTGCGATGGCGCCGAAGCGCTCCGGCGGCAGCAGCGACATCTGGGTGACGTGACCGACCGCAACCCGGCCGCCCCAGCCGAATTCCTCGGTTTTGCGGCAGACATATTCGATCTGCATTCCCTGCGTGGTCTCGGCGAGATCGAGGTGCATGTCGATTTCGGCATCGAAATCGCGCGCGATCGCGAAGATGCGATCAATCTGGCCACGCGGGTCAGTATCGAAATACGGCACGGCGCCGATCGCGCGCGCGCCGCGGCGCAAGCCTTCGATCAAGAGTTCCTCGGTACCGGGATTGTTGGTGAGCCCTTCCTGCGGGAAGACGCATAATTCCAGGTCCATCGCCCAGGCGTAATCGCGCGCAAGCTGGTCGACCGCCTCGAAGCCGATCATGCCTATGCCGGGATCGAGCTCGACATGGGTACGCATGCGCATCGTGCCCTGCGTGATGCAGCGCTCCAGCGTGCGCTTGCCCCGCGCATAGACGTCTTCGACGGTAAAGCCGCGCTTGGCCGCCGCGGTTTCCCGGACCGCTTCGGCGACGGTGCCCTCCTCGATCCGGCAGCGGTCGAGGATGCAGGTCTTGTCGAGATGGATGTGGGTCTCGATCATGCCGGGGATCACCAGGCAACCCGCGGCATCCAGTTCGCGAGTCTTCGCCTGCAGCGCAGGCGCGATCGCGGCGATCGTGGTGCCCACAATGCCGATATCGACGACAGCAAGCTCACTGCCCCTTAGTGTCGTGGCGTTGCGAACAATCAGATCCATCAATTCACCACGGCAGGCTGGGCGCCCAGATAGGCGTCGTCCAGCATCGCATCCCGTAACCCGGCGGGTTCGCCCTGCGCGACCACGCGGCCGCCTGCGATCACATAACCACGATCCGCAATGGCGAGCACATGATCTGCCATCTGGTCGACAATCAGTAAAGTCATGCCCTCTTCCCGCAACCGCGTAAACTGCCCAAACAGTTCTGCGGCGACCGCGGGTGCCAGACCGAGCGACGGTTCGTCCAGCAAAAGGATATCGGGCCGCGCCAGCAACCCACGGGCAACGGCCAGCATCTGCTGCTCGCCGCCCGACAACAGACCCGCCGCGGTATGAAGCCGCGGGCGCAGCCGCGGAAACCGATCGAGCATCGTCTCGATCTCCGCATCTTTGAAGTCGCCGCGGCGGGTCGCGCCCAGGCGGAGGTTCTCGGCGACGGTCAATTGCGGAAATACCTGCCGGCCCTCGGGAACCAGGATCAAGCCGGCGCGCGCGACCAGATGCGCCGGAAGCCGCATCAGCTCCACACCGCCAAAGCCGATCGCGCCCTCGACGGGACGGATCAGCCCGCTCAGAGCTTTCATCAAGGTCGACTTGCCGGCGCCGTTGGGACCCAGCACCGCGATGGTCTCCCCGCGGCCGACACGCAAGTCAATTTGATGCAGTACCCCAAGAGGTCCGTAGCCTGCATTGAGCTCGCGCACATCGAGCAAGGAAGCGCCAGCTTCCCGCGGCGCCAATGGCTGGATCGATGTCGTGGCGCCGAGATAGGCGGCCTTGACCGCGGGATCGGCGCGCACGGCGGCCGGCGCCCCTGAGGCGATGCGGCGTCCGGCGTCGAGCACGACGATCTCGTCCGAGATCGACATCACCAGCGCCATGTCATGCTCGACCAGCACGACCGCTAAACCAGCGCGCGCCAGCCGTTGCAGCATGTCGCCCAGCTTCACCGTGTCGGCCTCGTCAAGCCCGGCGGCCGGTTCATCCAGCAGAAGCACGGCCGGCCTGGTCGCGAGCGCGCGGGCGATCTCGACCAGCCGGCGATCCACATGCGGCAGCGTCGCGGCAAGCCTCGTCTCCGATCCGGCGTAGCCGACCAGAGAAAGCAGCGCACGCGCCAATGCGGCCGGTGCTTCGCCTCGCCAGGTGCCGCGCAGCAATCCAAGGCGGACATTGTCCAGCACGCTCAGGCCGCCGAAAGGTTGCGCGGTTTGAAAGGTACGGGCGAGGCCCGCGCGCGCGACGTCGTCGGCGGGCCGGCCCGTGATCTCTTGGCTTCCAACACGTACTGTGCCGCTATCCGGGCGCTGAAAACCGCTGACAAGATTGAGCAGCGTGGTTTTGCCGGCGCCGTTGGGACCGATCACGCTGGTGACGCGGCCGGGCGGCGCCGTCAGATCGACCCCCGCCACGGCCACCACGCCGCCGAACGCGACACGAACCCCTTCGGCCACGAGGCTGCCGCCGGAGCCCGCGATGTGGGCCAGCGCGAGATCGATATCCGGCTTGGGATTTGGCGCGGGTGCTTCCGGCAGCACCAGCCGCGCGATGGCGCCGGCAATCCCGCCCGGGGCAGCCCAGAGAACGATCAACAACCCCGCGCCGAAAACCAACAGACGATATTCGGCAAGGCTCGCGAGGAATTCCGGCAGCAGCACCACCACCGCTGCGCCGACCAGCGGACCGAGGGTGCGGCCCGCACCTCCGACCACCACGACCAGGAGAAACAGGATCGACTGCGAGAACGGAAACGAACTGGGCGCGATGAAGCCTGTCAGCGCCGCCTGCAATCCCCCGGCCAGACCGGCCGCGACGGCGGCCAGCATGAAGGCCGCGGTGCGCACCGGCAACGCGCTGATCCCGATGCCGCGCGCCGCGGCCGGTGCTGTCGCCGTCGCCTGCATCGCAAGGCCGAGGGGGCTGCGCGTGAAAGTGTGAAACAGCGCCAGCGCGAGGACGCAGAGAGCACAGGCCAACAGCGCCGTGCCGCCGGTACCAAAGGGCGCTGGAATTCCGGCGAGACCGCTGGAACCGCCGGTCAGGCCCTTCCATTCGATCGAGACGGATTCAACGATGAAGCCGAAGGCGATGGTGACCATCGCCAGATAGGGACCGGTGACCCGGAGCGCCGGGATCGAGAGCACGGCCGATATCGCCGCGACCAGCAAAACGGCGAGCGGCAAGGCTTCCCAGAAGTTCAAGCCGGCCTTGGTCGTGAGAATTCCGACGCCGTAAGCGCCGAGTGCCAGAAACCCGCCCTGGCCCAGCGACACTTCACCGGCGAGACCGAGCAGCACGTTGAGGCCGACGCCGACCAGGGCGGTCGTCGCCAACGTTCCCATCAAATAGGCATAGTAGCCGGGCGCCAACAGACAGGTTGCGGCGGCGCCAGCGGCCAGCACCGCGGCGATCACGATTGACATGGCCTTCATACGCGCACCTTGGTCCGGCCACCGAATAGTCCGGATGGCGCCAGCGCCAGCGCTGCGATGACGGCGGTGAAGGTGACGATCTGGGTACTGCTTGAACCCAGCCAGGTGGTGGCACAGGCCTCAACCAGACCGTAAGCAAGCCCGGCGATCACCACACCCCAGGGATTGGTGAGACCGCCAAGGATCGCCACGGCGAACGCCTTGATGCCGAATAACGTGCCCATGTCATACGCGACGTTGTACAGCGGCGCGATCAGGATGCCGCCGATCCCGGCCAGAAGCGCCGCCGCCGCATAGGTGAGCGCGATCAGCATCGTCACATCGATGCTCATCAGCCGCGCCGCGTCCGGATTCTCGACCGCGGCCCGCAGCTTCAGCCCGAGGCTCGTTCGATGCATTCCGAGATGGACCAGCAATGCCAGACCCAGTCCGACCACCGGCACCACAACCTGCAACGGAAAGATGCCGACATTGCCGATCACCCAGGGATCATCGGCCAACGCCGACGGAAGCGCGCGCGGCTCCTTGCCGAACAGCACCATCGCCACATTGTCGAGCACGATTCCAAGCGCCACGGTCGCCATCAGCCAGGAATTGGTCCCGCGCGCGACAAACGGCCGGACCGCGATCCGTTCGACCACCAGACCCCAGAGAGCGCAGGCCAACAGCGCCGCGGGAATCGCTGCGATCATTGGCCAGTGCATCCCGACTACCAGAGCGTGGCAAACCACCGCCCCGAGCATCACCGACGAACCCTGCGCGAAATTCACCGTGCCGGAGACGGCAAACGTCAGGGTGAAGCCAAGCGCGATCAAGCCGTAGATGCTGCCGAGACTGAGGCCTGAAACAAGTGCGGTCGCGAGCATCGATCAGCCCGTGATGGGCTCGATCTGGTCTCCATTGTAACGAACCATGACATAGTCATTTTCGTTGAGGGCATCGTGGTTCGCATCGGTAAAGGGCTTCGTGTAGTTCTTGATCAGGCCCTGATAGCCTTCGATAGCGAGAAATCCCTCGCGCAGCTTGGGACCTTCCGTCGAGCCGGCTTTCGCAATAGCGAGCGCGGTCAACTGCATGGCATCATAGGCGTTGGCGACACCGACCGGCGGGGTGACGTCGCCGGGGCCTTTGACATCGGGATATTTCGCCATCATCGCCGCGAGCACACGCTTGCCGACATCGTTTTGCGGACCGAAGAAGCTGTAGGTCTGGACGAAATGCACTTTGCCCGCCCAGGAACCGGCAAGCTCGGGGAAGCGTCCGCCGGAAATACCCCAATGCGAGACCACCGGCACCGTCCAGGCCGAGCGTTGAAGCGATTTGACGACCTGCGCGCCCGGCGCCGCATTGCCGACCAGGATCACGGTGTCCGCGCCCGCCTCACGCAGCCGCTGCAACTGCGGCGTCATATCGGCATCCTTGTCGTCGAACTTTTCCGCGCCCGCCAGCTTGATGCCGGCGGCTTCCGCCGCCGCGGTCAAACCGCCGAGGTTGGATTCGCCCCAGCCATTGTTGACCAGCATCAGCCCCGGTGTCTTGGAGCCGAATGTGGTCATGGCATGCTTGATCAGCGCGCGGTCCACCAGCACGTCGACCGCCGAGACCCGGAAAATGTAGTTTGGATTGGCGCCGTTGCGGGTGATGTTTGTCGCCGCAGCCCACACCCCCATGAAGGGCACCTGCGCCGTGTTCATCACCGGCACGATGGCCAGCGAAACCGGACTGTCGATGCCTCCGAAGATAGCGACCACCCCCTCCTTGTCGATCAGTTCCCGGGCCGCAGTCTGGCCCTTGGCTGGATTCGACTCATCATCGCGGCGAACGAGTTCAAGCATCCGCCCGCCGAGCACGCCGCCGTGCGCGTTGATCTCATCGATGGCGATCGTCAGTCCACGGGTGATCCCCTCGCCCGACTTGGCGGACTGTCCGGAAAGGGCTGCGACCAAACCTATTTTGACGGGTTCTGCCGCCATCGCGGAGCGCCCAACGAGGCTCCCCAATGCGATCCCGGCAGGAAGAACAAGAGCTTGGCGGCGCGTCAGATTTTTCGGCATGTGAGATACTCCCTTTTGATATTTTCACGATGGGGGACTCTTATGCTGGCTCTGCCAGCTTCATTGTTGCGGCCACGAACCAAAAGATGCGGCGCTCTCGACGCCCAAGTTCATTTCTAAGTCCAAGCTAATATCAAGCAAACGGTATGCCACAACCACTGCAATCACGAACGGTACCACAGATTTGATCGTCGATTTCACGCTACGTTTCCCGGGGATCCCAGATCATCACCCGTATCGGAGTCGGATTGAAGCCGTTGCAGGGATTGTTGACCTGGGGACAGTTGGAGATGACGAAAAGCACGTCCATATCGGCCGTCACGTCGACGTAATTTCCGGGGGCCGAGATACCATCGACCACCGTAAACGCGCCGGAAGGATCGATCGGCACATTCATGAAGAAGTTCAGGTTTGCGACGATGTCGCGCTTGGTCAATCCATGTTTCGACAGTTCGAGAATGAAGTTCTCACGGCAGGCGTGCTGATACTTGGTCGCCTCCCCGAAGCGGACGGCGTTGCTTTCGCACGAACAACACCCCGCCGAGGTATCGTGCCGTCCGCAGGAATCAGCGGTCAGATGGGCCATCACCCGGCCCTTGTTCGAGATCAGCCGGGTTCCCAGTTCGACATAGGCCGATCCCTGAACCCGCAGCGTATCCTGGCTGCTGTAACGCTCGGCCGGATCTTCGGCGCAATAGAGCAGCGCGTCGACCGCCTGCTGTCCTTCGCTGTCGATGATCCGCAAGGTCTGTCCCTGCTTCAGCACGCGGGACCAGGGCCGTTCTGCCGGAATATCGTGCGCATAGACCGCGTCGAACGCATCAGGCGTCGATGATGGGGCTGCGAGACCAGTCATGGAAGACTCTCCTTTAGGCAAAGAGCCGATCGGTGAACTCAAAGGCGCGAACGATTTCCGGGGACGTTGTCCGGCACGGATCGTCGGACCCCGGCGGTGGCGCACGGTAGCGAATGAGCGTGACGGGATCGGTCGCCGCCGGCCGCGCGGGATCGAGCGGATGAGCGCAATTCGACAGCACCAGCACCAGATTCATCTCGGCACGCAGGTCGACGAAATCGCCCGGCCGCTTTCGGCCCGGCATCCACAAGAAGCGTCCCTCGGTATCCAGCGATACCGGTGCAAAAAACGTCACACAGGGCGGAATATCTCGAAGCCCGAGCCCGATCTTGGCCGCGGCCGCAAGGAAATTCTCCTGCGTGTTGCGGGTGGTCGCGCCGAACGTGGCCCGCGTCGAGGCCGGCGTGGATCCTCCGACCATCAGATCGTGGGCGCCACTCGTATCCTCGATCAGCGACAGGAATACGCGTCCCATATCCGACAGCAGCACGCGGCCTTTCGAGACCGCGGCACTCCACTGCACTTTAACAGTGTCGGCGCAATTGACCCGCTCGGAGGTGTCTTCCTCGCGCCAGCCGATCAGCGCGACGCTGGAGCGGCCGGAATCGTCGATGATCCGCAGCGCCTCGCCGCGTCGCAATCGAACCGTCGCATACCAGCCGGCAGGAACCTGTTCGCGGCCGACCGCCGCATCAGGCGAGATCGGAACGCCGTCGAGCGGCGTCGCATCCGGCAGGCCCTTGGGCGTCAACTCCTGTCCAGCTGCCCGAAGCTCCTCGTAGCGTCGCCGATTGGCTTCGGAAATCTCCAGCTTGGTCTGTGCCATGGTCATGCCGTCGCTCCGACTGTGGTCTGCCCTTCGGTGATCGTAAAATGCGCCTCGACCGGCTTTCCCGCCTTGCCGTTGATCGGCAGGATGTCCTGCGGACAGGCGGAGAATGCGATCACCAGGTCCATCTCGGCTCGCAGGCGCACATAACTTCCGGGCACCGGCCGCGGCGGCGCGGCGAAGCCAAGTGTGCCCTCGGCGGTCCAGGGAATATTCATGAACAAATTGAGCGGGCTTGGTACTTCCGCGGGCACCAGACCCAGTTCACGCATTCCAGCGAACAGATTATCCGTGCAATTGTCGTGATAATCCTCCACCCCGAGAAAGGCATAGCGATAGCGGTCACAGGCCGCGATCAGCGTGTCGTGAATTCCACCCGACGTGTCTTCGGTCAATGTCAGGATCGGCCGGCGCTTGTTGGTACGCAGGACATCGCCCGGCTTTGGCGCCAAATGCAGGCTGTGCGCACGGGTATGCTCGTTTGACATGAACTCGCCGAGATCGGCGCGGTTGAAGGCCCAGGTATCGACCACCTGTTCGCCATGGGTGTTGATGACGGTGACAATCTGCCCGGCCGCCACGAAAGCGGCCTTGCCACGCCGGGCGGGAATTTCGATGAGTGACTCTGTCATGCTAGCGCCTCACGGCCGGATGGCAATCATGTCGATTTCGATGATCCCGCCGCGGGCAAGACCCGTCACGCCGACGGTGGTTCGGGCCGGACGCTTGTCGGCGGCGAAATAGGTCGCGTAGATTTCGTTCATCTTGGCGTAGTCGCCGTTGAAGTCGGTCAGGAAAATGCGCACGCAAACCACGTTGGCCAGCGTCAGCCCGCAGCCTTTGAGCACGCGGATCAGATTGTCCATTACCTTGTGGGTCTGCGCCTCGATGCCGGGCGGAATAGGAAGAGAATCATCAACCGGATCGGTCGCCAGTTGTCCGGTCACGAACACAAATCCGCCAGCCTCGACGGCATGGCTATACGGCGCGACCGGTTTCGGTGCATCGGGCAACAGATGAAAGATCGCATGCATGGTAGACGTCCTCTTCGGTTCTCAGCGCTTGCCGTTGGCGATGTCACCAGCGTAGCGCTGGAGAAACTGGCGCGCCCGTTCAGTCTCGGGATTGGAGAAAAATCGGTCCGGCGACCCGGTTTCAACGGCTCGCCCCCGATCGAGAAACAGCACGCGGGTGGCCGCATCGCGCGCGAAGGCCATTTCATGGGTGACGATGACCATGGTCATGCCTTCGCGAGCCAGATCCCGCATCACCACCAGCACCTCGCCAACGAGTTCGGGATCGAGCGCGCTGGTGGGCTCATCGAACAGCAACAGATCCGGACGCATCGCCAGCGCCCGCGCGATGCCGACGCGCTGCTTCTGTCCACCCGACAGTCTCGCCGGAAATGCATCGCGCTTCTCGCTCAGCCCAACCTTGGCCAGCAATGCCAGCGCCTCGTCGCGAACCTCGGCCTTCGGCCGCCGCTGCACCTGAACCGGCGCTTCCATCAGATTTTGCAGCACTGTGAGATGAGGCCACAATGCAAAATGCTGGAATACCATGCCGATGCGGGTCCTGATCTTCGACAGGTCGCGATCGCCCATCACGATCCCGGCGTTGTTGATGCCGACCCGCTCGCCGTTCAAATAGATCTGCCCGGCGTCCGGTCGTTCAAGCCAGTTGATGCAGCGTAGCAAGGTCGACTTGCCCGAGCCGGATGGTCCGAGCACGCAGATCGTCTCGCCCTTGTCGACCTGGAAGCTGACGTCGGAGAGAACCTCGTTATCGCCAAACCGCTTCGATACACCGGCCACGTCGAGAACCTTGTTGAATTCGGCCATCGCGCGCTCCTACCGGCGTGCTTCGGCGACGCGGCCGATCGAACTGACCCCGGCCTCGATCACAAGGCAGAGCCCCCAATACAAAAACACCGCGGTGATGAAGGCCGCAAACGGAATGTAGTGCCGCGACTGGATCGAACTGGCGGCGTGCGTCAATTCCGGCAGCGCGATGATGGTGAGAAAGGCGCTGTCCTTGATGATCTGGATCATCTGATTGCCGATCACAGGACCCGCCGATAACAATAGCGGCGGCAGAATAATGCTGCGAAACAGCCGGAGTCCCGAAAAGCCGAACGCAATGCCTGCCTCGATCGGTTCGCGCGGCTGCACCACCCAGGCGCCCCGCAGAATTTCCGCCATGTAGGCCGCATTGTAGATGGTCAGCGCCGCCAGGCCCGAGGTCCAGTTGTCCAGCCGCAGGCCCAGCGACGGCAGGCCGTAATAGATGATATAGGCAAACAGCAGAAACGGGACGCATCGCATACCGTCCACGAAGACGCGTGCGATCCCCGAAACGACCGGCTGTTTCGACATCAGCGCCGGGGTCACCATGAAACCCAACAGCAGCGCCACGACCGCCGATACCGTCGATAGTATCGCCGTATTGGCAAGCCCGCTCAGCAGCAGGGAGCGCTCGCTCCAGACAATGCCGAAGTCGCGGATCATGCGAGGGCCTCGGCCGCGGTCTGGCGCCGCTCGATCCAGCGCTGCAGCGACACCAGCGCGAACACGATCGGCACATAGAGCGCGATCGCCACCAGAAACGGCGGCAGCGGTTCGTAGGTCTGGGCGCCGATCCTGACCGCGGCGCGGGTGATATCGACCACCCCGACAACCGCCAGAACCGGCGTAACCTTGATCAGCAATGACATCTCGTTAACGAGACCGGGAAGGCTGACCCGCACGATCTGCGGCAAGACGATCCGGCGGAAGCGCTGCCCCGCCCGCATACCGACCGATTGCGCGGCCTCGTACTGATCCTTCGGAAAATTCATCAGCGCCGATCGCCATACCTCGCAGTTGAAGGCCGACGTGCTCATGACCAGCCCAAGGATCGCCGCCGAAATCGGATTCATTGGTATGCCGATATTGGGAAGCGCGAAAAACAGCAGCAGCAACAGCGTGACCAGTGGGGTGGCGCGCAGCATGCTGACGTAGAGCGTAACGATCCGGGCGGCGACCGGAACATTGGCCCAGCGGATCAACGCAAGGCCAAGGCCGATCGGCAGCCCGATCAGGATGCCAACAAGCGACAGTGTTATTGTCACGATGGCACCCTGAAAGATGGCTGCGATGTCGCTGCCGTTCATGACAGACCGGTTCTGCCGGATCGACCGTTAGAATTGCGGATCAAACGTCACCGGCAGGTTCGGGAATGCCTCGCCGAACCATTTCTTCTGCAATTCGGCAAACCGGCCGCTGGCCTTTTCCTTGGCGATGAAGTCGTTCAGGAAGGCCAGCAGTTCCTTGTTGTCCTTGGCAACGGCCCAAGCCGGGAATGATGGCCCCGAAACAGCCTGACCAACCTCGAAGATGGGCTTTTCAGCCGCCAGCGTTTGCAGATTGATGACGGTGTTGACCACGTAATCCAGTCGGCCGAGCGCCAGATCCTGATAGGCCTCGGGATAGGACGTATATTCCACGACCTTGCCGAGCTTGCCGCCTTCCTTCTCCAGCATCGCACCGAGTTCGGGGAGACGGGCCAGTAGCGCGCTGCCGGCCTGAACACCGACGGTCTTGCCGCTGAGGTCCTTGATCGAGGTAATCGACTTGTCGTCCTTGCGCTTGATGTAATAGTGCGTGGCGTCCGCGATCGGGCTGGTGAAATCGAGCGACTGCTTGCGCTCCTTGGTGATGATCACCGCGGTAAT
>NZ_JBEKCZ010000017.1:0-78551 GCF_050014615.1 Bradyrhizobium sp. | reverse complement strand
CTTCGAGACCGGACACCCGGCCTTGGCCATGCCCGCCAGTTCCTCGAACTTCGCCTTGTCCGCGCCGGGAATTTTCGCATTCAATGTCAGATGCACGGCGGTGATGGCAAACCCTTCGCCCTGCTTTTCGAGCGTGACGTCGGCCTTGGTCTCCATCTGCTCGGCGGTGAGCTTGGCTTCACCCAATATCAGCGACAGCGCCATGGTGAAGCAGGCGGCATGCGCGGCGCCGATCAGTTCTTCCGGGTTCGAGCCCGGTTTACCTTCGAAGCGGCTGGCGAAGCCGTAGGGGTAGTCGTTGAGGGCCCCGCTCTTGGTCGAGATCGCGCCCTTGCCGTCCTTGATGCCGCCCTGCCATTTGGCCGATCCGGATGTCGTCGTCATGGGGATGCTCCTTCATGGTCGATGGGAGCCCCATTTTGGCGGATGGTTGCGTCAAAGGAATGTCTTATCGTTGCGCCTTTTCCAGGCGCCTTTGCTACGCGCCGACCAGCGCTTTCGCCGGCAGCACCGCCTGCACCACAAGGCCACGGGCGCGGGCGTCCATCACGCCGACGGCGCGCAGCGCGAGCAGCGTCACGGTCTGGACCGCATCGCGCAGCCGCCCGGGATCGTCGGTATTGTCCGGCGCCAATGGCCCGACCAGCGATTCATGCAGCGCGCCGAGCAGCGCGGTGGCGGCGAGCGCCGTATCCTGCGCCGGCAGATGACCGGCACGGACCGCGGCGTCGATCCGGGTGGCGATCTCGCCGGCGATTTCGCGGCGGCTCGCCAGCCGCGACGCGGTGACGTCGACATCGACCGGCTCGGCCAGGATGCCCCAGGCCAGCTTGCGCTGTGACAGCACGTGCACCGCGACCGTGGTGACGGCGGCAGCCAATGCCGATGAGGGCCCGGGCGCGGCATCCGCAGCGCGGCGGATCGCGGCCAGTTCATCGCGCGAGACATCGGCGATCAGTTCGGAAATCAGATCCGACTTGGACGGAAAATAGCGATAGACGGTGCCGGCGGCGACATTGGCGCGGATTGCGACCGGCGCGATTTGCACCGCAGCCATGCCGCCATCCGCCGCGGCGTCCCGCGCCGCCGACAGGATGGCGCTGCGCCGCGCCGCAAGCCGCTTCACCACCTGATGGGTTCGCCGATAAACCATGGCACGTTCTCATCCCTGCGCGCCCGGGCCCAGCGGCTCGTTACGACGCTTATTCAGTTTTTGGGCGATCGACACACACCGCCTCGAAGAACTGAACAATAATTCAGAGCGCCTGACAAGTCGCAAATAGGAGGATTTGAGCGGCCGGTTACCGCCATCGGGGCGGGGCGCGGCCGGTCACCCAATGGCGTCATGCGCGGCGCTGCCTTGCGGGATTCTCGTGGCGAAATTGTCCGAGATCGACCACAGTCGGCCGCAAAGCATGCCGCCCGCAATGGGCGGACCGGATGGAGACGATGACGATGAACTGGACACGACGGTCGGTATTATCAGGCGCCGCGGTGATGGGATCGACCCTGATCATCAAGCCTTTGCAGGCTGCCGAATACAGGTTTTCGCAATATCACAACCAGGCCGATTCCGGCCCGCTGCACAGAAATCTTACCGCGATGTGGGAGGCCGTGCGCGCCGAGACCAATGGCCGGGTCGAGACCATCGTGTATGCCGAGAACAACAAGCTGCCGGGTGGCGATCCCGATGCGCTGAAAATGCTTATTTCAGGCGAGATCCAGTTCTTCACCCTGATGGGCGGCATCATCGGCACCGTGGTGCCGGTAGCCGAATCCCAGCAATTGCCGTTTGCATTCAGTTCGCCGGCGGCCGCGCACAGAGCGGTCGACGGCCCGCTTGGAAAATATATCGGCGAGGAGATGGCCGCCAAGGGCATGCATCTGTTCCCGGTCGCCGGCTTCGACAACGGCATGCGGCAGGTCGCCTCGATCTCGCGCCCGATCGCCGAGCCGCAGGATTTCGCCGGCATGAAAATCCGCGTTCCGCCGGGGCAGATGATGATCGACACCTTCAGCGCGTTCGGCGCCGAGACGGTCACCACCTCGGCCAACAAGATTTACGACGCGCTGAAAATCGGCAAGGTCGACGCGCAGGAGAATCCGCTGGGCATCCTGGAAGGCTTCAAGCTTTATGAACTGGTGAAGTATGTCAGCCTGACCAACCACATGTGGTCCGGCTTCAACGCGATGGCGAACGCCGCCACCTGGCAGGCGCTACCCGGCGACATCAAGGACGTGATCGAGCGCAACGTCACCAAATATGTCCGCCAGCAGCGTCTGGAACAGGCCGCGCTCAATGCCGATCTGCGCAACGATTTCGTGCGGCGCGGCCTCGTCTTCAACGACACCGACCAGGCCGCCTTCCGCGCCAGACTCCCACACGTCTATGCGACCTGGAAGGAAAAGCTCGGCACCAAATGCTGGACGCTGGTCGAGGCCGAGGTCGGCAAGCTCGGTTGATATCTCTATCACGTCATTCCGGGGCGGCGCGAAGCGACGAACCTCAGATGTGCAATGGCACATCGGGGAATCTCGAGATTCCGGGTTCGCGCGAAGATGCGCGCCCCGGAATGACTACCAATAATCACCCGTAAGCTTCGAGCCGTCACGCCGTGATGCCGGGCCGCGACAGGGATGGCGCTTCGCGGCGCATCAGCGCCGTGTACAGCACCGCTCCCAGCGCCGAGCCGATCAGCCAACCCCAGTCCCCGACGTTCGGAATCACCGCATAGGCGCCGAGCAGCGACAGCCCGATCGATACGAAGCCCGAAAGCCCGAGCGCGATCAGCGCCATCCGGTTCCAGCCGCTCTCGAAATACAGCGAGCCGTCCGGCGACATCGTATAGAGGTCGGCGAGCACGACCTGCTGCCGCTTCACCAGATAATAATCGGCCACCATGATGCCGAACATCGGGCCGAGCGCGGCGCCGAAGATGCTGACAAAAATGGTGATGGCCTGCGGACTGGAGACAAAAATCCACGGGCACACCAACACCGACAGGATCGAGGTGATCAGCCCGCCGAGGCGGAAGTCGATCTTCTCGGGATAAAGGTTGGAAATATCGTAGGCCGGCGAAACGAAGTTGGCGACGATGTTGATGCCCATGGTGGCGACGATGAAAGTGATGGAGCCGAGCGCCACCACCCAGGGATTGCCGATGCGCTCGACGATGGCGACGGGGTCCATGATCGCCTCGCCGAACACTTTGACGGTGCCGGCCGTGACGATCACGGTAATGATCGCGAACACGATGAAATTGACCGGCAGTCCGAGGAAATTCCCGACCTTCATCGCCTTCTCATCGCGCGCGAAGCGGGAGAAATCGCCAAAATTGAGCAGCAGCGCGGCGAAGTAAGCGACGATCAGCATCGCCGCATTGGCCATGTGACCCACCGCCGAGCCTTCGACCCGCGGGCTGAGCTGCAGCGACAGGCTCGATGTGCCGGTCTGCATCACGATCCAGATCGCCAGCGCAAACATCACGATGTAGACCACGGGTCCGCAGAAATCGATGAATTTGCGGATCGTCTCCATGCCGTTGAGGAAGATCAGAAGCTGGAACAGCCACATGAACAGGAAGGAGAACCAGCCGAGCGCGGACAGGGCGAGAAAGCTGGAATGCGTCAACGCTTCGGCGCCGGGATAAAACGCCAGCACCAGCGCCTGCACCGCTTTGGACGCGAAATAGGTTTGCACGCCGTACCACACGATCCCGACGATGCCGCGCAGGCCGGCCGCGATGTTGGCGCCCATGACGCCGAACGACATCCGCGCCACCACCGGGAAGGGCGTGCCGTATTTCAGCGAGGGGCGCCCGATCAGGTTCATCAGGAAGTAGACGATGGTGATACCGGCCACCATCGCCAGCAGCACTTCCCAACCGGTCAATCCGAGGAAGAACAGGCTGGCCGCGAAGGTATAGCCGCCGACCGAGTGCACGTCCGACATCCACATCGCGAAGATGCTGAACACGCCCCAGGTCCGCCCCGCGGGGGCAACCGGCGCCAGATCGTGGTTATAGAGCCGCGGGTCCGCGCCCGGGATGGCAAGGGCGGGCGGGGCATTCGAATGACCGGACATCGGCGGCTCCTGTACGCGGTAACGGGAACTGGCTGGCTTTGTTTTAAGCAAGTCCCGCGCCAGAAGGGACAGCCAAGTCATTCCGGGGCCACGCATCAATTGCCGGTCTGCAGCTCCCCGAAGCGCTCCCAAGTCTTGCCGTTGAACCGCATGAACTGCATCTGGTCGACCGGAACGTGATCGGCCGGGCTGGTGTTGACCTTGATGCCGGGCAGCAGCATCGGCAATTCCAGATCCCTGATGGCGTAGGCCTGCTTGAGAATGTTCTGCGTCGACAGATCGTCGCCGCAGGCTTTCAATACGGCTTCGAGCACCATCGCGCTGTTGTAGGCATTGACGTAGTTGGTGTCGTGCAGATCGCCGTCAGGGACGTATCGGGTCATGAATTCCCGCCATCCCCTGACGCCCGCATCGTCCTTCCAGGCGGGATCGTCGGGATCCTTGACATAGGCGGTCGAGAGAATTCCGACGCCGGCCGCAAGCCCGGCGGGCTCCATGACGGTGGACACCCAGACCGCGACATTGGACAGAAATGTCATCGGCCGCCAGCCGATCTCATAGACCTTGCGGATCGACTGCGCAGCGAATTTCGGCGTCGCGGCGATCACCAGGACATCGGCGCCGGAGGACTTCAGTTTGACGATCTGCTGGTCGACGGTCGGATCCGATATTTCATAGGTCGCGCCGGTGACGCGGGCATCGTATGTCTCGCCGAGCACGTCCTTCAGCCCGGCGAGATAGTCGCGTCCGAAATCATCGTTCTGCGAAATGACGGCGAATGTGGCGTCCGGATTTTTCGCCAGCGCATAGCGCGCATAAAGCCGCGCCTCGTAACGGAACGGCCCCTGCACGCCCAGGGTCGCCTGCGGATATTGCGCGATGTCGGCGAATTTCGAAGCGCCGGAGCCGACGAACAATTGCGGGATATTCTTGCCCTGCAGGTATTTGGCGATCGCAGTGTTGTGGGCGGTGCCGATCGAGGAGAATATCAGCGCGACTTCGTCGCTTTCCACCAGCCGCCGCGTCTGCTCCACGGTTTTCGGCGGCGCGTAACTGTCGTCCAGCGAGATCAGGTTGACCTTGCGGCCGTTGATGCCGCCGCGCTCATTGACCATCTTGAAATAGCCGACCTCGCCCTTGCCGAGCGCGCCGAACGCCGACACCGGGCCGCTATACGGCATGGTCTGGCCAATCCTGATTTCGGTGGGTGTGACGCCACGCATGTCGGCCGCGAGCGCAGGCCAGATCAGCACGGCGAGCGCGCTCACGACGCCCAATCCTCCGACACAACGCATCGGCCTGCCCTCCCGCATCTTATCTCATTTGGGCACGCTGTTGCTGCGGCCCACGGCAGGCGCGGTTGGATCCGCGCTCGCGCCATGACCGGAACATGCCATGACGCCGCTAAGCGCGCCAACCATAATCATGCTGGATCAGGCGCGGCCAAGTCCGGTTATTTCGGGCGGTTGGCCGGCGGCTGATCCCGTTACGTCCGCTGATCGCCTTGGCGTTGATCCCTGGGGATCACGAATTTCAATCCGGACCAGGTGTCATCGATGGCACAGACCTTGATATCGACGAGGCCAAGCGGAAGTGCCGTATCGCGCACGACGACATCCGTGAGGTCGGTGGCAACGCCGGAGGACTTCTTCGGCCATGAGACCCAGATCATGCCGTCCGGCCCGATCGCGGCGCGGCAGCGGCGCAGCTTCGCCGCAAGCCCCACCGCTTCGGTTGCGAACAGATGCACCATGTCGAGTGGCGCCTTCAGCCGGGGCGCAATGGTCACACCGGCCGGCAGTTGGCCGACGATATCGCCATAGGCCGCCGGTGCGCCTTCGATAAAAATGCAAAAGCCCGGCTGGATGCCGAGCTTTTGTACAACAGGTTTGCCGGAGTAACCGGCCATCGGCGTTACGACGTCAGGCCTGCGGCTGCGGCTCCAGCCCGGCATCCGGATCGGGACGCGGGCGTGGCTTGCCGGCCGGCGGCACCGCCGAGGTGCGCGGCGTAGATGGCTCCAGCACCGACTCGCGGTTCGGTTTCTTGCCCTTGAGCAGGTCAATGATCTCGTCGCCGCTCAGGGTCTCGAATTCCAGCAGGCCCTTGGCCAGGGCTTCAAGATCGGCGCGCTTCTCGGTGAGAATACGCGTCGCTTCATTGTAGCCTTCTTCCACGAAACGCCGGATCTCGGTATCGATCTTCTGAACCGTCGCTTCGGACGCGTTCTGGGTACGCGACACCGACATCCCGAGGAAAACCTCATCCTGGTTTTCGCCATAGGACACGGTGCCGAGCGCTTCGGAAAGGCCCCAGCGCGTCACCATCATCCGGGCCAGCCGCGTCGCCTGCTCGATGTCGGACGACGCTCCGGAGGTCACCTTCTCGCGGCCGAAAATCAGTTCTTCCGCGACGCGTCCGCCCATCATGATGGCAAGCCGCGAGGTCATCTGCTCGAGCGACATCGACAGCTTGTCGCGCTCGGGCAACTGCATCACCATGCCCAGCGCACGGCCGCGCGGAATGATGGTCGCCTTGTGGATCGGATCGGTCGCGATCACGTTGAGGCCGACGATGGCGTGGCCGCCTTCGTGATAGGCAGTCAGCATCTTCTCCTCTTCGGTCATGACCAGCGACTTGCGCTCGGCGCCCATCATCACCTTGTCCTTGGCCTCTTCGAACTCCGCCTGCGTCACCATGCGCTTGTTGCGCCGTGCCGCGGTCAGCGCCGCTTCGTTGACAAGGTTCATCAGGTCGGCGCCGGAGAAACCGGGCGTACCGCGGGCAATGGTCTTGAGGTTGATATCCGGCGCCAACGGCACCTTGCGGACATGCACCTTGAGGATCTGTTCGCGGCCGACGACGTCCGGATTCGGCACCACCACCTGGCGGTCGAAACGGCCCGGACGCAGCAGCGCCGGATCGAGCACATCAGGCCGGTTAGTCGCCGCGATCAGGATCACGCCTTCATTGGCCTCGAAGCCGTCCATCTCGACCAGCAACTGGTTCAGCGTCTGCTCGCGCTCGTCATTGCCGCCGCCGAGGCCCGCGCCGCGATGGCGGCCGACCGCATCGATTTCGTCGATGAAGATGATGCAGGGCGCATTCTTCTTGGCCTGTTCGAACATATCGCGGACACGCGAGGCGCCGACGCCGACGAACATTTCGACGAAGTCCGAGCCCGAGATGGTGAAGAACGGCACATTGGCTTCGCCGGCCACCGCGCGCGCGATCAGCGTCTTGCCGGTGCCGGGAGGACCGACCAGCAGCACGCCGCGCGGAATCCGTCCGCCGAGCCGTTGATATTTTCCGGGGTCGCGCAGGAATTCGACGATCTCCTGCAGGTCCTGCTTGGCCTCATCGACGCCGGCGACATCCTCGAATGTGACGCGGCCGTGCGCCTCGGTCAGCATCTTGGCGCGCGACTTCCCAAAGCCCATCGCCTTGCCGGCGCCGCCCTGCATCTGCCGCGATAGGAAAATCCACACCCCGATCAGCGCGATGAACGGCAGCCATGAGACCAGCAGCGACACGAACCACGGCACGTTGTCGCCGGGCGGCTTCGCCGTAATCGAGACCTTGCCGTTATACAGCCGCGAGACCAGCGTCGGATCGTTCGGCGCGTAGGTCTGGAAGCTCGAACCGTTGTTGAAAGTGCCGTGAATCTCCGGCCCCTGAATCACGACGTCGCGAACGTGGCTCGCATCGACTTCGGTCAAAAGCTGCGAGAACGAGATATCCTGCGAGGACGCGCGCTGACCAGGATTCTGGAAGAGCGTGAACAGGGCCAATAACAGCAAAACAATAATAACCCAGAGGGCGAAATTGCGCAGATTGGCGTTCATTGATCTTCCTTCGTGGTCGCGCGGATCGCGGCCTTATGTCCTTGGGTCGCGTCCGTGGGCAGGCATCAAGAATCCCTCGGTCGACTGCATTACAATCTAGGTGCCGCCCCGGTCGCTGCCAAGGGAACCATGGAGGACAATTTAGCTCATCTTAGCGCGATTCCCGCTTAAATAATGGCGGCGGAACGGGTGTTTTCCGGGGTGGTTAAGCCCGCGAGATGGATTAGAGCGTTTTCGAGCGACGCGGATACCGGTTCGCGCAAGGAAAACGCCTCAAAATAAAAGATTCCGGAGTCCCGGCTCTGATTCGCTCAGAATCTCGGGGCAAATCAGGACTGGCTGCCCGCCCCTCAATCCGGCCGCCGTCGGCGGGGCGGCGCCGGCGCAATGCGGATGCGGCCGTCCGTCAGGCTGACCAGCGCGCCCGCCAGGGTCTGCTTCAGACTTGGTTCGAGCCTTGATTTGGGCCTGGGCCGGCGGCCTCCAGTGCTTTCCGCCACGGCCTGGTCCAGGGCCGACAGCAGGGCTTCAACCTTGCCAAGTTCGGCCGGCCCCTCATGACCGAACCGATCGATCGCCCGCAACAGCAACCGAAGGCGGATTTCCTCCGGCATCGCCGCAAAACTGTTGGCGTCAAAAGTCTTGGCCTCAACGGTTCCCGAAGCCGACGCGCCGCGGTCCCTGAGCGCGAGATAGCGCTCGGCGCCGTCGACCAGGACTTCCACGGCGGCATTGGCCCGGGCCAGCCGCGTCGCCAGCCGCGCCAGATTGCGCGCATCGCCGCCCTCGGCGGCGAGAACCGGCATCACCGTGCGAATGCGGGGACGGGTAAAACGAGGGTCGCGGTTGGTCGGATCGTCGGCGAAACCGACCTTTGCCCTGGTGAGCGTCGCGACCAGCTGCGACTTCGATACGTTGAGAAACGGACGCGCCAGCAGCACGCCCTCGCGCTCGGTGACCCGCGCCATCGCCGCCAGCCCGGCGATGCCGCTGCCGCGGACCAAACGCATCAGCAGCGTTTCGGCCTGGTCGTCACGGGTATGCGCGGTCAGAATATGCGTGGCGCCGCTGGCCCGCGCCGCCTGTGCCAGCAAGCGATAGCGCGCGCCGCGCGCCGCGGCGGGTAAACCGGTGGTCGGCTTGGCGCCGGTCCAGCGCATCGTGCGATGCGGCAGATCGAGCAAGCGCGCGAGGCGCTTGACGTCGCGCGCCTCAGCTGCGGCCTCGGCGCGCAGGCCATGATCGACTGTGACGGCGATCAGACGCGGGCCGCGCGCCAGAGCGCGCCGCCAGCGCGCCGCCAGCCACATCAACGCGATTGAATCGGGGCCGCCGGAAACGGCGAGAATGATGGCAGGGGCGCCCTTCCAGTCCGCGAACAGATTTTTCGCGTGCTGTGCCGAGATCGGGGAGTTGTCATCGTCTGATCCCGTCGCCACGTCGCGCCCCCATCGGGTCGGCTAGAGCATGATCCGATTCCACCGAATCGGATCATGATCTCATCTCTTGGATTGAAGCATGATCTTTTCGGAAAACCGGTTCCCACTTTTCCGGATCATGCTCCAGCGCGACGACGCGCTTTGACCCAGCGCATGCTTTGGCTGAATGCGCTAGCACTTTACCCGTTTTTGCTCACGGTCCACAGCCGCTTTGACGCCGCCCGAGGCGTGGGGATATTTCCGCGCCACCTCGCCGAACGCCGCGCAAGCGGCCTCGCGCTCCTTCAAGGCCGCCAGCGATTGTCCAAGCCGCAGCAAGGCGTCCGGGGCCTTTGCCGATTTGTCGAATTTGGTCGTCACCGCGAGAAAGGATTCCGCGGCGTCGCGGTAGAGCTGGCGCTGGAAGAAACTCTCGCCCAGCCAGTATTGCGATTCCGAGATCAGGGGATCGCTCGGGTATTTTTGCGCGAAGTTGCGCAAGGTTTCTTCCGCCAGCGCATAGTCCTTGCGCTGCATGTAGCCGATGCCGAGATCGAACTCGTCCTTCGGCGTCGCCGACGGCGGCAGGGTGGTCAGCGCCCCGGTCGCGTTGGTGTTGCGCGGTGGCGGTGGCGGCAAGGCGCCCGGCGGATTGCCCGCTCCGCCGGTGTTCGCAAGGTCGAGCGGTTCCCCCGCGCCGCGTCCGCCGGGTGCGCCGACCGGCGTTTCGGCGGGGATCGGGAGTTGGCCGCCGCCAAGCGCGCGCGGCGCGCCGGGGGCATTCGGATTTTGGCCGGGATCGAAGGCGTCGCCACGGCGCCGGCCCGGTGCCGCTCCCGGCGGCACTCCTGGCGATTCCTGGACGATCGGCGCCGGAGCGGCCATCTGCGGATCATAGCCGGTCTGCGCCGGCGGCTGCCGATAGGCCGGATTCGGCTGCGCCGGGGGCAAAGCGGCGACATTGGGTTGGGCGCCGGCAGGCGGACTGCCGGGAGCACCCTGCGCGCTGCCCTGAAGCAGCTTCAGCCGGTCTTCAAGCTGCCGGTTGCGATATTGCAGCTCCTCGTTCTGGCCGGTGAGCTGCCGCAGCTGGTTCTCAAGCTGCTGAATCCGGATTTCCGGATCGACATCGTCGGACTGGGCCAGTACCGGCGAACACAGCACCAGCGTCGCGAAGACCGCCGCGGCGCGCATGGTTTGATGAAATCTGGATGACATTCTGGCCTGACCGACGAGATCGGTGTGAGATCGAAAGCGGATCACATTGAGAGACGGAGTACGCCAAAAATGTGACTGAGACAAACCACTGGCTCGAGCCAAGTACTTGAAGCCAAGTACCTGAAGCCAAGCCCCCGAAAAGCCAGGCACCGGAGCGAAGCCGCCCAAAACAAAACCGGCGCCCGAGGGCGCCGGCAAACCTTGTGCAAGGCCAACGCTGTTAGGAGCTGGCGTTCAATACCGTCACCGCGCGACGGTTCTGCGACCAGCACGAGATGTCGTTGCAAACCGCGACCGGGCGCTCCTTGCCGTAAGAGATCGTCCGCATCCTCGAGGCATCGATGCCGCGCGAGGCCAAGAACGTTCGTACCGACTGGGCACGGCGCGCGCCCAGGGCAATGTTGTATTCACGGGTACCGCGCTCATCCGCATGGCCTTCGATGGTGAAGGTGTAGCGGCTGTAGCTCTGCAGCCACTGCGCCTGCTTCTCCAGGGTCGCGATCGCCTGCGGCGACAATTCGGTCTGGTCGCTCTCGAAGAAGACGCGGTCGCCAACGTTGACCACGAAGTCCTGCTGGCTGCCGGGAGTGGCCGCGCTCGCCATCGCGCCATCACCCAGCGGATTCTTGTTCGCGCAGGCTCCCATCGACAGCGCCACCGCGAGCACCGCTGCCAGCTTCAATCCCTGGACGATACGCATCTGGTGTTTCATTCCGGAGCCTCCACGCTCGCGTTTTTCGACTATCATCCGGTCTACAGGGCGATGGTTAAGCGAACGTTCCGTCAACCTTGATGGGGTGTTGCCGAACCCGATCAAATGCCAGCAAAGGACGAAAAGCAACCGCGATGGTTAATGGGTTGTAAATGTGGCGCGAGGGTGAAGGCAAGCGGGAGCGCGGGCGAAATAGCCGGTTTCCCGAGCGATCGGCATCGCATTTGCGGGATCCGGCCAGAAAAATGGCAAAATGGGCTCCCGCCCGGCCGTTCTCACCCGGACTTGGTCATCGGACTTGGTCACCGAACCTGGCCGCCAGACTTGGTCACCAGCCTTGGGCGCCAGACTTGGTCACCTGCCTTGGGCACCTGACTTGGGCCACGCGGTCAGGAATGCGGGGCGATCGGTGCGCGCTCGAAGGGGAACTCCGGCAAGTTTATCACCGGCGACTGATCGTCGCCGCGCTCGAACAACATCCGCCGCTCCGCGGCGGTCGAGCGCATCAAGGGGAAACGTTCGAACACCTGGTCGCGGATGCTGAGATAGTCCGCCGCCATCAGGCACAGGGGTTTGGTCAGGGTCGGATAGGGACGCGGCTCGCACAGCGATTTTTGCAAAAACAGCCGGCGATAAAATGCCCGGTGTTCGGCGCGAACGGTCGCAGTTCCAATGTCGGCATTGAAGTAAGCGCAGGCAACGTAACCCAGACGAACCGTCAAATAGGGAAGTTCCGGATATTTGGTCCGGCTCAAGGGATCGGCGACGAAACGATTGGGATCGACGATAACTTTGCCGTGGGCGAGTTCGGGCGCGAGCAGATCGCGAAAGGCATTGACCGCCGGCGTGTCGTCATTGTCAGGCGTTGCCACGCTGATGCGAATGGAGCTTGTCAGTTCGCCGTCGAGATGGACGCCGAACAGCCAGGAATTCGGCAGATCGTCGAAGCGGTCGGTCAATCGCTGATCGGCGCGCGGCTCAATGGCGCCCTCATGCAGATAGGCCCTGTATCGCAACCTGTAGATGGCGTCTTTTTCGGCTTCCGTTTCTGCCAGGCGGTAGTCGACCTGATCAAGTAACCCGATTTTACGCTTAAGAGGCCGGTCTGTCGTTTCTTGAGTTGAACTCATCGGGCTTCCTACGCAGCGACATTGCCGCCATCGACAACTAAAAGGTTAACTCTTTCCTAATGCAAGTGCAAAGCCATCGCTCGGTTAGGGTTAATCGCAAGAGGTAAAGAAGGTTTGTGTCCGGCCCCGGGCATACAGTTTTCTGGAGGAATAATTTCTAGAGAGCGGGAGTTCGCCAGAAGATAATTTTTCAGGCGATCGACCGGGAGGATACCAGCAGCAAGGCTTCCTCCGGCCGGCGGCCATGAGATGCGTTCAACAGCTGGCGAATGCGCAGCGCCGGCACCGGTCGGCTGAACAGATAACCTTGCGCTTCGGTCACCGTGCCGTCGGCATTGATCAATTCCAGCTGCTCGTTGGTCTCGATGCCTTCGACCACGACCGACATTCCGAGGTCGGCACTGAGCCGCGCCACCCCGCGCAACAGCGTCAGCGGACGGTCGGTATCGATGCCTTCCAGGAACGAGCGATCGATCTTCACCTTCTGCAGCGGGAAATTATGCAGATAGCTGAGGCTCGAATAGCCGGTGCCGAAGTCGTCCAGCGATATGCGCACGCCGATCTCGCGCAATTGAGACAGCACATCGTGGGTCAACTGCGTATTGCGCAACAGCGACGATTCGGTGATCTCGATTTCGAGACGATCGGCAGGCAGCCCGGACACTTCGAGCGCGTAGCGAACCTCGCTCAGCACGTCACGCTGATGGAACTGCTGCGGCGAAAAATTGACCGCGACGCTGACGCCCGCGGGCCATTTCATGCACTCCATGCAGGCCTTGCGCAGGATCCAGCGGCCGAGGTCGACAATAAGCCCCATGTCTTCGGCGACCGGAATAATATCGACCGGCGACACCGTGCCCCGCGCCGGATGGTTCCAGCGCAGCAGCGCTTCGCAGGTCGATATCCGGCCGGATTTGAGATTGACGAGCGGCTGAAAGAACAGCTCGAACTCCTCGTTCGCCAGCGCCTTGCGCAGGTCCAGCTCCAGAATGCGGCGGGCCTCGACCGTTTGCGCCATCTCGTCGCGGAAGAAGCAGAAGGTCCCGCGGCCGTCCGCCTTGGCGCGATAGAGCGCCATGTCCGCGTTCTTCAAAAGCGTGTCGGCGCTGACGCCTGTCGGCGAGGTCAAGGCGATGCCGACGCTGGCACCGATCTCGACCAGGTGATTGTCGATCTTGTAGCGCTCGCTCAGATGGTCGACGATGCGCCGGGCCAGAACGGCCGAATCTTCCGGCGATTTGATATTCTGCTGAAACACCACGAATTCGTCGCCGCCGAACCGGGCGACGAAATCCTCCGGGCGCAGCATGGCGCGCAACCGGTCGGCGACGGCGCACAATAGCTGATCGCCGCAGGGATGACCGAGCGTGTCGTTGACCTGCTTGAATTGATCGAGGTCGACGAACAGCAATGCCGACAATTGCTCGGCATCATGCGGAACCGCCAGCAGGCGCTCGATCTCGTCGCGGAAATTGACCCGGTTGGGAAGCCCCGTCAGTTCGTCGTAACGCGCCAAATGCGTGATTCTGGCTTCCGCGGTACGCCGTTCGGTAATGTCTTCGAGCAGCACCACGGCGCCGCCGCCGGCCATCGGCTGAAATGTCCATGACAGCGACCGGCCGCGCGCAATGTCGGGATCGGTGGTGATGATGTCTCTCGCCTGCGAATTCGCAATTTCCGAGAGGATCACCTTTGCGCTGACTGTCGAAATCGCGCCGGCGCCAACGCAGGCGCTGACGATGTCGGACGCACTCGCGCCGCGATGCACGAGATCATCCGGCAAGTTCATCATCGTGCTGAAACGATGATTCATGACCGCAAGATGCCCGTCGGCGGCGAACATGCACAGGCCATGAGGCATGTTGTTCAGGGCGGTGTCGAATTGCCCCGCGATCGAGACCACGCGTTCAGTCGCCACCAGCGCCTTGACGTAGACTTGATGGAGGCTGAGCGAAATCCGCCGCAGGCCTATGAAAAACAGCCCGTTGAGCAAGGCGAAGCCGAGATAGTAGCTGTTTCCATGCAGCAGCAGACCGAGCGACATCGGACCGCACGCCAGCAGAACCTGCAACTGGGCAATCCATGGCCGGCCATAGGTTCTGCCGGCGCCCGCCGCCGTGTAGGCGACGGTTACCGACGTACAGAGCATATGAGCGACCGGATCATCGCTGCCGACCAGAACCACGAAACACCAGATGCCGAGCGATCCGGCATACAGCGACCCGCCGAACATGTAGCGGCGTTCCCATTGCGCGACCTGGGCCGGCGTCAGCGTGGCCTTGCTACTTTGATATCTGCCGACCTCAATGGCCCGCCACAGGCCGATCGCAACAATCAGCAATGCGATCGGCCAGAGCAGCTGATTGCCGGTCTTGACCGCCGTCATCAGTCCAGCCGCGCCGGCGCACACCGCCCCTGCCAGCAGGGGAACGGGATTTTCGAACAGCGAATCGACCAGCGCCGTATAGATCGACGGCGACATTTTCTGATCGGGATCTTTGGTTTGGCCAGCAAGCTGCATCTGGGGGGCACGCATCCTCTTCAGCTGGTTCCCTTTTACCTGTCGCAGATGAAGTCTTTCTGAGGGAACATCGTTACTGGGAAGTTGCCTTTCGCGGTGCAGAGCGAAAATCTGCTCGCCAAATCAGCAAGCTAGGCAAGCTTTGCCGATTAACGGCCCAATCCGGCCGCGCCCGGGCCAGCCACACAGCCCATGCCGCTGCTCACGACAGCAGGGGTGACCACGCCGGATCAGACGCGAAGCCGGGGGTCGGCACCCGCTGCTCGTTGCGCCCGGAAATATCCACGGTGAACAGAGAAGGCCCGCCATTGCCGCCGGGATCGCGGAAGAACATCACGACGCGTCCGTTCGGCGCGAAGGTCGGTCCCTCATTATGGAATCCGGAGGTGAGAATCCGCTCGCCCGAACCATCGGGTTTCATGATGCCGATGGAAAATTGTCCGCCGCCCTGCTTGGTGAAGGCGATGTAGTCGCCGCGTGGCGACCAGACCGGGGTCGAATAGCTGCCGTCGCCGAAGGATATGCGCTGCGCGGGTCCGCCGGTTGCCGGCATCACATAGACCTGCGGCTTTCCGCCGCGGTCGGATTCGAAGCACAGGCGCGTCCCATCGGGCGCGTAGGACGGCGAGGTATCGATCGCCGGGGTATCGGTGAGGCGCGTGGTCGATTTGGAACGCAGATCCATCACGAACAGATTCGAGTTGCCGCCCTGTTGCAGGCTCATGATCACGCGCTGGCCATCCGGCGAGAAGCGTGGCGAGAACGACATGCCGGGAAAATTGCCGACGATCTCGCGCTGCCCGGTCTCGATATTGAGCAAATAGACGCGCGGGTCGCCCTGGCCGAATTCCATATAGGTGATTTCCTGGGTCGAGGGCGAAAATCGCGGCGTCAACACCAGGTCGGTGCCGCGCGTCAAATAGCGGACATTGGCGCCGTCCTGATCCATCAGCGCCAGCCGCTTGACGCGCCGCTCCGCGGCGCCGGTTTCGTCGACAAACACCACGCGGCTGTCGAAATAGCCTTTCTCCCCGGTCAGACGCTCGTAGATCTGGTCGGAAATGATGTGCGCGATCCGGCGCCAGTATTCCGGCTGCGTGAAATATTGCTGGCCGGTCAGTTGCTGGCCGGTGGCGACGTCCCAGAGCCGGAATTCGGCCTTCAGACGTCCGTCGGGCTGGCGGGTCATGCGGCCGGTCACCAGCGCCTGCGCGTTGATGGTCTTCCAGTTCGCAAATTGCGGCGCCGCGTCGATGTTGACAACCTTCTCGATATAGGCGGCCTGATCGATCGGGGCGAACAGTCCGCTGCGCTTGAGGTTGTTGGTGATGACCTGGGTGACGCCGACACCGACTTCGCCATCCGAGGGCGTGCCGGCGACGAAGTTCGGAATCGCGATCGGCAGCGGCGCGAAATCACCATCGGGAACGATGATCCGCTTCGGTGCCTGCCCGAAAGCGTCGCGGACGTCACCGCCGGCCAGCACGCCGAGCGAGGCCATTCCGGAAATTATCTGCCGGCGGTTCAGGTGGAACGGCATCTTACGCAATCCATCTTGGTCGATCATCTCAGGGGGTTTCATTTCATGTCTGCGATCGTCGGTGGCAAGCGCCTTCAGGTTTTTCGTTCGGTGAACACCGGCGTAAAATATTTCCATTCCTCGAAATAGGCCGCCGGCAGACTATACGGCTGACATTCGATGATCGCGCGCAAGGCGCTCTCCTGGTAGACGCGAAGATAGGGCGTCGCCGGCGTCTCTTCCGGAACCGGCATTCCTTCAAGGGTACCGTCGCGCTTTAGCTTGATGGTGAAGGCCACTTCCGGATTCTGACTCTCGATGCCGCCATAGGGCTTCTTCCAGCAGCGTTCGACCTCAGACTTGAACAGCGCGCCCCAGGTCGCCGAATTATCCGCGGCCTTGCCCTTGGCGAGGCCGAGCGCGGCATTGGAATTCAGCGTTTCGCCGGTCGCGGCCTGCCGCGTCGGATCGCGCTTGTCGAGCAAGGCCGCGATCTTGGTCTGGTCGAACGTCCGCTCCTTGGGCTTTTGCGGCTGCGGCGCTGGCGTCGCCGCCTGGACTTGCGGTTTCGGCGGCGGCTTCTTCTCTTCTTTTTTCAAGGCTTCCGCGATCGGGTCGACATTGGGCGGATCCGGCTTCTTCTCGATCGGCTTCGGCTCTTCCTTCGGCTTGCTCTCGGCAACCGGCTTCGGCGGATCGGGTTTTTTCTCGACCGGCTTTTCCACCGGCTTCGGCTGCGGCGGCGGTGTGGTGTCGGTCACGACCGGCGGCTTCTCGGCGAGCTTGCCGACGGCGTCATCGACCGGCTTGGCCTCGGCGACTTTATCCACCAGCGGCTTCGGATTTTCCTTTTTGCCGGATTTCATGCCGGCGGTAATCTTGGCCAGCTGGTCGGAGGAAATGATGTCGACGGGGAGAGATTCTTCAGGGATCGACTCGAAGGCTCTGGATGAGAACGACACCAGGCCCCACCCGATCACGAGAACGTGCAGGGCCACAGACGCAACCAGTGTCTTGTCGACCTTCACGCTCTAGGACCCCTGCTCCACTTCGGTGACCAGTGCCAGCCGTTTGAACCCTGCGCCGGACAATTGTCCCATCACCCGCGCCACGGTTCCGTAATCCGCCTTCTTGTCCGCCCGCATGAATATACGCTCGTCCAGGCCGCCGCGGGCGTCGGTGATCGCCTTTAATTTCGGCACCAGTTCATTCATCGCGACTTCGGTGTCGTTGATGAACACCCTGCCCTTGACGTCGACTGAAAGCTGCAGCGGCGTCTTGTCCTGCTCCAGGCTCTTGGCCTGGGTTTGCGGCAGATCGAGCGGCACGCCGACCGTCAGCAGCGGCGCCGACACCATAAAGATGATCAGCAACACCAGCATCACGTCCACCATCGGGGTGACGTTGATTTCCGCCATCACGGCGCGACGCCGGCCGCGGCGTCCGCCACCCGGCGAGCCTGCCATGTTCATCGCCATGTTCTGGTGCTCACAATCCGCTCATAATATACCGCCCCTCACGCCCGTTCGTCGATCTGGCGTGACAGGATTGCTGAAAATTCGTCGGCAAACCCTTCCAGCCGCTGGGCCTGCCGGTTCACCTCGGACGTGAACTTGTTATAGAAGATAGTCGCTGGAATGGCGGCGATAAGGCCGATTGCGGTGGCAAACAGCGCTTCGGCAATGCCCGGGGCCACCACCGCCAGCGAGGTGTTCTTGGAGGCGGCGATCGACTGAAAGCTCGACATGATACCCCAGACAGTGCCGAACAGGCCGACAAACGGGCCCGCGGAGCCGACCGTCGCCAGCACCAGCAGCCGGCGTTCCAGCCGTTCGATTTCCCGGGCGATGGAGACGTTCATGACCTTCTCGATCCGCATCTGAAGCCCTGCGAAGGATCGCGCCTGGCTCTCGAACGAGCGTTTCCATTCGCGCATCGCCGCGACGAAACACGCCGCCATCGATTGCGTCGGCTTGGCGGAGAGCGCGCGGTAGAGTTCCTCGATCGACTGACCGGACCAGAACGCCTGCTCGAAACGATCCATCGCGCGTTTGGTGCGCGAATACAGGAATATCTTGTCGATCGCGATCGCCCAGACCCACACCGAACAGCCGAGCAGCCCCAGCATGACCGCTTTCACGATCCAGTGCGCCTGCAGAAACAGTGCTATCAGCGATACGTCAGCGGATGCGAGCGGCAAGGCGGATTGCGCCACGTCGGCCGGATTCATAAGCGGTATCCTCTCAACGCCATTGTCCCAAATCCTCCGGGAGCAAATGACTGCCGGTTCCACAGCCGCACGGCAGGCGCGGCGGTAAGCGCCAGCGCGAGAGCCTTGTTGTGTCGCATGGGGGGCCCGTCCAAAGCCGAGGCCTGCTTCCCCTGCCAACGTGTCAAAACGAGGGCTATTCGCGCGTCCTTACCCCACTAACCAAGCGCTAATCATGGTTAACGTCCGGTTACCAAAGGGGATTTGGGGGTGCGCGAAATGTGGGCCATGGAGTGGGGAATGGCTTCGGGAAATCAGGCTTCCGAGCCCCGGATCCCGGATAAAGCAAAACCGCCCATCTGCTGGCAGATGGGCGGTCGTGTCGCCGTCAGGTTCGTGGGGGCACTACGCCTGCGGCTTTAGCCTTTAAAAGATTCAGCCTTGCTGCGGTTGACCATCCGAGGGTGGCGTCGGACGGGGACGATGCTGGGCCATGAACTGGTCGAACTCATCCTTGTCCTTGGCGTGACGCAGGCGATCGAGGAAATCGCGAAATTCGGTCTGCTCTTCCTCAAGGCGCCGCAGCGTTTCCATGCGGTATTCGTCGAACGCACGGTTGCCGCTCGAGGGCGGGCCAAAGCCGCCGAAGCCGAAGCCACGACGCTCCATGCGGTCGCGCATCCGCTCCATCTTGTACTGCATGCGCTGCATCTTGTTTTCGAAACGGTCCGAGTGGCTCCAGCAACCCATTGTCGTTCTCCTGAGTGTGAAAAAGAGGAAGGCAAGACCGACCGGCCACCAGAACAGGAAGCCAAGAATGGTCGCGATGACCATGCCGGGATGCACATGCATATGCGGACGGTAGGGTTCAGTGTCGGGGCCGCGCCATCGATTGACATCTGCGGTGTAGGCCATTTCCCTCTCCATGACGGCTCGATGCCGTGTGAATGTAAATAACATTCACATACCTAAACCTTCCCGGATTTTTGTCAAGCCGGGCACCAAGGGCGCCCCTCGATTTATTTTGGGCTGCCCCAAGGGCCTGAAGGGCCTGAAGGACCTGAAGGGCCTGACGGCTGACTGGCCGGCTTTGGCTCCGCCTGGTCTTTTTGGCCTGGCGCGCGGCGGTCGGTCAAAAATCCGAGACCTCGCAGATAAATCAGCACTTCGGCCTCGAGCAGATCTTCGGCCGACATCGGCAGCTTGCGGCGCGCCGCATCGCCGCGCGCAAACAGCGACGCCACGCCGTGCGACATCGACCAGATATGCAGCGCCATCATCATCGCCGGCGGACGCGGCGTGCCTGGGGGCGCCAGCGCGGCAAGACGCTCCGCTGCGGCCCTGATAACCGCGAAGGCGCGTTCGCTCGCCGCCAGCAAGGCCGGAGTATGGTCGACGGGAACTGCCGATTCGAACATCGCCGAATAGAACGCGGGCTCCTTGCGGGCGAACGCGAGATAGGCCTTGCCGACCCGTTCGAACGCCGTGACCGTATCCGGACGTCCATCATCCCAGGCCTCCGTCAGCGCCGCTTCGAATTGCTCGAAGCCGCGCTGTGCAATGCTCGACAGCAGTTCATCGCGGTCGCGAAAATGCCGGTACGGTGCGGCTGGGCTGACCCCGGCCATGCGCGCGGCATCGGCAAAGGTGAACCCGGCCGCGCCCTTTTCCGCAATCAAATTGAGGGCGGCCTGCAGCAGCGCCTCCTTCAGATTGCCGTGATGGTAGCCGCGTTCGGTGCGGCTCTCTTCCTTGCGCCAACTCATGTTAAAGGCTTTTACATGAGCCGGCCGCAAAGGTCACGCGTCCAAACTGAGGATCCTCAGGCGTTAACGTCCCGAATTGCCCTGTAATTCGGCGAATCCGGCCGCGGCCTGCTGAACGTCGGCGGGAAAATCCGACATTTCATGCACCTGACGAATTTCAATGATCTCGTTGTCGGAAGCCGGGCAACGCGCGGCCCAGGCGATCGCCTCATCCCTGGATGTCACGTCGATCATCCAGTAGCCGCCGATCACCTCCTTGGCCTCGGTGAAGGGACCGTCGGTCACCACGGGCCTGCCGCCGGCGAACGAAACCCGCGCGCCCGCCGAGGGCGGGTGCAGCCCGTCGAGCGTGATCAGCACACCCGCTGCCTTCAGTTGCTCGTTATATTTCATCATCGCCGCGACCGCCTCTGCAGAGGGCGTGGTGCCCGGCGCGGCCGTCTCATAGCCCCTGGGAATCATCAGCATCATAAATCGCATCGCATGCTCCGTTTGGCATTCATGTCAGCCGGACGAGTCAGCCGGGCGAGCGGCTTGGCCACCCGAATTCCGGCTCCCTGGATATGACGAATGGGGTTGTGCAGCACCGACATAGCAAACGGAATTATTTCGGAGGTAATTGCAGCCAGCCCCGTCTTTTGCGTCGACGCGTTTTCCTAGCGCGCTTCCTGCGGGAACATGCGAAAATAGGGTTCGGCCTCCTTGATCACGCGCGCCAAGGAAGGTCGCGCCGTCAGGCGATCGAAATAGGCCGTCAGGTTTTTGTTTTCGTCACCGAACGGCATCACCGTGTTGGCGTAGAACAGCGCCGGCGCGGCGGCGCAATCGGCGATGCTGAAAACTTCCCCCATCGCCCAGGTCCTGGTGGCGACTTCCCTGTCGATCATGCCGTAGCACGATTGCAGCCGCGCCCTCGCCTCCTCGACACCGTGCGGATCCTGTTTTCCTGGCGGCCGCAACCGGTCGCCGACGATCTTCTGCATGGGTAGATGCACGTAGAGATCGTAGAACCGGTCGCGCAACCGCGCCTGCAGCGCCAGCTTCTCGTCCGCGGGGATGAACCGGGTACGTCCGGGATAATGATTGTCGAGATATTCGATGATGATGCTGGACTCCGGGATGGTGCGATCCATGGCATCGTCGCGCAGCACCGGAAACTTGCCGATCGGCCATAGTTTCAACAGCGCCGCGCGCTCCGCCTCGTTGCCGAGATCGACCATGTGCGGCACGAAAGCCGTATCGTTCTCGTACAGAGCGATCAGCACCTTCCAGCAGAACGACGACAGCGGATGGAAATGCAGCGTGAGCGACACGGGCTATCCTCCATATTAAAGCGTGTTAAATCGAAACGATGATCCGTGAGACGACGAACGGGATCGCTCGAAACCGACATGTGCGACACCTTTTATTATGTTACGGACGCTCGGCCAAGCCGGGACATCATGCGCGGCATGGGTTATAGCAGCGCGGAGTTCATCAACCTCAAACGGACCTCGCCATGCCCCCTGCCCTTCAAAAAGTCGCGCTGGTGACTGGCGCCGCGCGCGGCATCGGGCTTGCGGTGGCGAAGCGATTTCTCGCCGAGGGCTGGCGCGTGGCGCTGCTCGACATCGAGGGCGAATTGCTGGGGAACAGCGTGGCGGCGCTGGCGGCGCCCGGCGATACGCTAGGGCTGCATTGCGATGTCTCCGACGCGCGCGCGGTCGCAAGCGCCATCGCCGAGATCGAACGACGCTTCGGCCGCCTCGACGCGCTGGTCAACAATGCCGGCATCGCGGTGTTCGCGCCGCTGCTGGAGACGTCCGAGGACGACTGGAGCCGGATACTGGCCGTCAACCTCACCGGGCCATTTCTCTGCACCAAGGCGGCCGCTACCTTGCTGCGCGAACACGGCGGCGGCGCCATCGTCAATATTACCTCGATCTCGGCGGTGCGCGCCTCGACGCTGCGCTCGGCCTACGGTACCAGCAAGGCCGGGCTCGCTCATCTCACCAAACAGCTCGCGGTCGAACTGGCATCGCTCGGCATTCGCGTCAATGGCGTCGCTCCCGGCCCGGTCGAGACCGCGATGGCCAAAGCGGTTCACACCCCGCAGATCCGCGCCGACTATCACGACGCCATTCCGCTCAACCGCTACGGCCTCGAGGAAGAACTGGCCGAAGCCGTGTTCTTTCTATGCAGCGACCGCGCCAGCTACATCACCGGACAAATTCTTGCCGTCGATGGCGGCTTCGACGCCGCCGGCATCGGTTTGCCGACGTTACGCGGCGAGAGAAGAAACGGATGACTATTTCGTAGGGTGGGCAAAGCGAAGCGTGCCCACCTGACTTTTGCTGCGGGAATGATGGTGGGCACGGCGCAAGCGCGCCTTAGCCCACCCTACGAATCTCACGAGCGGAACGGGAAATCACGTTAGCCGGCACCTTGCTCCGTGCTCGATTGTTCCCTAGCTGATGATCGATCCGATCGAAGGAATGTTCGGCCATGCGGACAGCTTTCGCCAGACCCATCGGGCTCGCCATGATCCTGTGCGCCCTCATTGCACCACCGGCGCAAGCCGAGGTTCGCATTCTCGGCAGCCTGGGCGGGCAGGTCGGCCCGTTTCTCGATCTGTTCGAGCGCGTGCGCGACTCCGGCGAGCGCGTGGTCATCGACGGGCCGTGCCTGTCGGCATGCACGCTGGTGCTGAGCATGGTGCCGAACAACCGCATCTGCGTGACGCGCCGGGCGGTGCTTGGATTTCATGCCGCGCGCTCGGTCGACCGGCGCGGCAGGTTGTATGCCGAACCGGAAGCCTCCGAACTTGTGCTGGAAGCCTACCCCGCGCCGGTACGCGGCTGGATTCGCCAGCGCGGCGGACTGACTTCGCGCCTGCTGCTGTTGCGCGGGCGCGAACTCAACGCATTTTATCCGGCATGCCGATAAAGCGCGGTCACATCTCCGCCGGACAATTGACCATCCAGGGAATGCCGAACTGATCGACGCACATGCCGAAGCCCTTGGAGAAGAAGGTCTTGCCGAACGGCATATTGACGCTGCCGCCCTCGGACAGCGCCTTGAACTTGCGCTCGGCCTCGGTGGGGTCGTCGACCGTCAGCGAGACCGCAAAGCCCTGCGGCTTGTTGAAGCGTTCGGGAGGCGCATCGGACGCCATCAATATCGCGCCATTGATCGAAATCCTGGCGTGCATGATTTTCTGTTTGCGTTCCGGCGGCGACGGCATCTCGGCCGGGGCCTCCTCATTTCTCAACATCATCTCGATCTTGCCACCAAGCGCCTTCTCGTAGAACTTGAATGCCGCTTCGCAATTGCTGTCGTAGAACAGATAGGGATTGATCTGCATCGCTTGCTCCTTGGGTAATCCTGGACAACGCGTGGTGCTCTTGACGTGCCCGTGATGTCGCGTCCCGCATCCGGAACACGGCGACTTATGCTTCGGTGAGTCGTTTCAGGTTGGCGAGGCCGGCTTCAAAATCCTTGCCGATCATCGTGTCCAGATTCAGGAACACCTGCATCAGCTTCGACATGAAGCGCGCGGGACCATGCATCACCCATGTGACGCTGGTGGCATCGCCCTGCGGCAGCATGGTGAATTCGGCCGTGTTGTGGCCCTCGAACGGCTTGAAGAAATCAAGCTTGATGATGATTTTCGAAGGCGTGGACGCATCCAGGATTTCCATACGGCCGGAGCCGACATTCTTGTTGCCATCCCAGGCATAGACGGCACCTCTCCCGCTTTCGGCGCCGCTAAAGCTGCGCTGCATCGCGGGATCCTTGGCTTCCCACGGCGACCAGCTTCCCCATTGATGAAAATCGTTGATCAGGGCGAAGATTCTCTCCGGCGGCGCCTTCATGGCGACCCCGCGCTGGACACTGAACGTGTCCGGCTTGGCCGCGGCGAGGATCAGCACGATCGCGATGGCGATCGCAAGCACAATAGCAACGATGGCAATGATCTCAAACATGGGACGCTCCCGCTTCGCTATTATCAGCCAGGCCCATCAATTCCGCAGCGGCACCAACGCGCGCAGGCTCCGCGCAAGACTTTTGCTCGCACCATAGCCGATCCGGTCCATCGTTGCCGTGACCATCCGCCATGACGCCAGCCTGATGATAACGTCGAACAGCAGGAATAAAAACTGGATGGTTTGCATGTTCATCGCTCGTCCCTCTTCAGCAAACTGTCATGCCTTAGAGACGAACGAGACAGGCCCGATCCGACAGGGAACCAATTATTTTTTTGAGATACTGGACCCGCCCGGCGCGCTGTCGCGGATCAGCCGGTCGAGATGCATCCGGATGTGGGCGGCTTCGGCCGAGGTATTGGCCAGCGCGATGGCGCGGTCGAATGCCACGCGGGCTTCTTCATTGCGGTTGAGCTGCATCAGGAACGCACCGCGCACGCCAAAGAAATGGAAATAATTCGAAAGCCGCGGCCCGAGCGGCTCGATCATGTCCAGCGCCGCTTCTGCGCCGCGCACCTTGGACACCGCGACGGCGCGGTTCAGCGTGACCACCGGCGATGGTTGCATGATTTCGAGCGCCCCATAGAGCAGATCGATCTGGGTCCAGTCGGTGTCGTCGGGCTTTGCGGCACGGGCATGCAAAGCCGCGATCGCCGCCTGAACCTGATACGGCCCGCTTTGCCGGTGCCGCATCGCCTTGTCGATCAGCGCCAGGCCCTCGGCGATCATCTTCTGGTTCCACAGCGAGCGATCCTGATCGTCGAGCAGCACCAAGGCGCCCTCGGCATCGAAGCGCGCCGCGGAGCGGGCATGCTGCAGCAGCAATAGCGCGGTCAGGCCCATGATCTCGGGCTCGCTCTGGAACAGCCGCAGCAGCAGCCGCGCCAGGCGGATGGCTTCCTCGCACAGCGGCGCGCGAGCCTCAAGCGTATCGCCGCTGGCGGAATAGCCTTCGTTGAAGATCAGGTAGATCATCGCGGCGACGGCGGAGAGTCGCTCGGCGCGCTCCGCCGCGCCCGGCGTCTCGAACGGCATCCCGGCGTCGGCCACGCGCGCCTTGGCGCGGGTGATACGCTGCTCCATCGCGGCTTCACCGACCAGGAACGCGCGCGCGATCTGCCTCACCGTCAGCCCCGACACGATGCGCAGCGCCAGCGCGATCTGCTGGGTCGCCGGCAAATCGGGATGGCAGCAGATGAACAGCAGCCGCAGAATGTCGTCACGATAATGCGAGCCGTCGAGCCGCTCGGCCAGCGCGTCCTCGGCGTCTTCGAGATCGGAGATCGCCTCGTCCCCGGGCAGCGGCTCCTGCCTGCGATGGCGGCGCACCTCGTCGATCGCGACATTGCGCCCGACCATGATCAGCCATGCCGCCGGGTCGCGCGGCGGTCCGTGTTGCGGCCAGTTCTTCAGCGCGCGCAGGCAGGCGTTCTGGAAGGCTTCTTCGGCGGTATCGAGATTGCGGAAATAACGCAGCAGCGCGCCGACCGCCTGGGGACGCGCCGAGGTCAGCGCGCCGTCGATCCAGGCGGTATCGGTCACGTCGGAATGCTCCCGGGCGTGAACACCCCGACCGGGCGAATTTCGTAGGCCCCGCCGGGATTGACGGCGCCGAGGTCGCGCGCAAAATCGAGCGCCTCATCGAGATTCTTGCAATCGACGACGTAGAAGCCGAGCAGTTGTTCCTTGGTCTCGGCATAGGGGCCGTCGAGCACCAAGGGCGGATTTTCTTTCCGCAACGTCGTCGCCGAGGTCGTCGGCAATAGCCGCGCGACCGGGCCGAGCCGGCCCTGTTCGGCCAATTTGTCCTGCACGACGCTAAGTTTCTGCATGACGGCGGCGTCCTGTTCCTGGGTCCAGGAACCGACGAAGTCCTCATCATGGTAGCAAAGGATGGCATAAAGCATGCGGAAGAATCCCTGTTGCACTGGAAGACGAACCAACAGCCGCGGAGCCGACCGCCCAGCGGAAATATTTTGCATGGTCGGCGCGGGCCGGTAATGTCGCCTGCAATCAGCGATTATAAGGCGAAAATCCAATGAACAAAGGCGCGCTCGCTCTGCTGGTGCATGGCGGGACTGAAAACTGGTCGCCGGAACGCTGGAAACGCCGGTTTGACGAGGTGTGCGGCAACCGGCGCGTCTGGCGGCTGCCCGATGCCGATTGCAACCCCGCCGAAATCCACTACGCCGCGGTCTGGAAGCCGGCCCAGGGCGAGCTTGCGGCATTTCCAAATCTGCGCGTCATTTTCAATCTGGGAGCGGGTGTCGACGCGCTGATGGCGGATACCAGCCTGCCCAAGGTGCCGCTGGTTCGCGTCGCGGTCGGCGATCTCACCGCCCGGATGACGGAATATGTCGTGCTTCACGTACTGATGCATCATCGGCAGGAACCGTACCTGCGGGCCTGCCAGCAAGAAAAACGCTGGGCACCGACGTCTCAATGGCCGGCCGGCGCCATTTCGGTCGGGATCATGGGCCTCGGCACACTGGGTTCGGACGCGGCGCAGGCGCTTCGGCATCTCGGCTTTCGAGTATCGGGCTGGAGCCGAAGCGAGAAGAAAATTGCCGGCGTCGAATGTTTTCACGGCAGCACCCAGATCGATGCGTTTCTGCAGGCGACCGATATCCTGGTTTGTCTGCTGCCGCTCACGCCGGACACACGACACATTCTCAATCGTGGACTGTTCGCGAGGCTCAACCGCAACAGCCCGCTGGGCGCGCCGGTCTTGATTAATGCCGGGCGGGGCGGGCTGCAAAACGAGGCCGACATCCTGGCGTGCCTTGACGACGGCACGCTCGGCGCAGCGTCGCTCGACGTCTATGCCATCGAGCCGCTGCCAGCCGACAGCCGGTTCTGGACCCATCCCAAAGTGGTCCTGACGCCGCACAATGCGGCCGACACCGACCCCGACGAAATATCGAAATATGTGGCGCGCCAGATCGAACGCTTTGAGGCCGGCGGCGCGCTGGAGAACGTGGTCGATCCCGGGCGTGGGTATTAGCGGCAGACGTTGTATTTATCGTCGTCCCCGCGAACGCCGGGACGACGTATGGAGCTAGGCGCCTACCATCAGATCGATCGCGCCCTTCACGATCGCCTCCAATTCCCTCCGCGGCACGCGGGCGCGGGCGCGGATCGCGATGGTGTGGAGGGTCGCGGAGGCGAGTTGCGCCAGCACCACGGGATCGGCGGTGTCAGGCAGTTCGCGCTTTTCCCTGGCAAGGCGGAAGCAGGCCGCGAAGGCTTTATCGAGTTCGGAAAATCCCTCCAGCACCATGGCGCGGATATCGGAATCGGCCACCGCTTCGGACGCCGCCGTCATCACCGTGAAACAGCCGCGCGGACCGGCCTCACCGGAGAGATAGATATCGAGCGCCACCGCGTAGATCCGCTGCAGCCGTTCGCGGATCGGCAGTTCCTCTCTGAAGATGTCGATCATCGCCGCCCGCGCATCGGCGCGATAGCGCGCATAGCTCTTGATGTAGAGCTCGCGCTTGTCGCCGAACGCGGCGTAAAGGCTCGGCCGGTTCATGCCGGTGGCGGCGCTGAGATCGTCGAGCGACGTGGCCGCGAAACCATCCTTGCGAAACAGATCGAGCGCCTTGCCGAGCGCAATTTCCGGCTGATAGGCGCGCGGCCGGCCGCGGCGCTTCGGCGCGGCGGCTGCATCGGCTTTCGCCGGCCGCTTTTTACTTTTTTGTACCATTTC
Organism: Bradyrhizobium sp.; assembly: GCF_050014615.1. Taxonomy (GTDB): domain Bacteria; phylum Pseudomonadota; class Alphaproteobacteria; order Rhizobiales; family Xanthobacteraceae; genus Bradyrhizobium. Next base: position 50,452 of record NZ_JBEKCZ010000017.1, on the reverse strand, counting down.
GCAAATAATCCCTTGACCGGGTTTATATTATGCGGAACAGTATAAAAATCAACCATGGTTCGCCAACCCGAACCGAAACCGCCAAGGAGGCACAAATGGACCTGTATTTCTCGCCGCTGGCCTGCTCGCTGGCGACCCGCATCGCGCTGTATGAAGCCGGCGCCGACGCCAACTATCTCGAGGTCGATCCCAAGACCAAGGTGGTGCAGAACGACGGCTCCAATTTTCGCGAGGTGAACCCGCTCGGGCTGGTGCCGACACTGCGCACCGACGACGGTCAAATTCTCACCGAGAACGCCGCGATCCTGCAATATGTCGCCGACCGCTTCCCACAGGCCGGCATCTCGACTGGACCCGGCATGGATCGCAGCCGGTTGCATCAATGGCTGTGTTTCATCGGCACCGAACTGCACAAGGGATTATTCGTGCCGGTGCTCGACCGGAACGCGCCGCCCGAAGTGAAGACCTACATCCTCGGCAAAGGCCTGTCGCGACTCGACTACCTTGAGAACTATCTCAAAGGCCGGGAATTCCTGCTCGACCATTTCAGCGTCGCCGATGCGTATCTGGTCACCGTCATCAACTGGACCATGGCGACGCCGCCGATCGAACTGGCGAAATGGCCCGCCGTGAAAGCCTATTACGAGCGGCTGCGCGCGCGGCCCAGCATCGCCAGAGCCGTCGCCGAGGAGTTCAAGCTGTACCAGGCCGAACTCGCACGCCACAAGGCGGCGGCGTAAACCCCATCCAAGCGCGGGGCGCCGCCAGGCGGCGTCCCGTTGATCAAGACGACGTATTTCACCCCTGCTCCATACTTAATACTTCGTTTTTTCCGCAAGCTTTCTTCAGTTTATGTCCCGGCGATATGCCGATCGTCAAACTTTCGCGGGCAGCATCGGTCATGACGCGCCGGAGCCAGCAGATGACACAGCCGCGATTATACAAAAGAGTTGCTCCGTCGGGGCAGATGTCCCGGACAGGCCAGATCATTGTCGGCCCGAAATTGCCGGCCATGACCTGCAGGGTCGTCGACTATTCCGCCGGCGGCGCCTGTCTCGACATCTACGGCCTGGGCGCGGTGCCGGACCGTTTCGAATTCCTCTATGGCGGCGTCAGAAAGAAAAGCCACATCGTTTGGCGCCGCGGAATTCGTATCGGCGTGGCGTTCTAGGCAAACGCCGGGCACAGCACACCGATCAGAACGGGCTCTCGCCCAGTCCCGCAACATCCGCCGGTCTCGGCCCCGGCGCGCTCCAGTGGAAGCGGCGGTCTTTTTCCGCGATGGCGATATCGTTGATGCTGGCTTCGCGGCGGCGCATCAGGCCGGCCGCGTCGAATTCCCATTGCTCATTGCCGTAGGAGCGATGCCACTGCCCGGCATCGTCGTGCCACTCGTATTGAAACCGCACCGCGATGTGGTTGCCGTCGAACGCCCAGAGATCCTTGATCAGGCGATATTCGTGCTCCCGGCTCCATTTGCGGGTGAGAAACGCCACGATCGCGGCGCGGCCTTCGAAAAACTCGGAGCGATTGCGCCAGCGGCTGTCTTCCGTATAGGCCAACGCGACGCGCTCGGGATCGCGCGAGTTCCAGGCGTCTTCGGCCATGCGCGCCTTCTGGGCGGCGGTCTCTCGGGTGAACGGCGGAAACGGGGGACGTGACATGGCGGGCCCTCTTCTATCGATGCGGCCGGCAATGTAGCGCCATCGAACCATGAGTCGAGGGCGCGTTGCCTATCGCCCGATAGCTAAACCTGATCGGCCTTCATCAGGGTTCGCAGCGCTTTCGGAATCGGCTGCGCCTTGCCCTCGCTGATGAAGGCGACGCGCACCTGCGCCTTCACCAGCACCTGCTCGCCGCGCCGTACCTCCTGCGCCAGCGTGATCGAGGCGCCCTTCACCATCACCGGCCACGTCACCACGTCGAGCACGTCATCCATCCGCGCGGGCTTGAGGTAATCGATCTGCATCGAACGAACCACGAAGGCGAAGCCCGGCGTCTCCGCCTGCGCCTCGGCAAACAATGCGTGCTGCTCCGCGCCCATCAGCCGCAGATGATTGGTCCGTCCGCGCTCCATGAAGCGCAGATAATTGGCGTGATAGACGATGCCGGAAAAATCCGTGTCCTCGTAATAGACCCGGATCTGCATGGTATGGCGGCCATCGCGGATCACGCCGTCAAGATGAGCTGTTTGCACCTGCCGTCCCCGAAATGAACAATCGATCGTGACATGCCCTGGCAATACGCCCCGCGTCAATTCTCCGGCGGATCGCCGGGACTAGTCGCGCCTGGAACGTTGATCGAAGTCAAGACCGGCGTGGTCCCTACGGGATATCCAGCAAGCCAATCGCGAACGCCCGCCGTGCGCTTCACGGCACGCTTTATCGGCAGCGCGGCCCGCATCCAAAAAAGGCGAATCTCATGGCAAACACCGATGGTGCCGCGCAGCGGAGCGAAACCAAGGCCTATCTGGTCGGAAGCGGCATCGCATCGCTCGCCAGCGCAGCCTATTTGATCCGCGACGGCGGTCTTAAGGGAGCCAATATCCGCATTTTCGAAGAGACCCCGCAGCTTGGCGGCAGCCTCGACGGGAGCGGCTCGCCTGATCACGGCTACGTCATCCGTGGCGGCCGAATGTTCACCTACGAGGCCTATACCTGCACTTTCGATTTGCTGTCGTTCGTTCCATCGCTGACGGACCCGACCAAATCCGTCAGCGACGAGATCCATGAATTCAACGACAAGCACATCCCCCATTCGAACGCGCGGCTGGTGCGGGGCGGCGAAAAGGTCGACGTCTCCAACATGGGATTTTCGAACCGGGACCGGCTCGACCTGATCGAGATCATGGCGGTGTCGGAAGCCTCCCTCGGAGCCAAGCGGATCGAGGACGTGTTCGCTCCGTCATTCTTCACCACCAATTTCTGGTACATGTGGGTCACGACCTTTGCCTTCCAGCCCTGGCACAGCGCGGTCGAGCTGAAACGCTATCTGCACCGTTTCATTCAGGAATTTCCCCGTATTCATACGCTCGGCGGCGTTCGCCGCACACCCTACAATCAGTACGATTCCATTGTGCTGCCGGTGACCACCTGGTTGAAGGCCCACGGCGTGGTCTTTCAGACCGGCACCGCCGTCACCGATCTCGATTTCGTCTACGGTCCGAAAGGCAAGGGCGTCGAGCGGCTGCACTGTCTGCGCGACGGCAAGCCCGAGCTGATCGCCGTCGGTGCCGACGATCTGGTGTTCGTCACCAACGGATCGATGACCACCGCGGCAAGCCTGGGTTCGATGACGCGGCCGGCCACGCTCCACGACAAGGACGGCAAGACCGATGGATCATGGACATTATGGGAGAAGCTCGCCGCGAAGCATTCCGAATTCGGCCGGCCTTCGGCATTCAACGGCAAGATTGATGAATCGAAGTGGCTGTCGTTCACGGTGACGATGCGCGATCCGACCTTCTTCGAGCTGATGGAGAAATTCACCGGCAACGTCGCAGGTACCGGCGGCCTTGTTACCTTCACCGATTCGAACTGGCTCATGTCGGTGGTGCTCGCCGCCCAGCCGCATTTCATCGGCCAGCCCGATCATATCAAGGTATTCTGGGGCTACGGCCTGTTCGTCGACCAGGTCGGCAACTTCGTCAAGAAGAAGATGTCGGATTGCAGCGGTGAGGAGCTGATGATCGAACTGCTTGGCCACCTGCGTTTCGATGCGCAGAAAGACCTGATCCTGAAGACTTCGAACTGCATCCCCTGCATGATGCCTTACATTACCAGCCAATTCATGCCGCGCGTCCAGGGTGATCGGCCGCCGGTCAAACCTCCCGGCACCACCAACCTCGCCTTCATCGGCCAATATTGCGAGATCCCCGACGACGTGGTGTTCACCGTCGAATATTCGGTGCGCTCGGCGCAAACCGCGGTGATTGCGCTGCTTGGCCTCGAAAAGGAGGTCTCGCCGCTGTACAAGGCGCAATACGATCTGGGGGTGCTGTTCGGTGCGGCGAAAACGCTGGCTCATTGAGGGCTGAAACTAAGCCAAGCCCAACCAGATGGTTCAGCGATCGTCATTACGATTTTGACGGGCTACGAAATGGTGGAAGGTGGTCCACCCAGCGTCACCAGCACGATTTCGGGCGGAACGCCGAGACGGAATGGCATGAAGCTGCAGCCAAGGCCGCCGGAGACAATGACGTCGCAGTTGACCCGCGTGTGGCCATAGGCCAGCCGGTTTCCGTAACGCGACGGCACCACCGGCGACCATCCGAATAATCGCACCTGGCCGCCATGGGTATGCCCCGAGAGCTGCAATGCGACCCGCGCCGGTACGCGCATCGCGACGTCAGGCTCGTGCGCCAGCAAGATGACCGGGGCATCGTCGGCGACCTTTCCAAGTGTGGCGGCAAGATCATCGACACCGATGCGCCGCACCGGCCGGAAGCGGCTGGCCGGCAGATAAGCCAGTTGATCGCCAAGCCCGGCCAGCCAGAACGCGTGATTGTCCTTGGTCAGGCGCCTGGCGTCATTTTCGTAAACTGGAATTCCCGCAGCTTCGAGCGCCTGCCGCGCCCGCGTTGGCCCCTGCCCCGCACGCTGCACGATATTGTCTTCCCACCAGTCGTGATTGCCGAGAATCGCATGGACACCGAGCGGCGCCTTCAATCCGCCAAGCACGGACGCCCATTCGGTGGCTGGAATGTAACGCGTCACCCGACGATGCCCGGCCACGTAATCGCCCAGCATCACGATGATATCCGCGTTGAGCGCATTGGTACGATCGACGATCGCCTCGACGTGCTCCAGCGTCATCCAGGGATCGCAGGCATGAAGATCGGCGATGACGGCGATCTTGAGCTGGAAATCGGCGGGCCATTGCGGCGGCAGGATATCATACCGCGCGACCCGAAGCCGCAGCATAGGTTCAACGCCGACTCCGTATGCCGTAGTTGACGCACCGAATGCGCCGAAGCCAGCGAGGAAGCGCAAAAAATGTCGGCGTGAGATCATGAAATGGTTAATCGTGATGCATCCTCTTTTTAATCAGGGATTGCAGCTGAATTGGGGTGCGTTTGTGCAGAAAGTCAGCAGAGCGCGTCAGTCATCGCCGCCGAACAATCCGAGTTGCGCCGGATCACGCCATCGAGGGGCGGCAGGCCAGCGGCAGGACATGGTCGCGGGTCAGTGGCGCCAGCAGGATATCGGGCGGCGCAGCCGGGTCGATCCAGATCATCGCATCGATCTCGCGGTTCGGCACGATATCGCCGGTCACGTCGATGCCATACAGGCAAGCGTGAACCCGCCATCCCGGCTCATTCGCCGCGACGGCATCGAACTCGCCGAGCGGCTGGATCGAGTCGCGAACCATGCGACACCCGAGTTCCTCGGCGATTTCGCGCGCCAGCGCCGCCACATCGTCTTCGCCGGGGTCGCGCTTGCCGCCGGGCTGCATGAAGGCTGAGGTTCCGCGCTTGCGCACCAGCAGCACCCGGCCCGCGGCATCGCGTATCAGTGCCGCAACAACCCTGATCGTGCCGGTTTCCATTACCCGTCCTCACCTTGCCCGAACAACCCAAACTGCGCCGGATCGCGCGCAGGTTCGGCGAGACCGAGATGACGGAACGCATGCGAGGTCAACAGCCGGCCGCGCGGGGTGCGCTGCAGATAACCGCACTGGATCAGGAACGGCTCGATAATATCCTCGATCGCGTCGCGCGGCTCCGACAGTGCCGCCGCCATGGTCTCCACGCCGACCGGGCCGCCGCCGTAGTTCATCGCGATGGTGGTGAGATAACGCCGGTCCATGGCGTCAAGCCCGGCGGCGTCGACTTCAAGCGCGCTGAGCGCGTTGTCGGCAATGGCGCGGTCGATCGAGGCGGCGTCCGCCGCGGAAGCAAAATCGCGCACCCGCCGCAGCAGACGACCGGCGATGCGTGGCGTGCCGCGGGCGCGGCGGGCGATTTCGTTGGCGCCGTCGGGCGTCATGCCGATCTTGAGCACGCGGGCGCCGCGGGTGACGATCTTTTCGAGTTCTTCCTCGGTATAGAAATTCAGCCGCACCGGAATCCCGAAGCGGTCGCGCAGCGGATTGGTCAATAGCCCCGCGCGCGTCGTCGCGCCGACCAGGGTGAACTTTGCGAGCTCGATCTTGACCGAGCGCGCCGCCGGTCCCTCGCCGATAATCAGGTCGAGCTGAAAATCCTCCATCGCCGGATAGAGCACTTCCTCGACCGCGGGGCTGAGGCGGTGGATTTCATCGATGAACAGCACATCGCGCTCTTCGAGATTGGTCAGCAGTGCCGCGAGATCGCCGGCCTTCGCGATGACAGGCCCGGAAGTGGCGCGAAAGCCGACGCCGAGTTCGCGCGCCACGATCTGCGCCAGCGTGGTCTTGCCGAGGCCGGGAGGACCGACGAACAACACGTGGTCCAGCGCCTCGTTGCGCTTGCGCGCGGCCTCGATGAAGATCGAAAGATTCGCGCGTGCCTGCGCCTGGCCGACGAATTCGGACAGCAGTTGCGGGCGCAGCGCGGTGTCGCCGACATCGTCGACGCGGCGCTCGGGTGTCACGATGCGGGAGGGCGTGGTCATGCGGCGATGTTAGCACGATGCAGCGGCTTCGCGAGCCACCAGCACAGGGTCGTCGGCAGTATCGCCAATACGGAGAGCACAGCGAACAAGGACAGCGTCTCACCGGCCGATCGGGCGCTCGGCAGGATAACCGCCGATGATTCATCCGGGATAATAAAGACGCCGAGCACGATCACACCGATAATGGCAAGCGCCACCGCGAGCCATGCCATCCAGACCGCATTGACGCCGGCATAGACCGCAATCAATGCGAAAATGCAGCCAGCCACCGCGGACGGCGGAAACGACGCCAGCCACGTCGCGACCACAAGCAGCCACAACGCGACCGAAACCACGGTGCTGAACCCGTCAAGATGGACAAAGGCCAGAGCGATCTGCAGCAGCGGTGCGCTGAACCCGGCCACAATCAGCAGGATCAGCGTCGCGAAGGCGAGCGGCCCCACGATCGAAAAGATCAGGACGATCCCGATCACGCGCCCGAAGCTGCGGAGTGCTGCGCCCACGCTCACTTCGCCAATTCCTTCAGCCCGAGCCGGATCAGCTGCGCGGTCCCGGCACCTTCCCCCGCGATCCGCGAGGCGCCGGCGATCGCGGCGGCCGCCTGCGGAGGACCGTAACCGAGATTGACCAGCGCCGAGATCGCGTCGGTGACCGGACGCGGCGCGCGCTCGTCATCGATAGCGCCCGACAGATGCACCAGCGCTGGATCGACATTGGCGAAGGCCGGCGCCTTGTCCTTGAGTTCAGTGACGATGCGCTCGGCCACCTTGGGGCCGACGCCCGGCGTGCGCGTCACCGCGGCCTTGTCGCGCAGCGCGATCGCGTTGGCGAGATCGGACGGCGGCAAGGTCGAGAGCACCGCCAGCGCCACCTTGGCGCCGACGCCCTGCACCGTCTGCAGCAGCCGAAACCATTCGCGTTCGATATCGCTGCGAAAGCCGAACAGCTTTATTTGATCCTCGCGAACGTAGGTCTCGATCGAGAGCACCGCGGCCTCGCCGATCGAGGGCAGCGCCTGCAGCGTGCGCGCCGAGCAATGCACCTGATAACCGACGCCCCCGACGTCGAGGATCACATAATCCTCGCCGTAGCTGTCGATCAGGCCCTTCAGTTTGCCGATCATACCTCGACCACCCTCAGCCTCAGGGCCGCGCTCTGACGATGATGGGCATGGGTAATGGCGACCGCGAGCGCGTCGGCGGCGTCGGGAGATTTCGGCTCGGCCTTCGGCAGCAGGATCTTCAACATCATCAGAATCTGGTTCTTGTCGGCATGGCCGGCGCCGACAACCGTCTTCTTGACCTGGTTCGGGGCGTATTCCGCGACCGATATCCCGAACATCGCCGGCGCCAGCATCGCCACGCCGCGCGCCTGACCGAGCTTCAAGGTGGCGACGCCGTCCTTGTTGACAAAGGTCTGCTCGACCGCGGCTTCAGCAGGACGAAAATCGCCGAGAACGGCGGCGAGGCCCTCATGAATCGCCAGCAGCCGGCTCGCCAGCGGCAGGCCTTCCGGCGGTTCCACCGAGCCGCAGCCGATAAATATCAGCCGGTTACCGTCGATCTCGATCACGCCCCAGCCGGTGCGGCGCAGGCCCGGATCGATGCCAAGGATGCGGACGGGTTGGCGAATCGGCTGAGATGTCATGGGTTATTTTACACCATGCCGGAGTCTCAAGCCTAGCGCGGGCCATTCATCATCAACCGTCATACCCCGCGAAAGCGGCAGAACTCTCCTTCCGTCGTTCCGGGATGGTGCGTTAGCACCAGACCACAGATGTGCATTGCACATCGGGGAATCTCGAGATTCCGGGCTCGATGCTTTGCATCGCCCCGGAATGACGAAAATCCTACCCGCCCATTTTGGCGACCAGCGCGTCCGAGACCTCGAAATTGGCGAACACATTCTGCACGTCGTCATGCTCGTTGAGAAGGTCGATCAGCTTCAGCAGCTTCTCGCCGGTTTCGTCGTCGACCGGCACGGTGTTATGCGGCTTCCAGGTCAGCGCCGCCTTGCGGGCTTCGCCGAATTTCGCCTCCAGCGCCTTGGCGACGTCGCGGAAGGTCTCCTGCGAGGCATAGACCTCATGGCCGTTCTCGCTGGAGGAAACGTCATCGGCGCCGGCCTCGATCGCCGCATCCAGCATCGCATCGTCGGATGCGACCTTGGCGTCATATTCGATGATGCCGGTGCGATCGAACATGAACGCGACCGAACCGGTTTCACCGAGATTGCCGCCGGACTTGGTGAAGTAGGAGCGGATGTCGGACGCCGCGCGGTTACGGTTGTCGGTGAGCGCCTCGACGATCACGGCGACCCCGCCCGGGCCATAGCCCTCATAGCGGATTTCATCGTAATTCTCGCTCTCGGAGCCGCTGGCCTTCTTCACCGCGCGCTCGATCGAATCCTTCGACATGTTCTCCTGGCGCGCGGAAATGATCGCGGCCCGCAGCCGCGCATTCATGCTGGGATCGGGCTGGCCCAGCTTGGCGGCGACGGTGATTTCCCGCGCCAGCTTGCTGAACAACTTCGACTTCTGGGCATCCTGCCGGCCCTTGCGGTGCATGATGTTCTTGAACTGGGAATGTCCGGCCATGCGATTTCTTTCGGGATTCGTCCGGGATGGGTTTTGGTGGAAAGCGCGGCGTTATAGGCCGTGGCACCGGCAAAATCAAAGATTTGGAGGGATTTTTGGTATTTCGGTAGTGCCAATTGCCTGTATGTGAGGCAATTATTAACCATGAGTTCACAACGGCGTGAGAGGATACCGGTCTCATTCTCATGTTCCCGAGAGAGCCCATGGCGTTCGGTTTGTTTCGAAAGCGTCCACCGGAACCGGCTGCGCCGGCCATCGCGCCGCCGCCAGCGCCGGCCGTCGTCGCTGACGCCTCCGGCGCGTCCGACAACGATTCCGCCAGGCAAATCCTCGAGCTGCTTGAGGTCGAACTCGGCGCGATGATCCGCCAGCTCGAGCGCGCGGCCAATTCGGTCGCCGGCGGCGCCGAAGCAACGGCGACGACGCTCTCCACGATTCGCCAGCGCACCGACGCCCTCACCGGACGCACCAGCGCCGCGCAATCGACCGCAACCACCTTCTCGCAGGCCGCGGACAAGTTCACCCAGTCGGCCGACGGCATTGGAGCGCAGGTGCGCGACGCCGGCAAGCTCGCCGACCAGGCCGCCGCCGCCGCCACTGAAGCCGGCCTGACGATGGACCGGCTCAAGGAATCCTCGGCCGCGATCGGCAATGTCGTCAATCTGATCGCGCAGATCGCGCGGCAGACCACGCTGCTGGCGCTCAACTCGACCATCGAGGCGGCCCGCGCCGGCGAAGCCGGACGCGGCTTTGCCGTCGTCGCCGTCGAGGTCAAGGCGCTCGCGGTGCAGACCCAGAACGCCACTGAAGAGATCACCAAAAAGATCGACGCCCTGCAGAAGGATGCCGCAGGCTCGGTCGATGCGGTGCAGCGTATCTCGCAGGCGATCGAGGCGATCCGGCCGGTGTTCGACAACGTCAATGGCGCGGTGACGGAGCAGAACAAAGCGACCAGCGAGATGTCCGACAATGTCGCGACCACCTCGAACTTCATCGTCTCGGTTGGCGACAGTGCCGCCGAGATCGACAGCGCGGCCAAGGAGGCCGAAGCGCATGGCGAACGGGTCGCGAGCGCCGGCAACGCCGTCACCACATTCGCGCAGAAACTGAAAACCCGCTGCGCGGTGCTGCTGGGGCAGGACGGGCGCACCGAGCGGCGCAAGAACCAACGGATGCCGTGCAGCCTCAAAATCGAAATCCAGACCCCGCGCGGCGCGATCGCCGCACCGGTCTACGAGATTTGCCAGGACAGCATCCTGATCTGCGGTCCCGATGCCGAGACGCTGCCGCTGAACCAAACCCTCACGGCCACGCTGGAGAGCGTCGGGGTTTGCAAGATTCGCCTCACTGAACGTTCCAAAGCGGGTGTGCAGGCGAGGTTCGAGGCGCCGGACGCCGAGCTTCGCGAGAAAATCGAGGACAAGCTTTGGTCGATCCAGGACGAGAACACCGAAGCCGTCACCCGCGCCATGGAAGCCGGCGCCGCGCTGACCAAAATCTTCGAAGGCGCAGTAGCGAGCGGCGCCATCTCCATCGACGACATGTTCGACACTGATTACGTCGAAATCCCCGGCACCAATCCGGTTCAGCACCGGACCCGGATTCTCGACTGGGCGGATCGCGCGCTGCCGCCGTTCCAGGAGGCCTTCCTCACCAAGGACCCGCGCATGGCGTTCGGCGTGATGATCGACCGCAACGGCTATCTGCCGGTGCACAACAAGATCTACTCCCATCCGCAGCGTCCTGGCGATGTCGCCTGGAACACCGCGAACAGCCGTAACCGCCGGATCTTCAACGACGCCGCGGGCCTTGCCGCCGGACGCAATCTGCGCGCCTATCTGATCCAGAGCTACGCCCGCGACATGGGTAACGGCAAAACCGTGATGATGCGCGAGATCGACGTACCGATCCGCGTCAATGGCCGGCACTGGGGCGGTTTTCGGACGGCCTACAAGCTTTAAACAACATTTGTAATTACGTGTTGCCAATCAGTCTTCTCGTCTAGCTACCGGAGAATTGCAACGATGTCGGTTGCGCAGCCTACCAAGCCGGACGCGGCCATCCCCTCGGACAGCGAACGTCTGGTCGACCAGTTGTCGAACCGGATCGGCGGCCTTGGCGTCGAGCTCGCGGATGTTGCGGGAAACCTGCAGGAAGTCGCCGGCCGGGTCGTCACCCAGGCCGACCGCTTCGGGCATCTTCAGAAGACCGCCGAGACCATGGTCTCCGCCAATCACAACATCGCCACCGCGTCGCGCGCGGTGCAAACCGCCTCCTCGGCCGCCGTCGGCGAGATCATGCAGTCGCGCGCCGCGGTCGAGACGGCGGTGCAGCATATCGCCGAATTGATCGAGGCGGTCGGCCGCATCGAGCACCGTCTCGGCGCGGTCGGAACCGCGCTGGCGCAGGTGGCCAAGGTATCCGGCTCGATCGAGGCGATCGCCAAGCAGACCAACCTGTTGGCGCTGAACGCGACCATCGAGGCCGCCCGCGCCGGTGCGGCGGGACGCGGCTTCGCGGTGGTCGCCAACGAAGTGAAGAGCCTTGCCGAAGCGACGCGGCAGGCAACGCATCTGATCGGCGATACCGTTCGCGATCTCGACGGCCAGGTCGGCAGTCTGATCGGCGAGAGCAGCGACGCCTCGCTGCGGGCCAAGAACGCCGGCGAAGGCGCCGGGCAGATTCAGGGCATCATCATCCGCGTGCAGGACGGTTTCACCGCCGTGGGCCAGGAGATCGACGGGGTCGCTAAGGCGGCGACCTCCAATCTCGCGCATTGCGACATGGTGATCGACGAACTCGGCCACCTCGCCAAGGGCGTCGACCTGTCGTCGACCGATCTGAAGCACGCCGACGATCGGGTCGCCAAATTGCTCGATTTGTCCGAGGGCCTGATCGCGCTGATCGCCGACAGTGGCGTGGAGACATCGGACGCGCCGTTGATCCGCATCGTGGTCGACACCGCCAAACGGATTGCCGCGGCCTTCGAGACCGCCGTTGAACGCGGCGACATCAGCCTCGATCAGTTGATGGACGAGAAATACCGCGAAATCCCCGGCACCAATCCCAAGCAATACCTCACCGATTATGTCGCCTTCACCGACCGCATCCTGCCGCCGATCCAGGATCCGATTCAAAAGACCGATCCCCGCATCGTGTTCTGCGTCGCATGGGCCAAGGGCGGCTATCTTCCGACCCATAACCCGAACTATCGCCTGCCGCAGGGTCCGGACCCCGTCTGGAACAACGCCAATTGCCGCAACCGGCGGCTGTTCAACGATCGCGCGGTGCACAAGGTCGCGGCCAACACCAAGCCGTTCCTGCTGCAAACCTACCGAAGAGACATGGGCGGCGGCAATTTCGTGCTGATGAAGGACCTCTCATCGCCGATCCGCGTCCGAGGCCGCCATTGGGGCGCGTTCCGCATGGGCTTTCGGCAGTCCTGAGCCGTCGCCGGACGCGGCGCCGACGAAGACCTCTCGCCAGCACATGATCGCGGATGTAACCTTGCCGGCGCGGCAGAGGAGCGCCGCATCCCATGAAGAGTCTGTTCGACGCGGGAAAATTGCTGCTGCTCGACATGGCCTCGACGTTCTTGTTCCTGGTCCTCTATCTCCTGACCGGGAACATCACGCTGTCGGTTCTGCTCGCGATGGCGCTGGGCGCCGTCCAGATCGGCTGGCAGATCGCGCGCCGGCAGCCGATCGACACCATGCAGTGGATGAGCCTGTTTGTGGTGCTGAGCGCCGGCACGGTCACGCTGATCACCGACGACCCGCGCTTTGTGATGGTCAAACCGAGCGTGATTTATGTCATCGTCGGCATCGTGATGCTGAAGCCGGGATGGATCAACCGCTATCTGCCGCCGGTCGCCCAAGAGTTCGTGCCCGACATCGCCATTATCTTTGGCTACGCCTGGGCCGGGCTGATGTTCTTTTCCGCGGCCCTCAATCTGGTGGTGGCGTGACGTGGTCGGCATCGATGTCGATCTATGCCGTCGTCAGCAAGGCGGTGCTGTTCCTGATCGGCTACGCCACCATGCGGATCATGACCATCCGCCGCCGCCATGCCCGGATGCTGCCGGCCGTTTCCTGAGGCGTTGCCGATAACAGACTTGGCCGATAACAGACTTGGCCGATAACAGACTTGGTCGATAACAGACTTGGTCCCGAGCCGTGCCGGCGATGTCGTCGTTTGTTCATTTGCGGCCCCTATAAGCTGCTGGATTGAGATCCCCAGCATTTTTAGGAGCTTGAAATGAGCGGTGAGCATCCAGAACTCGACACGCTGCAGGCCGCCTACAAGGACGCGGTAGAAGCCTGGGTCGTGGCCATTCGCAAGGAGGAAGCGCTGGCTTCCGTCAATCACGATATTGCCGAAGTCGACCAGTGGGAGGCGGCGCATTTCGAGGAGGACGACCTGCGCAGCAAGGTCAAAGCGGCGAAAGAGAAATACGAGGACGCCCTGCGGGAAAAGTTCTTCGGGTTCTAGGGTTCGGTCCCGGAGCCGCTGATTTCCGATTCGAATTTCAAACAGCCCAGTCAAAAACAGATATGGAGGCTGTCATTGCCGGGCTTGACCCGGCAATCCATCTTCTTCGAAAGACTCTTTACGAAAAAGGATGGATGCCCGGATCAAGTCCGGGCATGACAAGTTGAGTCTCGCGGCGCGATGCGCCCGAGTTGTGCTGAAATTTCTGCCCGTGCAACAAAAAGCACAGGGGTAGAAGCCACAGGTTCGCCGGAACGCCCGGCCTTCCCTGCGCAATGGTTTTAACGGTTTCCTTCGTGATCTCCCCGGTGACCGGGCTTTGTTGTCACCGTCACCCGGCGCAATTTACTGCGCCGAGCTTGACGCCAGCGTCGGGGCGTCAGGACCACACGACTTCGCCGTCCGCTTCCGCGCCGTTCGTCAAAGGCGCCGCCGCGTCCACCGCATCCCGCCCCGCGTCCGTGACGATCGCGAAACGCCCCTCTGATCGGGACGGGACAGCTGCGAATTAAGAAGTGATTTGGGTCAGCGGCGAAGAGAAATATTTTTTCGAAAGGGGCTGGACACGATCCGCGCGCAACAGCGGCAACAGCCCGACGGGCAAATCAGCGGCGTGGGTTGGCTTGAAAATTTCGCGAGAGCTTCTCGCATCCGACACCTTGGCGTCTTCTTCAAACTCAGACATCAAGCCAGTTTCTGCAGCTCGCGGCTCAGCTCATGTAACTGGTAGGGCTTGCGCAGGATCGGAAATTGCGAACCTACCTCGTTGGTAGACGAGCTGTATCCTGTCATCAGCAGAATGGGGATTCTGGGATTTTTATCGCGCAGGGTCTTGGCCAATCCAATCCCGTCCATCTTCCCCGGCATCACGATGTCACTGAATACGATGTCGATGCCGTCTTTTTCAAACTCCGCCAAGGCCGCTGACGCATCGGCCGCCCAGCGCACGGTGTAGCCAAGTTGTTCAAGCAAGCCGATGCTCACTGTTGCCACCTCAGGATTGTCTTCCACCAGCAGAACGGTGCCGCTGCCCTTTGAAGACGCCAGTTCATGGTCGGGTGTCAGTGGCGTGGCCGCCCTCGGCAAGCACATGGTAATCGTGGTGCCGCTGCCGAGGATGCTCCTGATTCCGACGGTTCCTCCGGCCTGATGCGCGAAGCCGTGCACCTGGGACAGCCCAAGGCCCGTGCCTTTTCCGACCGCCTTTGTGGTGAAGAACGGATCGAACACCTTGGCGGCGATGTCGTCCGGAATTCCCACACCGGTGTCCTCCACGGATATCGCGACCTGATCCTTTTCCGGAATGTTTTTCGCGCTGATAATCAGCGAACCGCCTTCCGGCATTGCGTCCCGTGCGTTGACGACCAGATTCACGAGCGCTATCTCAAATTCATTGGGATCGACGGCAATATTCCAGACATCGTCCGCGACATCGATCATCAGTGACACGGCGCTTCCGAGTCCGCTGTTCAAAACTTCCCGGAGCACATCGAGGCGCTCGGTCAGCTTGATGGATTGCGGCTGCAGGTTTTGCCGCCGGGCGAAGGTGAGCAACTGGCGTGTCAGTGCGGCGGCGCGCTGCGAAGCGCCTTCAATGGATTGAAGGGCCTTAACTGCTTTTTCGCCTGTGATATCTTTTCGGATGGTGTGAATGCTGCCGGAAATGATCATCAGGAGATTGTTGAAGTCGTGCGCGATGCCGCCTGTCAGCTGGCCGAGCGCATCGAATTTCTGCGATTCGGCGAGTTGCCGTTGCATCGCAAGCAGTCTTTCCTGCGCTTGCTTGCGTTCGCTGATGTCGCGGGTGATCTTGGCAAAGCCTATCAGCTCACCGGCGTCGTTGCGGATCGGATCAATGACGACACTCGCCCAGAAAAACGAGCCATCCTTGCGAACGCGCCAGCCCTCCTCGTCATAGTGTCCGGTTTCCACGGCAGTTTTCAACGCTCTGGCGGGCTTTCCCGCGGCCTGGTCGGCAGGCGTGTAAAAGCGCGAGAAATGCTGGCCGACGATTTCCTCGGTGGAATAGCCCTTGATGCGTTTGCCACCGGCGTTCCAGTTCGAGACCACGCCGGTCGGATCAAGCATGTAGAGGGCGTAATCGGTCACGCCACCGACAAGTGTCTTGAACTGGTTTTCACTATTCGACAGATCGGAAAGCGCGTTTTGACGCTCGGTGATGTCGCGGGTGATCTTGGCAAAGCCGACGAGCTTGCGCTTCTCGAAAATAGGATCGATGACGACCGAGGCGAAGAAACGGGTGCCATCTTTTCGAACGCGCCAGCCTTCGGCGAGAAAATGTTTGTCCTTTAGGGCTGTTTCCAGCGCCCGTCGCGGAAGATCGGCCGCCAGATCCTCCGGGGTGTAGAAAACCGAAAAATGCTTGCCTACTATATCTTTGGCCCGGTAGCCCTTGATGCGCTCCGCACCCCGGTTCCAGTTGGTGACGTGGCCTTTGGGATCCAGCATATAGATGGCGTAGTCGGTGATGCCCTCGACAAGGAGACGAAAATTACGTTCGCTCTCGTAAAGGTTTCGCTCGTTTTTCTTGCTGCCAGCCATACGTACTCCCACGCTACCCCGGCAAACGGATTTGGCACGAAATGGTTCCAAGGCGAGTGTCGGTAACACGGGGCCGTAAGCGGGAACATTCAAAACATGAGAGGGATGGGCGGCGAAGCACCTCCCATGGTTAAATCGCCGATGGTCCACAGCGCAACGCCGGCTTTGGATGAGCTAGCCGCTCTGCTACTGGTGTCAGATGCGAGCAGCTGTCGTCAGCCGCCTCCATTCAAAAAAAGGACAGTCAATGAAGCTGCGAACCAAACTCGCGATCGGCTCGGTCTTGGCACTTACTCTGGCGAGCCCCGCTCGCGCCGCCGAGGCGATCGCGTCCGCCGATATCGTCTTCGTCAACGGCAAGGTGTTCAGCGCCGACGCGCAGGATCAGGTGTTTCAGGGATTCGCGGTCACGGGCGACCACTTCGTCGCGACCGGGACCAGCGATGCCATGCGGGGCTATGTGGGCCCGCAGACCAAAGTCATCGACCTCATGGGCCGCTTCGTTTCGCCGGGGATCACCGACGACCACTTCCACAATGAGGGCGGCGGTCCCGGCGTTGACCTCAGTCATGTGCGGACGCTGGGCGAGTTGCTGACGACGGTCGCCAACGCGGCAGCGGCGGCCGCACCGGAAGCGGTGATCGTCTCCAACTCCGACTGGCACGAGGCGCAACTCAAAGAGCAGCGCCTGCCCACCGCCGAGGAGCTCGACCAGGCCGCCGGCGACAAACCGGTGGTGCTGGTGCGCGGCGGCCACGAATACATCCTGAACAATGCTGCCTTGAAGAAGTGGAACATCACCGCCGACACGCCGGTGCCGCCGGGTGGACAGATCAGCCGCAAACCCTCCGGCGAACTGACCGGCGAACTGTTCGACGAGGCGAGGAAGCTGGTGACGCTGCCGCGCCCGAAGCCGGTAAGCCTGGAAGATATTCTCGCGACCCAGAAGGCGGTCGCGCCCTATGGCATGACCGCGTTGCGCATCCCCGGCGCCTACAGAGGTGACATGGTCGAAGCCTACCGCCTGATGAAGCAGGCGGAAGCCGAGGGCAGACTGACCCTGCGCTGGACCGTCTACATGCCGGGCTTCGGCCTGCGTTCCGCCGAGGCCGCGCGCAAGGCGATCGAAGCCTGGGGCGTCAGCCAGGGCGACGGCGACGACTGGGTCAGGGTCGACGGGGTGAAGCTGATGGTCGATGGCGGATTTGAGGGCGGCCATCTGTCCAAGCCCTATCTCGAACCCTACGGCCAGGGCGGCAAGTTCACCGGGGTGACGGTGTCGCCGCCGGATGCCTATACGGATGTGGTGCGCGAGCTGAACCGCAAGGGCTGGCACGTGATCACCCATGCGGTCGGCGACGCGGCGCTCGACGAGGTGCTCGACGCCTATGCGGCGGCCGACAAGGATTCGTCGATCAGGGGCAAGCGCTGGTCGGTGGAGCACGCCTTCGTCTCGCGGCCCGAGCAGGTCGCGCGCCTGAAGCAGCTCGACGTGGCGGTCTCGGCCCAGGATCATCTCTATCTGGCCGCGCCGGTGCTCAAGAAGTATTGGGGATGGGAAACCGCCAGCGAGGTGACGCCGGTGAAGACCTATCTCGACGCGGGCCTGCTGGTCGCGGGCGGCACCGACAGCCCGGTGGTGCCCTTCAATCCGTTCTGGAACCTGTACCACATGGCCAGCCGGGACACGATTTCGGACGGCGTGTATGGCGCGGACCAGAAGATCGCCTCGCGCCCGCTGCTGCTGCGGCTCGTGACCATCAATTACGCGAGGCTGATCGGCGAGGACAAGACGAGGGGCTCGATCGAGCCCGGCAAGCTCGCCGACTTCGCGGTGCTGACCGACGACTTCCTGACCGCGAAACCCGAGGCGATCCGCGACATCAAGGCGCTCTCGACCTGGGTCGGCGGACGCGAGGTCTATCACGCCGCGGGCAGCGAGTAGCACCATCCCATTTGATAAACTTGTGGGAGAATGATATTCTCGGCACAATCGAAGGTTCGCACCAGCATAGCAAAGGCACGGACGACTCACCGAGGTAGTCAAATGCCCGCTGATCCCGATGCTATTCCAAAATCGAACAGGGCCGCTGGCCGAATAGCCATATTGACAGCGTCTCTTTTCGCTGTGGCTGGACTGATCGACGCGTTGACCGCCGTCATCAACAAGACCCAGTCACTCACCTGCCTGTTCGGGATTTCTCTTCCCTGGTGCGCGCCACACACTGGAAGTTACACCATCGCAGATTTTGAAGGTGTGTGGATCAACAAGAATCCAATGGCAGATATTAGTCGGATCGATATAGAGCAGCGCCTGGACAAAGCGATCGTTCATATTTGGGGTAAGTGCACCCCCACGGACTGCGATTGGGGTACAGCTGAAACGCCGGCCGCCAATGCCGGCACAGGCATCATTCAAGTTCAGTGGAATCCGGGATTTAAGGTTACTGACGATTCGCGACGGCAAAGAGCTGCAGGTGGACGCGAAGACTCATTTTACCGACAAATCCGGCAGACCCGACTACGAGACCGTAAATTATCTTGAACGAAAATAATTTGACGCTGCACTTAGTAAAACTTGTTCAAGACAGGTTGTATGGGAAGACCGATAGTCGGCCTATGTTTCTTCCCCCGTCGCCAGCCGCAGACCGGACAACGACAATTCGGCGTGTTCAGGGTGGCGCAGCAGCAATCCGATCTTGAGCCACGGCCCGCCGGGGCCAATGCCCTGGCGCGCTGATGTTTGCAGGTGTCGGTGCGATAGCTGCGCTAGCCACCTACCTCGGCGCTGATGATGTCCCCGAACAGATGCCAGGTTTCGCCCTGAAGCTTTTGCAACTGGAGTTGCTGGATGGGAGCAAAGTCGGTCGCGCTGGTCCTGATCGCGATGCCGGGCAGCAAGCCGCCCAGTTCCAGGTCCTTGATGCTGGCAGCCTGCTTCATGACGTTTTCACGCGTCAGATTGTCACCGCAGTGCTGCAGCACATACACCATGGTCTGCGCGACAGTATAGCCGTACACCACGAACGCGTCGTTGCGGTTGGCATCGGGATAGTATTTGTCGAGGAAGGCGTTGAATTTCTTCATCCCGGCGTCATTCTTCCACTGCGGGTCCGTCGGATCCTTGAGGTAGGCCGATGAGATGATGTTCTGCGCGGCGTCGAACCCGGCCGGCTTGATGGTGGCGCCAATCGAGCTCGACACGCTGTTCAGAAAGTGCAGCGGCTTCCATTCGATCTCGGCGTTCTTCCTGATCGCCTGCGCCGCGAATTTCGGAATCGACAGGTCGACGAACACATCGGCGCCGCTGGCCTTGAGGTTGACGATGTGCGAGTCGATGGTCGGCTCGGTGGTCTCGTAGCTCTCCTCGGCAACGATCATCGACGCAGCTTTGGCGCCGAGGCCGTCTTTGAGGCCCTTGAGGTAGTCCTTGCCGTAATCGTCATTCTGATAGAGAACGGCGATCCTGGCGTTGGGCTTTTCTTTCAGGATGTACTTCGCGTAAATCTGCGTTTCGCTCTGGTAGCTCGGCTGCCAGCCCATGGTCCACGGAAAATCCTTCGGATCGTTCCACTTGGTGGCGCCGGTGGCGACGAACAGCTGCGGCACCTTTTTGATATTCATGTATTTCTGGATCGCCGAGTTCGGCGGGGTGCCGAGCCCATTGAAGATCAGCAGCACTTCGTCGCTCTCCACCAGCTTGCGCGCCTGCTCGACCGTCTTCGGCGGGCTGTAGCCGTCGTCATAACTGATGAAGTTGATCTTGCGGCCGTTGATGCCGCCTTCGGCATTGATCTTGTTGAAGTAGGCCTGTTCGGTTTTGCCGATCACGCCGTAAGAGGATGCCGGTCCACTATAGGGCATGATGTTGCCGATCTTGATTTCGGTGTCGGTGGCGCCGGGATCATACTTCTTTTGCGCTAGCGCGCCGCTGCTGGTCGCGATGAGCAAGGCCACGCCCGCGGAAAAGGCAACCAGTCGGGATTGGATAGCAGCCATTTGAATAGCAGCCATGGAGGCCTCCCTGATGTTGTGGTTATGCCATTTTTTGATTGGAAGCGTGTCGGGCTTCGAGGTTCATTCAATACCCGTTGCGGGGAGCCAGCAAGAAAATTGCTGCGCGGCGGAGGTCGTTGACATCAGACCTTCGAATGAGGTCGCCGGTCATGGTGGCGCATTCGGAGCACCGGCCTGTGGGGCAGCGCGGCCCCACAGGCGTCGATCGAACCAACCTCAGCTCACCGGCGCCAGCGCGACGTCGGCGGTGACCATCGAAGCCCGGGTGCGCGGCAGCACGAAGTGGATGATCGTCGTTGCGACCACATAGACGCCCGCGCAGACGAAGAACACCACGGTGTAGTTGTTCCCGGTGGCATCGAGCACCCGACCGACGGCCGCGGCCGAAAACGCGCTGACCAGCGAGCTGATCCCGCCGCCGAGCCCGACCGCGGACGCCACCGCGCCGCGCGGCATGGTGTCCGAGACCAGCGTGAACAAATTGGCGGAAAATCCCTGATGCGCGGCCATGGCGATGCCGATCAGGACCACCGCGGTCCACATGCTGTCGAGCTGCGGCGCCATAAACACCGGCAAGGTGCAGGCCGCGCAGATCAATAGCGTGATCTTGCGGGCGGGGAACACGTCCATGCCGCGCTTGATCAGGGTCGACGAGATCCAGCCGCCCGCGATCGAGCCGACATCGGTGAGCAAATAGATCAGGACCAGCGGCAATCCCACTGCGAACAGCGACACATGAAACTTGCTGTTGAGGAAGCTCGGCACCCAGTTGTTGTAGAACCACCAGGCCGGATTGGTGAGCACGGCGCCGATGATATAGACCCAGGTGCCGGGATAGGTCAGCAACATCGCCCACGGCACTTTTTCGCTCGCGACTTCGGGGTCGCTGTTGATATAGGCGAGTTCGCTTGGCGACACGCGGGGATGTTCGGCGGGGCTGCGGTAGCTCATCAGCCAGTACGCCACCCAGACCAGCCCGACCGCGCCGGTAACGTAGAAGGCGGCTTGCCAGCCGGACAGGCTGACGACGAGCGCGCCGATCAGCGGCGCCAGCATCGCGCCGATATTGCTGCCGCTGTTGAAAATGCCGGTCGCCAGCGCCCGATCGCGCACCGGAAACCAGGTGGCGATGGTCTTGATGCAGGTCGGGAAGTTGCCGCCTTCGCCAAGGCCGAGCACGATGCGGGCGAAGATGAAGCCGGTGACGGAGGCAACCATGCCGTGCGCGGTGGAAGCCAGGCACCACAGGATCGCGGCGGTGGCGAGGCCGAGCCGGATGCCGATCTTGTCGGTGAGCCACCCCATGCCGGCGTAGCCGATCGCATAGGCGATCGAAAAGAAGAAGATGACGTTGCCGAAATCGGTTTCGCTGAAATGCAGGTCGTTCTGAATCGTCGGCTTGAGCACGCCGAGGATATTGCGGTCCATGTAATTGATGGTGGTGATGAGGAACAGCAAGGCGCAGATCACCCAGCGGTAGTGCGTCGAAGCCTTGGTGAAGGCTGGCAAGTCTGAGGTTGTCATCTGGATCCTCCCGGCGGTTGGTTTTTTTGAACTGTTCTCTTGGTCAGGTTTTGTCAGCCGTCGCGCGGCCGTTGATCGTGGGGCGTGTAGTCGGCGCGCGCGTAGCTGCCGCCTTGATAGCGTTGACCGATCGTGTCGAGCGGATTCGGCTGGCGCAGGATCTCGGCCGCGAACTCTTCGGCATTCTGCTTAGGCGCGTAACCGAGGCGCGCGCAGCCGGTCGGCGTCCAGTAGCTGCGGGTATTGTTCGACACGCCCCAGGCCGTGACGAAGCCGACATCCGGCGTGCGGATGCAGCATTGGATGAACTGCAAGAGGTCCTCGAGGCCGAACCAGGTAGAGAGGTGGCGCAGTTCGGTCGGCCGCTCGACCGCGCTGCCGATCCGCACGCAGACGCTCTCGATGCCGTGCTTGTCCCAATAGAGCCGGGCCAGGCCCTCGCCCCACATCTTGCTCAAGCCATAGAAGCTGTCGGGGCGGAAATCACAATCGAGCCCTAGCCGTTCGGTCACCTCGTGCATCCCGATCGCATGGTTCGAGCTCGCGAACACCACGCGCTTGACGCGATGCCGCCGCGCGCCCTCGTACACCGCGTGCAACCCGACCAGATTGTTGTCGAGGATTTCGGGCAATGGCCGCTCGACGCTGGTGCCCGCCATGTGGATCAGAACGTCAACGCCGCGCAGCAACCGGTCGACATTCTCAGGATCGCGCAGATCGCCATGCGCGAGATCCTCGCCGGGACGCAGCGGCTCGAGCGCGTGGCGGCCGGCGGAGCGCAGGTCGACGCCCTGCGCGAGCAGCCGTGGGCGCAAAAACTGCCCGAGTTGTCCTTCGGCACCGGACAGCGCGACCTTGGTCATTCAGGTCACCGGTCCCGGGTTGAACAGCGTCAGATCGTTATGAATGCCCCAGCGGTCGGCCCACACCTTGGTACGGCCGGAGGCAACGTCCAGGATCAGGCGGAACAGGTCCCATCCGGTTTCCTCGATCGTCGCTTCGCCGGTGGCGATGCGGCCGGCGTCGAAGTCGATGAGATCCTTCCAGCGGCGCGCGAGTTCGGTGCGCGTCGACACCTTGATGACCGGCGCGGCGGCGAGCCCATAGGGTGTCCCGCGCCCGGTCGTGAACACCTGTAACGTCATGCCGGAAGCGAGCTGCAGGGTGCCGCAGATGAAGTCGGAGGCCGGCGTGGCCGCGAAGGTCATGCCCTTCTTGCGCACCCGTTCGCCCGGCGACAGCACGTCGACGATCGCGCTGGTGCCGGATTTCACGATCGAACCCAGCGACTTCTCGACGATATTGGCGAGGCCGCCCTTTTTGTTGCCCGGCGTGGTATTGGCGCTGCGGTCCGCATCGCCCTTGGCCAGATAGGTGTCATACCAATCCATCTCGCGGATCAGCGCGCGGCCGACGTCCTCGTTGATGGCGCGGCGCGTCAGCAGATGGATCGCATCGCGCACTTCCGTGACTTCGGAAAACATCACGCTGGCACCGGCGCGGACCAGGAGGTCGGCGGCAAAGCCCAAAGCGGGATTGGCGGTGACCCCGGAAAACGCATCGGAGCCGCCACACTGCATGCCGACGACAAGGTCGGCGGCGGGACAGGTTTCGCGACGGCGGCAGTCGAGCACCTTCAGCCGCGCGTCCGCCATCTCCATGATGGCATCGATGATGGCGCCGAAGCCATCGAAAGCCTCATCCTGCATGCGCACCACGGCGTCGCTTTCGCCACGCGGCAGCAACCGTTCGGGGACGAGTTTCTCGCAGCCGAGGCCGACCACCATGACCTCGCCGCCGAAGTTCGGATTCTTCGCGATGTTCTGCAAGGTCCGGATCGGCACCACCGCCATCGGCGCGGTGATGGCGACGCCACAGCCGTAATTGTGCGTCAGTCCGACGACGTCGTCGACATTGGGATACAGCGGAAGAAGTTCCGCCTTGATACGCTTGAGCGCAAACTCAAGCGTGCCGGCGACGCATTGCACGCTGGTCGAGATCGCGAGCACGTTTTTGGTTCCGACCGAACCGTCGGGGTTGCGGAAGCCCTCGAATGTGTAGCCTTCCAGCGCCGGCTGCGGCGCCGGAACGGCCGTTGCGAGTTCGAGCTTGTCCAGCTCCGGCGGCGTCGGCATGCTGATGCGCGCCTCGTCCACCCACTCGCCCGCCAGGATCGGCTTCGCCGCGGTTCCGATCACTTCATTATAGCGGCGGATCGGCGCGCCCTGCGCAATATCTGAAAGCGCGACCTTGTGGCCCTGCGGCACGAAATGGCGCAGCTCAAGACCGCAGGCAAAACGGCTCTTGGCCGGCAGCCCGAGATCGTTGACCACGATCGCCACATTGTCGTTGGGGTCGAGCCGGATGTAGCGCGGCTCGTAGGCATTGTGTTGCGAATTGTCGGTCACGACGCGCTCCCTTTGTCGAAAATCAGCCGGGATAGGTGTAGGCGGTTTTCACGATGGTGTAGAACTCGCGTGCGTAGGCGCCCTGCTCGCGCGCGCCGTAGCTCGATCCTTTGCGGCCACCGAAGGGCACATGGTAGTCGACGCCGGCGGTCGGCAGGTTGACCATCACCATGCCCGCCTCGCTGTTGCGCTTGAAATGCGAGGCATATTTCAGGCTTGCCGTGCAGATGCCGGCCGCAAGGCCGAATTCGGTGTCATTGGAAATCGCCAGCGCCTCGTCGTAATCCCGGGCCGCGATCACGCTGGCGACCGGACCGAAAATCTCCTCGCGGGCGATCCGCATCGCGTTGGTGGCGCCGGTAAAGATCGCGGGCTGCAGGTAGAAGCCGGGCGTTTCGCGATTGAGCCGTTCGCCGCCCCAGTGCAGTTTGGCGCCTTCGTCCTTGCCGATCCCAATATAGCTGATGTCCTGATCGAGCTGGTTCTGGTCGACCACCGGACCCATATGAGTGCCCGTCTTCAAGGCATCGTCGACAACCAGTCCCTTGACGCGTTCGGTGAGCGCCTCGACGAAACGATCGTGAATGCCCTGGGTGACGATCAGCCGGGAAGACGCGGTACAGCGCTGGCCGGTGGAAAAGAACGCGCCGTTGACGGCGGCCTCGACCGCGACTTTCACATCGGCGTCGTCGAGCACGACCAGCGGATTCTTGCCGCCCATCTCGAGCTGGAATTTCTTCATCGGCGTGGAGGCGACGCAGGCCTGCGCGATCCTGCGGCCGGTTGCGACCGAACCGGTAAAGGACACGGCGGCGACGTCGGGATGCTCGATCAAGGTCTGGCCGACCACCGAGCCCGATCCCATCACCAGATTGAAGACGCCGGCCGCAATACCCGAGCGCGCGATGATCTCCGAGAGCGCGTGGGCGGACCCCGGAACGATCTCCGCCGGCTTGAAAACCACCGTATTGCCGAAGCACAGCGCCGGCGCGATCTTCCACGCCGGAATCGCGATCGGAAAGTTCCAGGGCGTGATCAGGCCGACGACGCCGACCGCTTCGCGCGTGATCTCGACGTCGAGGCCGGGACGTACCGAAGCCCCCTTCTCCCCGGTCAGGCGCAGGGCCTCGCCGGCGAAGAACGCAAAGATCTGTCCGGCGCGCGCGACCTCGCCGATGCCCTCGGCCAGCGTCTTGCCTTCCTCCCGCGCCAGGAGATGGCCGAGTTCGTCCTTGCGCGAAAGGATCTCAGTGGAGATGCGATTGAGCGCATCAAACCGCTCCTGCGGCGTCGAGCGCGACCATTTGGGGAATGCCGCCTTGGCCGCGGCGATGGCTTGCAAGGTCTGCGCCGAATCGGCCTTCGCGTATTCGCCAATGATGTCCTTGGTGTTCGACGGATTGACGTTGCGGCTGATGCCTGCACCGGCGGCCCATTCGCCGGCGACATAATTCTTCAGGACGGCGTTCATTTTATTTCTCCGATTGATCGCTGGCGAACCGTGTCAGCGCACGAGGCAAGGGGATTTGTCGTCAAAACTCCAGCCGGGAATCAGGAATTGCATGGCCAATGCATCGTCACGGGCACCGAGCCCGTGTGTCTTGTAAAGCTTATGCGCCGCTTCAATAGCCGCCCGGTCGATCTCCACACCGAGACCCGGGCGGTCGGGAACCGCGATTTTGCCGCGCAGGATCTGCAATGGATCCGCGGTGAGGTTCTGTCCATCCTGCCAGATCCAATGCGTGTCGATGGCGGTCACTCTGCCGGGCGCGGCGGCCGCGACATGCGTGAACATGGCGAGCGAAATGTCGAAATGGTTGTTGGAATGGGAGCCCCAGGTCAGGCCGTTGTCCCGACAGGTCTGAGCGACGCGCACCGAGCCCTGCATGGTCCAGAAATGCGGGTCGGCGAGTGGAATGTCGACGGCGCCCAGCCGCAGCGCATGCGACAATTGACGCCAATCGGTGGCGATCATGTTGGTCGCGGTGGGCAGGCCGGTCGCGCGACGGAATTCCGCCATGATCTCGCGGCCGGAAAAGCCGTCTTCGGCGCCGCAGGGGTCTTCGGCATAGGCCAGAATACCCTGCATACCCTTGCACAGACGGATCGCCTCATCGAGCGACCATGCGCCGTTGGGGTCGAGCGTGACCCGCGCCTTCGGGAAACGGTTGGCAAGCGCCGTCACCGCCTCGATCTCTTGCTCGCCGCGCAGCACGCCGCCCTTGAGTTTGAAATCGGCGAAGCCGTAGCGGTCGTGCGTCGCCTCGGCGAGGCGCACGATCGCATCCGAGGTCAGTGCCACTTCGTGGCGGAGCCGAAACCAGTCGTTCTCGGCGCCTGCGCCGTCGGCATAGGCCAGATCGGTCTTGTGACGGTCGCCGACATAAAAGAGATAGCCCAGTGTCTCGACGGATTGGCGCTGGATGCCTTCGCCGAGCAGGGCCGCGACTGGAAGGCCCAGATGCTGGCCGAGCAGATCAAGAAGCGCCGATTCGATGGCTGTCACGGCGTGAATGGTGACGCGTAGATCGAAGGTCTGCTTGCCTCGTCCGCCCAAATCACGATCGGCAAACTGCGCGCGAACGGCTGCAAGAATATTGTTGCAGCCGCCGATCGTCTTGCCGACGACCAGGTCATGGGCATCTTCGAGCGTCTTTCTGATCTTCTCGCCGCCGGGGACCTCGCCGACGCCGGCATGCCCGGAATCGTCGGTGAGGATGACGATGTTGCGGGTGAAGAATGGCGCATGCGCGCCGCTCAGATTGAGCAGCATGCTGTCACGGCCGGCGACCGGGATAACCTGCATTCCGGTCACTTTTGGCGCGCCGGAGAAGCCGGAGCGCACAGAATCCTGGATCACCTTGTCCTCCCGCTGCAGGCCCGGTCCGGCCTGCGATTCAGCCGCTTCTTATTCAGCCGCTTGTTTAGCCGCTTGGCGATTGCCCGCGATCGCGCCCGGCAGGCTGGCAACCAGGGCTGCCAGCTCGGCGGTCTCGCTTTCGTTCAGATTTGTCAGCGGCGAACGTACCGGTCCGGAATCCCTGCCGATCACCTTCATGCCCGCCTTGATGATCGAGACGGCGTAGCCCTTCTTCCGGTTACGGATCGCGATCAGCGGCAGGATAAAATTCTTCAGCCCGGCGTCAATGGTCGCGTGGTCGCGGCGGCGGACGGCGGCATAGAAGGCGGTGGCGAACTCCGGCACGAAGTTGAACACGGCCGATGAATAGGTGGTGACGCCCATGTCGAGATAGGGCAGCGCAAACGTCTCCGCCGTCGGCAATCCCCCGACATAGGTCAGGCGGTCGCCGATACGGGCGCGGACGCGGGTCATCAGCTCGATATCGCCAACGCCGTCCTTGTAGCCGACGAGATTGGGGCAGCGGTCGCACAGCCGCGCCAGCGTGTCCTCGTTCAGCATCGCATTATCCCGGTTATAGACGATCACGCCGAGCCTGGTCGACGCGCAGACCGCTTCAACATGCGCCGCAAGACCCTCCTGCTCCGAATGCATCAGATAGGGTGGCAGCAGCAGCAGGCCATCGGCGCCGGCTTTTTCCGCCGAGACCGCGATCTCCGTTGCGAGGGCGGTGCCATAGCCTGTTCCGGCGAGAACGGGGGTGCGGCCCTTGGTTTCGTCGACGGCCACCGCGACGACCCTGGCGACCTCGGCAGGCGTCAGCGAAAAGAACTCGCCGGTGCCGCCGGCGGCGAATAGTCCCGCGACCTCGTAGCCACAGAGCCAGTCCATATTGGAACGATAGGTCGCCTCGTCGAACGAGTAATCCGCCTTGAACGGGGTCACAGGGAAGGAAAGCAGGCCGCCGCCGATGTGCCGGGCCATTTCATGCGGGGTCATCTTGCTCATGGTGCAGTCGCTCCTGGTCAAAGGCGTTCGGGGGAAAAGCGGCGCCGAAACCCCGGCGAAGCGCTTGTTCCCGTTCTTTCTAGGGAGCGGATGGATGCCAGTCCAAGCCAATTACTGGATCGAACAATACCAAATATGCATCAATCTTCTCAGTCTTCCTGGGTATGAGCCGGCGCAAGGCCGCCGGCAATGTCGATCAGCGAGGGCAGCAGCGGGTTCTCGTCGTCTCGCCGCCAGACCAGGAAGAGTTCGACCGGCGCCGGGGCGCGTAGCCGCAGCGGGCGCAATTGCACGCCGCTGAAATTCAGGCCGGCGGCGGCTTCCGGCACGATCGCGAGGCCGAGGCCGGCGCGCACCATCGCGAGAATGGAATGAATCTGGCTGAGATGCTGGACATAGCGCGGCAGGATTTCCGCCCGCGTAAACTGGGTGACCAGCAGCTCGTAAAAATACCGGGACTCATAGGGCGAATACATCACGAAGGGCTGGTCATCGAGATCCCTGGGATTGAGCGATGTGGCGGCGGCGAAGCGATGGCCGTCCGGCACGGCAACAAGGAGGCGTTCGGCCACCACCCGCACCGACGACAATCCGGCACGCGCGATCGGCGGTCGCAGCAATCCGGCGTCGATCTGGCCGGACGCGAGCGCTTCAAGCTGATCGCCCGAAACCATTTCCTTCAGCGACAGATCGACGTCCGGCAGCTTCACGCGGCAGGCGGCGATCAATTCCGGCAGGAAACCGTAGGCCGCCGCGGCGGTGAAGCCGATCTTGATCGATCCGGCCTTTCCCATCGCGATCCGGCGCGCCACCTGCGAAGCGCTTTCCGCCAATTTCAGAATGCGCTTGGCCTCGGGCAGGAAACTGCGGCCCGCCGGGGTCAGCTGAACGGAACGGCTGGTACGATCGAGCAGCGTCGCCTCGACAATGTGCTCCAGCACCTGGATCTGCCGGCTGAGCGGCGGCTGGGTCATATTGAGCCGTGCCGCGGCGCGGCCGAAGTGCAGCTCTTCCGCGACGGTCACAAAGCAACGGAGCTGGCTCAGGTCGAACATCGATGCTTGTCCGGAATGGATGAGTTACTTGAAAGTCAACTCTAGCATTGATGCCCCCAGGGACAACCCCAAGACAACCTCCAAGACGACAACCTCCAAGACAAAAACGCCGGTCCCAGCCGCCGCACGATCCGGGCGAAACATGATCGATTTGCAAGATGCGATGGCGCCCGGCGAGGCCGCCGCCGATCAGACCGACGACATCCAGACGATCCGTTGATCGAGCCAAGGCATCGCGGGCTTGCGTGCTGACGAAAGTCAGTCGCTCGCGGGAATTCTCGTTTCGATGGAAGTATTTCTCGCCAGATATGATCCCGTTCACATTCGGTCAGAGGAGGCGCGTGCTAATCGTGGCCTGAAATCAGCACCGCAGCCCCATTCGCGAGCATGGGTTTGCACAACAGACGCCACGCCAACCCATTGGAAAGTGTCCCATGCCAGCGCCTCTCGCCTATTCAGCGGTCAGCCAAAATGCCCGGCGATCTTCGATATCGAGCTTTGAATGTTCGGTCGTCGCATTCGTCGCTGCAATCATGCTGTTCATGATCGGCTTCGCGCTCGTCGATCCCCGCCACGGCGGCAGCGATTCAGCCGCCAACGCTTCCCTGTTCTCGTCCCGTGACTTTTCGTCGGGCGTGCCGATCCTGTAAGTCGGGCAGCGGGGCGGCTCGCGCCGCCCCTTTGGTACCCATATCCCTGACAGGCTCAGCTCAGGAGCTTCAGGACTTCGTCGTGATTCATCGGCCGTGAGAACATTCCGAAATTGTGCGCCAGCGCCATGTTCTGCTCTTCCTCGCTCAGCGCCGCCGTGCAGTCCTTCAGCGTGATGACGTCGAACCCGCGTTCATAGGCGCTGCGCATGGTCGATTCCACGCAGCAATTGGTCAGGAAGCCGCCCAACACGACGGTCTGAATCCCCTTGCTGCGCAGAATGAAATCGAGATTGGTGCTGGGAAACGTGTCGAGACCGCGCTTGCCTTCGATCACGATGTCTTCCGGGTGCGGCTTCAACACGTCGACAATCGCCGCGCCCCACGATCCCTTGCGAAACGCCTTGTTGTCGACCACCGCTTTGAGGATTCCATAGGGGTTGCCGGTGAGTTCCCCGTAGCCTTCCGCGAAGCTGATCGGCGCATGCATCACGGTCACGCCGGCTTCCCGGCCCTTGTTCACCAACTCGACGGTGTTGGCGAGCATGTTGTTCGACTGCATCACACCCTTGACGCCGTCATGAAAGACGCCCTTCGGGGTGGTGAAGTCGTTCTGGTATTCGATCAACACAATGGCTGTTGTTTTTGGATTCATGGACCTTGCTCCCGTTGTTCCTGCCCTGACGATTTTGCAGCCGGCGATTTTTCAGCCGACGATTTTGCAACCATGGGCCTCGTCTGCCCGTTGTTCGGGCCAAGCCAGGCTAGGCCGGATCATCGCGCGGCGGGTAACAACCCATTGCTACCGCCGCGCTGATTGAAGTTCCGCCGATCAAACACAGCGCTATATCGCTGGCGTAATAACCCGTTACTACGCGCGCGCGCCGTCTGCATTCAAGCTCAGGCGCTTCACCGGATCCGCTGACGGGAAAGAGGTGGCGGCGCGGCGGTGACGCGGCTAAGCTTGGCTTTCACCACTGCCAACCGCCGGGATAGCCGAGGTGCTCATGTGCAAGATATTCGTTCGCGCCGACCCGACCCTCTACGAGACCACCACCCGATCGATGCGATTGCACGGTGTCGTCACCAGTATCCGGCTGGAAAATCTGTTCTGGCAGGTGCTGGGCGAAATCGGTCAGCGTGATGCCATGAACATCAACCAGCTGATCACCAAACTCTACGATGAAGTCACCGAAGCCCGCGGCGAGGTTCAGAACTTCACCTCCTTCCTGCGCGTGTGCTGCCTGCGCTACCTTTCGCTGCAAATCTCGGGCGGCATCCCCGGTGACGTCTCGGTGCCGATTTGGTCGCTCGACGCCAATGCCGTGCTGGCGCGCGAACACGCCGCGTTTGAGCCGCCGGCCCGGGCGATCTAGGTTTTACAGGCGATGCCGCGGCTCCTCGATCGCGACGGCGATGTCTCTTATTCAACGGACGCGTGACCGCTGGAGCTGGGTGGCGGCGGAAGAAGATCGCGTCAGGGCGGCCGGACCACCCGCGGCGGAATTTGCGCTGGCGTCAGGCGCCAGAGCGCCCGCATCGGTTTCAGCCAACTCGGAGCGATTGCGGCCGAGACGTTTGGCCTGATAGAGCGCCTTGTCCGCGGCAGCGACGAGATCGCGGTGCTTTGCCTCGGCGCGAGGCACGAGCGACGCGACGCCGATGCTCAATTGCGCGTTACCGCGCTGGATTTCGTTCGCGCTGCAGCGGACCATCAGATCCTCGCGAATCCGCTCTGCGAGCGCTGCGGCATACTCAAGCGACGTATCCGGCAGCAGAACGGCGAATTCGTCGCCGCCGTAGCGCGCACCGAGATCCGAAGAGCGCTTCACATTCGCGGCGATCGACGCAGCAATGGTCTGCAGCAGACTGTCGCCGGCCTGATGGCCATGACCGTCATTGTAGGTCTTGAAATTGTCGGCGTCGATCATCAGCAGCGCAACAGGGGCACGGCTGCGCATCGCACGCCGCCATTCATAGGCCAATGTCCGGTTGAAATGCCGCCGGTTGGCAAGACCCGTGAGCCCGTCGATCGTGGCCAGAATGGTGAGCTTCCTCTCCGCGGCGCTCCGACGTGCGAGCTCGCGATTCAGAAAGGCCGCCAACATCACCGTCATCGCACACAACGCCGCCATCAGTGCGCCGATGGCGAGCGCCTGACCCCGCCACGGCGCGAAAATGTCGTCGAGCGATTGGCCGACCACGATGATCAGCGGCAGATTGTCGACCTGGGCATACACGTACAGCCGTTTGATCTCGTCCGACACCGCCCGGGATTCATAATGGCCGCTGGGAGCGCCTGCAAAGTGAACGAACAGTCCGGATTGCCTGATGTTGCTGCCGATAAAATCTTCCTGGTAGGGCCAGCGCATCAGCACGACGCCGTCGGTACGTACCAACGTCACCGTGCCATCGGGGCCGAGCGATATATCCCTGAACACCGACTGGTAATAATCCTGCGGCATGGCGCCGAACACGGCGCCGGCAAAGGAGCCATCCGGATGCGACAGCCGCCGGCTGAACGCCACCAGCATGCGGCCGTCGAATCGGGACACCAGCGGCCGACTGATGAACAGACCTGCGGAGTCATCGTCCCTGTGGACCTGGAAATAGTCCCGGTCGGACAGATTCTTTTGCGGGGGGCTGAGCTGCCTGGAATCGTGCGTGATCTGACCCGATTCATCGACGACGAACATCGAAGTCTGATAACGGGCGGTGGGGGAATGGTCGAACAACACATGCTGACGCATTTCCGGACTGAGGCGATCGAGCCCCGGCAGCCTCAGATTGTTCGTCACCACCACGAGCGATCGATTCAGGGCTTCCACGTTGCTCGCGATATCGGATCTGAGCGAGTTGGCGAGGCTGGTGGCGACCTCGGTGGCGCGCGCCTCGGTCGTGCGGCGCCCCTCCAACAGAACCCACCCGCACACCGCTGAAAAGCAGAACGCCAGCAAGAGAATCGGAATGGTGAGCCAGTGGTGCGACTGCGCCCATACCTGGCCAGGCGTGTCGCGCGCCCGTTCGGACCTACGCGACCACAGCAACCTTCGCACCCGGTTTGTGACTTCAACCCTTGCCACGGAATTCAGCCTGCCGTTCGTTTCCTCCCTTAGTGCGCCCGTGGAAAGTGCAGGGGATTAATGTCAATGGGAATTCGCCGCATATGGTTCACAAATCACCGCGAAACCGGTTGAAATCGCCGCACTATTCCGGCCCCGCGCAAAAAAGAAGCCTGGCATTCGCAATTCAGGAGCTGGCCCGGCGTCACACTGACCAGGCCGCGATCTACCCCACCCAGAACCCCGGCAGCGCCGGCTCCAGCCGGCCACCCAGCCGCACCGGCGCGATCTTGAGCGCGAGCCCGGTGGCATCGTCGGTCTCGACCGCGACCCCGCTCAGCGTGGCAACACCAAGCGCCGGCTCGAACCGTCCCGACGGAATGCCCGAGGTGAACCGCCGCAGCGGTTCTTCCTTCTGCATCCCGATGATCGAGTCATAATCGCCGGTCATGCCGGCGTCGGTCATGTAGCCGGTGCCGCCGGTGAGGATCTGATGGTCGGCGGTCGGCACATGGGTGTGGGTGCCGACCACCAGACTGGCGCGGCCGTCGCAGAAAAACCCGATGCCTTGTTTTTCGCTGGACGCCTCGCCATGGAAATCGACCACCACGGCATCCGCCGCCTCGCGCAGCGGACAGGCTTCGAGTTCGCGGTTGATGACCCTGAACGGATCGTCGAACGGCGTCATGAAGACGCGGCCGATGGCGTTGATGACCAGCGCGCGCTGGCCGCTTTTGGTGTCGACCAGTGCCGCGCCACGGCCGGGCGTGCCCCTCGGAAAATTCGCCGGGCGAACCAGCCGCGGCGCGCGCTCGATGAACACCAGCGCCTCGCGCTGATCCCAGGCATGATTGCCGAGCGTGACCGCGTCGGCGCCGGCGTCGATGAATTCCTGGTAGATCGCCTCGGTGATGCCGAAGCCGCCGGCGGCGTTCTCGCCATTGACCACGACCAGGTCGAGCGCCCAGTCGCGGATCATGCCGGGCAGATGCTCCGAGATGGCGGTGCGCCCGGCCCTGCCGACCACGTCACCGACGAACAGAATGCGCAAATCATCAACTCCGGAAATCGAGCATATCGGTTTCCGTTAGCACATAATCCAGCGCCACGTCGTGCGGCAGCGCCGGTACGGCGACGATTTCCTGCGCCGCGAAGGCGAGACCGATGGCGATGACGTGCTTCAATTTGCGCAGATGCGCCAGGGTGAAATCATAATGCCCGGCGCCGTAGCCGATGCGATGTCCCAGACCATCGAACGCCGCCAGCGGCACCAGCATGATGTCGGGCATGACCTCGGCGGCCGCCGGCGACGGCTCGGGAATACCGAGTGATCCCAAAACCAGCCTGTCGCTGGGTGACCAGGCCCGAAACGACAGCGACTTGCCGCGCGCCAGCACCACCGGCAGCGCCAGTTGCGCGCCTTGCGCGGCGAGCGAGCGCATCAAGGGCGCCGGATCGACCTCGCTGCGGATCGGCGAGTAGCCGGACACGATCGTGCCGGGCGCGATCTTGAGCGGCAGTCCGCGCGCGGCGATGGCCTGCGCCGCGGCGGCGCGCTCATCTCCGCTCAGCGCCTCGCGCGCCGCGAGCCCGGCGGTGCGCAGATCAGCCTTTGAGGTCGCAGAGCTACCAGACATGTCGCGTCATATGTCGCTGTCATCACCCGCGAAAGCGGGTGATCCAGTATTCGGGAGCAGTCGTAGTAACCCGAGACGCCGCGGCGTACTGGATACCCCGCTTTCGCGGGGTATGACGGAAAGGGCTGGACGAGCCCGGCCACGACGACGGAGGCCATACTCAATAAATAAAGTGCGAAGCCGCGATGGCCGTTGGAGCGCTCGATCCCGGAGTTCCCTACGAAAGTAGGTGGGCACCATGTGACCAAGTCCACGGACCTGGCCAGGGACAGTTCCCTGAAGGATCGATCCCTGAAGGATCGATAAGGCCCCGGGGATATATGGCTCCTGACGCGCGACACAGCTTCGCCCGGTCAATGTAACCACGATGCATCCAAACCGCCAGCGTTAAGGCGGGAGATGATTACCCTCCCCTGCAAGGGAGGGCGAAAAGGCCCGAACGTGCCGCCTTCCCTTGCTCTGATTTCGCGGATGCGCTCCACTTACCCTCCCCTGGAGGGGTCGAGACGAGCGAAGCTCGCTCTCTGGGTCGGCTCGCATAGAGCGCAGCGAGATGCGAGACGGGGTGGGGTGATCTATCCGCGGGTGGGATGCCTATGGTCTCGACTTCGATCCGCCGAGCAACGGCCAAGAAATTGCGAGCCAGCACCACGCCCCATGAGCGAACCCTATGGCGCGCGCTGAAAGAACTGCCGGTAGACGGCACACACTTCCGACGTCAGGCGCCGATCGGCCCCTATGTTGTGGACTTCTTATGCCCAGCTGCCCATCTCGTCATCGAACTCGACGGTGGTCATCATAATGACGACGAAACCGCCAAGCGCGATCGTGAAAGACAGCTTTGGCTAAAGCAGGAGGGATATCGCGTCGTCCGGTTCTGGAATTCGGAGATCACGGACGATCTGAACGCGGTACTCGAGCGGATCTATGTGGAGTTGCATGGTTCGCGCGAGGCTCCGGCCGAGCCGCTGAAACACCGGCGGCGACGATAGACCTTCACCCCACCCCGCTTGCGCTCGACGAGCGCAAGCGACCCTCCCCCTCCAGGGGAGGGTTGAGCCATGCGCTACCCGATCGCGACGCCGCCGCCGATGGTGCGGTTGAGCACTTGCGTGGTTTTCTCGATCCGCTCGGCGGCGGAGTTCAGCGCATTGGCGACCGCGATCTGGGTCGCCCGGGCGCGGTCCGCCGCCACCACGCGGACGTCGCGCAGCGCGTCGAGCTCCTCCTCGAGGCTGCGGATACGATTGTTGGCGTCGACCAGTTCATCGCACACCGTCAGCGCCGCCATCACGGTCAGCCGCGCATCGCCGATTTCGCCGAACTTGCCGCGCAGACTTTCGACCCGCGATTCCAGGCTCTCGGCGAGCCGCAGCAGCCGCACCTCCTGTCCTGCCTCGCAGGCCATCCGGTATTGCCGGCCGTTGATGGTGACGTTGATATGGCTCATGAGCTCTCTCCCGCATCGAGCACCGAACGGATGGTGCCGATCGCCGCGTCCAGCCGCTCGGCGATTTCGCGATTGGCGCGCTCCAGCCGGCGCGATTTCACCAGCGATCCGTCGAGTTCGTCGGCGAGCCGCGATCGATCCGCGCCGAGCGCCTGAATCCGGGTCGCCAGTTCATTCTCGTCGCGGTCGGCTTCGCGCCGCCGCTCGACCGCGCTTTCCAAAGCGTCGAGCGCCGCCATCAGCCGCCGTGTCGCGGCGTCGATGTCGACGAAGGCTGGTTCGGCAGGGCCCGAACCGTTGGCGGGACGATCGCTCATGACAGACAGCGCACACCTTACCCAAGCCGCAACACTTAAGCCGCAACCCAAATGACTTAGCCGCAACCGAAGCCGCACGCACGGCAAAATCCGCGGTTCGGCAAGCGTTTAGGCAGCGAAATTTACGTGGCAAGCGAGGCCAGCGCAACGCCGCTCGCGAACTATGCACCGCAAAGCAACTTTTCAGCCCCATAGCGCGTTGCACCGCCTTGGACTCCGGGAATACAGATGCTATCCAGCCTTGCCCTCTCCATTCAACAAGCCTTCTCAAGCTAACAAGATTTGGCCGGCCAGGCCTTCCGAGGCACTTAGCTCGACCGGCGGGTCGCCATCAAACAGCTCATTTCAGGCGGATTTTCATCATGACGAATGTCGATCATACCCGTATGGCCAATGCGATCCGCGGGTTGGCGATGGATGCCGTCGAGAAGGCAAATTCCGGCCATCCCGGCCTGCCGATGGGCGCGGCCGATGTCGCCACCGTGCTGTTCACGCAATTCCTGAAATTCGATGCGGCCGATCCAAAATGGCCGGACCGCGACCGCTTCGTGCTGTCGGCGGGCCACGGCTCGATGCTGCTGTATGCGCTGCTTTACCTGACCGGCAATGTCGACATGACGCTCGACCAGATCAAGCATTTCCGCCAGCTGGGATCGCTGACCCCGGGCCATCCCGAGAATTTCCACACCAAGGGCATCGAGACCACGACGGGTCCGCTGGGCCAGGGCATCGCGACCTCGGTCGGCATGGCGGTCGCCGAGAAAATGCTCGCGGCCGAGTTCGGCAAGAAGGCGGTCGACCACCATACTTACGTGCTGTGCTCCGACGGCGACCTGATGGAGGGCGTCTCGCAGGAAGCGATCGCACTGGCCGGACACTGGCGGCTCAACAAGCTGATCGTGCTGTATGACGACAACGGCATTTCGATCGACGGCCCGACCTCGCTGTCCGACTCGGTCGACCAGGTGAAACGTTTCAAGTCCGCCGGCTGGGCGGCCGAACACATCGACGGCCATGATCCGATCGCGATCGCCGCGGCGATCACCCGCGCGCAGAAATCCGGCAAGCCGTCGCTGATCGCCTGCAAGACCACGATCGGTTTCGGCGCGCCGACCAAGGCCGGCACCAACAAGGCGCATGGCGAGGCGCTCGGCGCCGCGGAGCTCAAGGGCGCCAAGGAAAAACTCGGCATTTCGCTGGAGCCGTTCTCGGTCCCCGACGACGTCCTGAAGGCCTGGCGCGAAGCCGGCAGCCGCGGCGTCCCCGCGCGCAAGGAATGGGAAGTCCGGATGGCGACTTTGTCCGCCCGCAAGCGCGCCGAATTCGACCGCCGGCTGCGGCACGAGCGGCCGGCCTCGCTGGCGAAAGCGTTCAAGGCCCACAAGAAGATGCTGCTGGAGACGCCGCAGAACATCGCGACCCGCAAATCGTCGGAATCCGTGATCGAGGCGATCGTCGCGGCGATGCCGATGGAGTTTCTCGCCGGCTCGGCCGATCTCACCGGCTCCAACAACAACAAGGCGAAGTCAGCGGTATCGTTCGCGGCCAAGACGCCGAAGGGCCGCTTCGTGCATTACGGCATCCGCGAGCACGGCATGTGCGCGGCCATGAACGGCATCTTCCTGCATGGCGGGTTCGCGCCCAACGGCGCCACCTTCCTGGTGTTCACCGACTATGCCCGCCCGGCGATGCGGCTCGCGGCGCTGATGGGCACCGGCGTGGTCTATGTGATGACCCACGATTCGATCGGGCTCGGCGAGGACGGACCGACGCATCAGCCGGTCGAACACCTCGCCGCGCTGCGCGCCATCCCCAACATGCGGGTGTTCCGTCCCTGCGATGCGGTCGAAGTCGCCGAGTGCTGGGAGCTGGCGCTGAACAGGATCGACGGGCCGACGGTATTGGCGCTGACCCGCCAGAACCTTCCGCAATTGCGCACGTCAGCGCGCTCCGACAATCCCTGCAGCCAGGGCGGCTATGAACTGGTCGCCGCGCAGGGCGAGGCCAAAGTGTCGCTGTTCGCCACCGGCTCCGAGGTCGAGATCGCGGTCGCCGCGCAGAAACAGCTGGCCGAGCGCGGCATTGCGACGCGGGTAGTTTCGGTGCCCTCGCTCGAATTGCTGCTGGCGCAGCCGGCGGACAAGCTGCAGACGATCATCGGCAAGGCCCCGGTCAAGGTCGCGATCGAGGCCGCGGTACGCTGGGGCTGGGACGCCGTGATCGGCCAGGATGGCGCATTTATCGGCATGCATGGCTTCGGCGCCAGCGCGCCGGCCAAGGACCTTTTCAAGCACTTTGGAATTACCGCTGAGGCGACGGTTAATGCAGTGCTGAAGCGCCTGGGCGAATAGTTGAGATCGCCGCGAAAAAGGACTACGAAAGAGCACCATTTTCCGTTCTCGTCCGGCCGAACCGGGCGATCCGCAGTCAGAATCTCCGTGGGAAGCGCTTCCTGCGGGGATGGCATCAGCTTTTAGAGGAGAAACGAGCATGGCAATCCGGGTCGCTATCAACGGATTTGGTCGCATCGGCCGCAACGTGCTGCGGGCCATCGCCGAATCCGGCCGCACGGATATCGAGGTGGTTGGCATCAACGACCTCGGCCCGGTCGAGACCAACGCGCATCTGTTGCGCTTCGACTCGGTCCATGGCCGCTTTCCCGGTACCGTGACCGTCGATGGCGACACGATCAGCGTCGGCAACGGCAAGATCAAGGTCACCGCGGTTCGCGATCCCAATACGCTGCCGTGGAAGGAACTCGGCGTCGACATCGCGCTGGAATGCACCGGCATTTTCAGCGCCAAGGCCAAGGCCTCCGCGCATCTTGTCGCCGGCGCCAAGCGCGTGCTGGTTTCGGCGCCGTCGGACGGCGCCGACGCGACCATCGTGTTCGGTGTCAACCACGATAAATTGACCAAGGAACATCTCGTGGTCTCGAACGGTTCGTGCACCACCAACTGCCTCGCGCCGGTGGTGAAGGTGCTGAACGACACCGTCGGCATCGAGACCGGCTTCATGACCACGATCCATGCCTATACCGGCGACCAGCCGACGCTGGACACGCTGCACAGCGATCTGTACCGCGGCCGCGCCGCGGCGATGTCGATGATCCCGACCTCCACCGGCGCGGCCAAGGCGATCGGCCTGGTGCTGCCGGAACTGATGGGCAAGCTCGACGGCGTCGCGATCCGCGTGCCGACCCCGAACGTCTCGGTTATCGATCTCAAGATCGTGGCTTCGCGCAAGACCACCAAGGAAGAAATCAACGAGGCGATGAAGCGCGCCAGCGAGCAGCAGCTCAAGGGCATCCTCGGCTACACCACCGCGCCCAACGTCTCGATCGACTTCAACCACGACCCGCACTCGTCCACCTTCCACATGGACCAGACCAAGGTGCAGAACGGCACGCTGGTGCGGGTGATGTCGTGGTACGACAATGAATGGGGCTTTTCCAACCGCATGGCGGATACCGCCGTGGCGATGGGGAAATTGCTATAGGGGGCTCAATGACCCTTCCGGCCTGGATCGGCATTCCCGGCGCGGTCCTGTTGATCGCGTTTATCGTGTACGGCTTTCGCCAGGGCACGAAGGTCACGACCAGGCAGGATGGGGATCCGCCCGAGCGCGTCCTCTAACTTGTGATCGTCACATGAACAAGTTCCGCACCCTCGATGACGTCGATGTAAAGGGCAAGCGCGTGCTGCTGCGCGTCGACCTCAACGTGCCGATGGAAAACGGCCACGTCAGCGACGCCACCAGGCTCGAACGCGTGGCGCCGACCATCCTTGAGATTTCCGGCAAGGGCGGCAAGGTCATCCTGCTCGCGCATTTCGGCCGGCCCAAGGGACGCGACGCCAAGGATTCGCTGAAACCGGTCGCGGCCGCGCTGGCGCAGGTGATCAAGCGACCGGTGGCATTTGCCGAGGAGTGCGTCGGCGAGATCGCCGCCAAGGCCGTCGCCGCGATGAAGGATGGCGACATCCTCTGCCTGGAAAACACCCGCTTCCATAAAGAAGAAGAAAAGAACGATCCGGCATTTACAGCCGAACTCGCAAAACTCGGCGACATCTGGGTCAATGATGCGTTCTCGGCGGCGCACCGGGCGCACGCCTCGACCGAAGGCCTCGGCCACCAATTGCCGGCCTATGCCGGGCGTACCATGCAGGCCGAACTCGACGCGCTGGCGAAGGCGCTGGAGGCCCCGACCAAGCCGGTGATCGCGATCATCGGCGGTGCCAAGGTCTCGACCAAGATCGATCTTTTGGAAAATCTCGTCAGCAAGGTCGATGCGCTGGTGATCGGCGGCGGCATGGCCAATACGTTCCTGCATGCCCAGGGCGTCGGCATCGGCAAGTCGCTGGCGGAAAAGGACCTCGCGGCGACGGCGCTGCGGATCATCGACAAGGCGGAAGCGGCCAATTGCGCCATCATCCTCCCCGTGGATGCCGTGGTCGCGTTTCACTTCGCCGCCAACTCGCCATCGCACGCCTACGGCCTCGACGCGATCCCCCCGGACGGCATGATCCTCGATGTCGGGCCGCAATCGGTGGCGCGGATTCACGCCGCGATCGACGACGCCAAGACGCTGGTCTGGAACGGACCGCTCGGCGCCTTTGAGATGACGCCATTCGACCGCGGCACCATGGTGGCGGCACGGCACGCGGCCGAGCGGACCAAAGCCAAGAAGCTGATTTCGGTCGCCGGCGGCGGCGACACGGTGGCGGCCCTGAATCAGGCCGGCGTGGCCGGCGATTTCAGCTATGTTTCAACCGCGGGCGGCGCGTTTCTTGAATGGATGGAAGGGAAACCATTGCCCGGGGTCGAGGTTTTAAGGATACGCTAGCTCAGCTCTTTGCTTGAGCATGATCTTTGGACGGGCATTGCAGCCCCAACGCGGAGAACAGGACAGATGGCTCGGATCACGTTGCGTCAATTGCTCGACCACGCGGCAGAGCACGATTACGGCGTGCCGGCCTTCAACATCAACAATATGGAGCAGGCGCTGGCCATCATGGAAGCCGCCTCCAGCCTCGATGCGCCGGTCATCATCCAGGCCTCGCGCGGCGCGCGCTCCTACGCCAACGACATCATGCTCAAACACATGATGGATGCGGTCACCGAAATCTATCCGCAGATTCCGGTCTGCGTGCACCTCGATCACGGCAACGGACCCGATACCTGCATGACCGCGATCCAGGCCGGCTTCACCTCGGTCATGATGGACGGCTCGCTGAAGGCCGACGGCAAGACCGCCGCCGACTGGGACTATAATGTCGGCGTCACCAAGACCGTCACCGACATGGCGCATCTCGGCGGCATTTCGGTCGAGGGTGAACTCGGCGTGCTGGGTTCGCTCGAGACCGGCATGGGCGACAAGGAAGACGGCCACGGCGCCGAGGGCAAGCTGTCGCACGACCAGCTGCTCACCAATCCGGACGAGGCGGTCAAATTCGTCAAGGAGACCAAGGTCGACGCGCTGGCGATCGCGATGGGCACCTCGCACGGCGCCTACAAGTTCACCCGCAAGCCGGACGGCGACATCCTGGCGATGAACGTGATCGAGGAAATTCACCGCAAGCTGCCCAACACGCATCTGGTGATGCACGGGTCATCCTCGGTGCCGCAGGACCTGCAGGACATCATCAACGCCAATGGCGGCAAGATGAAAGCGACCTGGGGCGTGCCGGTCAGCGAGATCCAGCGCGGCATCAAGAACGGCGTCCGCAAGATCAACATCGACACCGATAATCGCATGGCGATGACCGGCCAGATCCGCAAGGTGCTGCACGACAATCCGGAGGAATTCGATCCTCGCAAATATCTCAAGCCGGCGATGGAAGCGATGGCCAAGCTGTGCAAGCAGCGGCTGCAGGAATTCAATACCGCGGGGCAGGCCGGCAAGATCAAGAAGGTGCTGACCACCGCCGAGATGGCCAAGCGCTACGTCAAGGGCGAGCTCGATCCGAAAGTCGCATAAGCCTCTCGCTTCCAGCGCCCAACCTTTTTTTGGGAATTGCCCGAGAACCGTCTATTTTGACTTGTCTATCCTGACTTGCAGGGATACCCCGCTCTGGAGAGGCACCGATGAATCTCGCCGATCTCAACAAGGTCGCTCTGGCCATGGTCACGCCGGGCAAGGGCCTGCTCGCGGCCGACGAATCCTCCGGCACCATCAAGAAGCGCTTCGACGACATCAACGTGGCGTCGACCGAGGGAACCCGCCGCGACTATCGCGAAATGCTGTTTCGGGCCAGTGAGGCCATGACGCAGTACATCTCCGGCGTCATCCTCTATGACGAAACCATCTGGCAAAATGCCGCCGACGGCACACCGCTGGTCAGGCTGATCGAACAATCCGGCGCGATCCCCGGCATCAAGGTCGATGAGGGCACGCAGGCGTTGCCGGGTTGCCCCGGTGAATTGATCACCACCGGATTGGACCAGCTCGCCGGGCGGCTGGAAAAATATTACCGGCAGGGCGCACGGTTCGCCAAATGGCGCGCGGTGATCGATATCGGCCAGGATATCCCTTCCAGGACGGCGATCCATGTCAACGCCCATGCGCTGGCCCGTTACGCGGCCTTGTGCCAGGCCGCGCAGATCGTACCCATTGTCGAGCCGGAAGTGCTGATGGACGGCGATCACGACATCGACCGCTGCTATGAAGTGACCGAGCGCGTGCTCAACAAGACCTTTCAGGAATTGCGGATCCAGCGCGTCGCGCTGGAAGGCATGATCCTGAAACCCAACATGGTGATCGCCGGCAAGAAGAGCCCAAAGCAAGCCTCCGTTGCGGAAGTCGCGGAGAAAACCATCCGGCTGCTGAAGACCTGCGTGCCCGCCGCGGTTCCCGGCATTGCCTTTCTGTCCGGCGGGCAGTCCGACCAGGACGCCACCGCGCATCTTGACGCCATGAACCGGACCTCTGGCCTGCCGTGGCCGCTCACCTTCTCCTACGGCCGCGCGCTGCAGGCGGCGCCGCAAAAGGCGTGGTCGGGCAAGGCCGAGAACGTCGCCGCGGGTAAGCTCGCCTTCATCCATCGCGCACGGATGAATTCGCTCGCCA
Organism: Bradyrhizobium sp.; assembly: GCF_050014615.1. Lineage (GTDB taxonomy): Bacteria > Pseudomonadota > Alphaproteobacteria > Rhizobiales > Xanthobacteraceae > Bradyrhizobium. Next base: position 7,156 of record NZ_JBEKCZ010000017.1, on the reverse strand, counting down.
GCAAGGGCGAGTGGCAGGCCGATCTGGAAGCCAGGAAGGCGGCATAGACTTGGCCACGAAACCTGCCCCGCCGCGCCCCGTGCCGCGTCTCTATCTCGCGACGCCTGAGGTCGACGATTCCCAAGCCTTGCCCACGGCCTTGCTGGCCAGCCTTCCGCGCCTGCTCGCCGAGGCCGATGTCGCGGCCGTCCTGGTGCGGCTCAAGCCCACCGACCAGCGCACCATGATCTCGCGGATCAAGGCGCTGGCACCGGCGGTCCAGGACAAGGGCGCGGCGCTGTTGCTCGATGGCCATGTCGAACTGGTCGCGCGCGCCGGCGCCGATGGCGCCCATCTGACCGGCATCGCTGCGATGGAGGATGCCCTGCCGACGCTGAAACCCGACCGCATCGCCGGCATCGGCGGGCTGACAACGCGACACGATTCGATGGCCGCGGGCGAAGCCGGTGCGGACTACGTGCTGTTCGGCGAGCCCGACGCCAGGGGACAGCGGCCATCCATCGACGCCATCGCCGAACGTCTGGAGTGGTGGGCCGAGCTGTTCGAACCGCCCTGTGTCGGATTCGCCGCGTCACTCGATGAAGCCCGCGAATTCGCCGCGGCCGGCGCCGATTTCGTTCTGGTCGGCGATTTCATCTGGAACGATCCGCGTGGCGCCGCGGTGGCCCTGAGAGAGGCGGAGCAGGCGATCCGGCAAGCGCACGCCGCGACGGCCGAAACAGCCAAAGCCGCCCAGGGATGACGCCGGCAATGAAGATCCTGCGTCCGATCGCGGTGCTCGCAAGCCTTTTGATCTTGACGGCAAGCGCCGCCGCGCAAATGTCGCTGATGCCGCCTCCGGCGCAGACGCCACCGCCGGCGGCGAGCCAGCCCGCTTCCAAACCGAAAGCAAAGCCGGCCGCCAAAAAGCCGGCGGCAACCGCAAAGCCCGCGGCGGCGCCGACCGTGACCGTTATCCCCGCCCCTGTGCCCGACGATCCCAATGTCGATCTGGTCTACGGCGCCTATCAGCGCGGCCTCTACAAGACCGCCTTCGATCTCGCGACCAAGCGCGTGCAGGATAGTGGCGACCCCAAGGCGATGACCATGCTCGGCGAGCTCTGCGCCAATGCGCTGGGCGTCAAGCGCGACTATGTGAAAGCAGCCGAATGGTACAAGCGCGCCGCCGATGGCGGCGATCGCGAGGGCATGTTCGCGCTGGCCATGATGCGGCTCGGCGGCCGTGGTGGCCCGGTCAATCGCGAGGAGGCCGTGAAATTGATGGCGTCCTCGGCCAAGCTCGGCAGCCCGAAGGCGGCGTACAATCTGGCGCTGCTCTATCTCGACGGCCAGACGCTGCCGCAGGACCTGCGGCGCGCCGCCGAACTGCTTCGCCTTGCCTCCGATGCCGGCAATGCGGAAGCGCAATACGCGCTCGCGACCTTCTACAAGGAAGGCACGGGTGTCCCGAAAGACGTCGAAAAGTCGGTCCGGCTGCTGCAGGCGGCCTCCCTCGCCGACAATGTCGACGCCGAGGTCGAATACGCGATCGCGCTCTACAACGGCACCGGCACGCCCAAGAATGAAGCCGCCGCGGTCGCCCTGTTGCGCAAGGCCGCCAGGCAAAACAACCCGATCGCCCAGAATCGCCTGGCGCGCGTGCTGGTGAGCGGACAGGGCGAAGCGGGAGACCTGGTCGAGGGCTTCAAATGGCACCTGGTGGCGAAAACCGCCGGGAAGGGCGACCCCGAGCTCGACGCGGCCATGTCGAAGCTAAAGCCCGAGGATCGCGCCAAGGCCGAGGCCGCGGCCCGCAAATGGGTCGGCGCCAAATGATCCGCCTTGACGCCACCGCAACCGCAGGGCACCCAGTCCAAGGCCCGGCTGGGGGTGAGGGGTTCGAACCTCTCTGAAACCGTCCCCCTCACCCCGACCCTCGCTGGAAGTGGGAGCGCACTTCCACCCCTCGAAACATCCATTACAAGCCGGGATCATGCTGCATTCAGCCCTTATCAACGTCATGGTCAAAGCCGCGCGCCGCGCCGGCCGCAGTCTCAAGCGCGACCTCGGCGAGATCGAGCATCTTCAGGTCTCGCTGAAGGGACCCGCCAATTTCGTCACCATGGCCGACAAGCGCGCCGAGGAGATGCTCTACGACGACCTCATCAAGGCCCGGCCCGGCTACGGCTTCATCGGCGAGGAAGGTGGCACCCGCGAAGGCGCCGACAAGAGCCACACCTGGATCGTCGATCCGCTCGACGGCACCACCAATTTCCTGCACGGCATCCCGCAATTCGCGATCTCGATCGGGCTGCAGCGCGAGGGCACCATGATCGCGGGCCTGATCTACAATCCGGCCAATGACGACCTCTATCTCGCCGAACGCGGCAAGGGCGCCTTCCTCAACGACCAACGCCTGCGCGTCGCCGGCCGGCGCAAGCTCGATGAATGCGTGGTGGCCTGCGGCCTGCCGCATATCGGCCGCGGCGACCATGAATTGTCGCGGCTGGAAATGACCGCCATCCAGAACAGAGTGGCGGGCCTGCGCCGGTTCGGCGCCGCCTCGCTCGACCTCGCCTTCGTTGCGGCCGGCCGCCTCGACGGCTACTGGGAACGCAATCTGCAGCCCTGGGACATGGCCGCGGGACAGATCATGGTGCGCGAGGCCGGCGGCACCATCAGCGGCATCGCCGGCGACGACGACCCGCTCAAGACCGGCAACGTGATCTGCGGCAATGAATTCGTCCACGCCGAACTGGTGAAGATTCTGAAGCCGCTGGGGAAGTAGGGACGCTTCTCTTTCCCTTCTCCCCTTGTGGGAGAAGGTGGCGCGAAGCGCCGGATGAGGGGGTTCGGACTCGCGGTGAGAGACCCCTCACCCGTCGCCTCACTTCGTGAGGCGCCACCCTCTCCCACAAGGGGAGAGGGGAAAAGCAATCCGGCAATGACCGGCAAAATTATCCCGCCGCCTTCATCCGGTAATGGCTGACGCCCCATTCGCTGCCGTCGGCGTAGCCGAACAGGCCCGCGGTGGCGAGGAAGAACCAGCGCCAGCGCCGCATCCATAAGTTTGTGTCGGTGCCGTAGACCGAACGCAGGATGCTTTCGATCTCGTCGCGATGGGCATCGAAATTGGCGAGCCAGTCCAGCGCGGTGCGCTGATAATGGCTGCCGCTCCAGCGCCATTCCTTCTCGACCTCGAACAAGTCAGAATATTGCCGGATCAGATGGTGGCTCGGCATCACCCCGCCGGTGAAGAAATGCTGCGCGATCCAGTCCTCGCCGTCGGCGCGATCGAACAGATAGGCGCCGGCACGATGGGTGAAGATATGCAGGAAGAAGCGGCCGTCCGGCGCCAGCCATGATTTCACCCGCGTCATCAATTCGCGCCAGTTCATCATGTACTCGAACATTTCAATCGAGACGACGCGGTCGAATTTCTGCTCGGGGTGGAACACGTTCATGTCGGCGGTGACGACGCGAAGATTTGTCAGCCCGCGCGCGGCCGCCTCCTGCTCGATATATTCGCGCTGCGAATGCGAGTTCGATACCGCGGTGATCTCGGCATTGCGGAATTGCCGCGCCATCCACAGCGACAGCGAACCCCAGCCGCAGCCGAGTTCGAGGATCGATTGCCCGTCGGCGAGGTCGGCATGCGCGACGGTCTGGCGCAGCGCTTCCTCCTCGGCCTCCTGCAGCGTCGATTCCGCCCCCTTGTAGAAGCACGACGAATATTTGCGGTTCGGCCCCAGCACGCGCGCAAAGAACGCCGCAGGGACCTCGTAATGCTGGGCATTGGCCGCGCCGGTATGTTCGGCGATGGCGCGGGCCGCCATGTCGTCCGCGAACACGGCATCGCTTTCGGCATTGCCGCGGGCCAGCCTCGTCGCGGTGCGCGAGCACAGCCGCTGGATCGCGGCGCGGATCACAAGATCGGGCAGCGGCACCCGTTCGGCGGTGCCTATCACGGAGGAAATCAGGCTCATGTCACCACTCCCTTTTGCGGCGGCAACGGAAAGAACATGCTGGTACGCGATTGATAGTCGCGGTAGCGCTCGCCGCGCGAACGCAGCATCTGCTGCTCGAGCGGCGGGATGCCGGTGACATGCACCAGGATCCAGTACATGAAGGCCGGCGCCAGCAAGGTCGCCCAGCCCCAGGGATAAACGGCTGACAGCGCGATCACGGGATAGGCCAGCCAGCCGAACCATTCGAAGAAATAATTCGGATGCCGCGACCAGCGCCACAGGCCGATGTCGCAGACCCGGCCCTGGTTGGTGGGATCGAGGCGGAAGCGCTTGAGCTGCGCATCGGCCAGGGCTTCGCCTGATATCCCGGCCAACAGGATCAGCACGCCCAGATAATCCTGCAGCCGCAGCAGCTCCGACGGAAAGCGCGCCGCGACAAAAATCGAGAACACCAGCGGGATCGATCCGAAGCCCTGATTCTGCAGAAACACGAACATCCTGCGCGGCGAATCGACGCCCCACTCCTTGGCGAAGGCGGCATAGCGCGGATCGTCTGTAATCCCCGCTGTCCGCACCGCGATATGCAGGCCGAGCCGGAGCGACCAGATCGCTACCAGGACCGCCACCAGCCATTGCCGCGCATTCGGCGCGGCGCCTGCCACCGGCCACAGCGCGCTGGCGGCGCCGACCAGCCCGAGCGAGAAGGTCCAGATGGTGTCGACCCAGCCGGAATTGCCGGTGCGCTGCTGCACCATCCACGCGCCCGCCATCAGCACCGACAGAGACAGCGCGATCGCGGCGATCGCCCAAACATACAAACCCATCCGAAATTCCCGTTAACCGCCTGGGGCGTCAAAGATTTGTAAAATACGCACAAGTCTAAGCCGGGTTTCACGCGGAAGTTCCCTGTTCTCGCCTCAGGCCGACCGCAACCGGCCTTTTTTCTCAGGCCCGCTGTGCCATATTGGTGCCCGAAACGCCTTCCCCCCAACGGATGACACCGGCAATGCCTTCAGGCCCCTCTGCCCGCTCCGCGATGGAGATCGAACTGAGCAAATTGTCCTCGCCGAGGATTTTCCTGGTGCGGATGCTGGTCTTCCTGGTGCTGTGCGCGCTGCTGATGGTGGTGCTCTACAAGCAGATCATCAATGCCTTCTTCGCCAATCCCGGGCTCAACGCGCTGATCGGCCTGGTGCTGCTGATCGGCACCATCCTCGCCTTCCGCCAGGTGATCCGGCTCTATCCGGAAGTCGCCTGGGTCAACAATTTCCGCATCGCCGATCCCGGTCTGGCGGTCGAGCGGCACCCGACGCTGCTGGCGCCGATGGCGGCGATCCTCGGCGGCGAGCGCACCGGGCGGATGACGATCTCGCAGCAGACCATGCGGCATCTGCTGGATTCGATCGCGACCCGGCTCGACGAGGCCCGCGACATTTCCCGCTACATGACCGGCCTATTGGTCTTTCTCGGACTGCTCGGCACATTTTGGGGCCTGATCGAAACCGTCGGCTCGGTCGGCAAGGTGATCGACGGCCTGAAAGTCGGCGGCGACGCCGGCGCCTTGTTCGACACCCTCAAGGAAGGCCTGGCGGCGCCGCTCGGCGGCATGGGCATTTCGTTCTCGTCGTCGCTGTTCGGCCTCGCCGGCTCGCTGATTCTCGGCTTTCTCGACCTGCAATCAAGCCAGGCCCAGAACCGGTTCTATACCGATCTCGAAGACTGGCTCGCCTCCACGGTGCGCGAATATTCCGGCGAGACCGCCGCCGGCGCCAGCGGCGACTTACAAAACGCGATCGAGCGATTGCGCGCGACCATGGAGGAAGGCGGCAACAACCGCGGCACCACCGCGGCGATGGCCAATCTCGCCGAAGCCATTCAGGGCCTGGTCGCGCATATGCGGACCGAGCAGCAGATGATCCGGGAATGGGCCGACGGCCAGGGCGAGCAGAACCGCGAAATCAAGAAACTGCTGGAGCGGATCGCGCGCCAGCCCGAGAAGCATTAGCCCAACAACCTGACAGAGAACGCCGATGGCCCTTGCCCGTGCACGCCGCAGCGAAAGCGCCTTCAATTACTGGCCGGGCTTCGTCGACGCGCTGTCGACGCTGGTGCTCTCGATCGTGTTTCTGCTCTCGGTATTTCTGGTGGTGCAATTCTTCCTGTCGCAGGAAGTCACCGGCAAGGACAAGGCGCTGGAAGAGCTCAACGCCAAGCTGGCGCAGCTCAACGACCTGCTGTCGCTGGAAAAGCTCGGCAAGCTCAATCTCGACGACCAGCTCTCGCAGGTGCGGGCGGGACTGGTGGCCGCGGAGACCGAGCGTGACCGCATCAAGGGGCTCTATGAAGGTCTCGCCGGGGCCGGCAGCGACGCCGCCGGCCGCGCCTCCGAGCTCAACAAGGCGCTGGATTCCGAAAAGCAGGTGTCGGCGCGCGCGCTGGCGCAGATCGAGGTTCTGAACCAGCAGATCAGCGCGTTGCGCCGCCAGCTTGCGGCCCTCGAAGAGGCGCTCGATGCCTCGGAGAAACGCGACAAGGAATCGCAGGGGCGGATCGCCGATCTCGGCCAGCGGCTTAATGTCGCGCTGGCGCAGCGGGTGCAGGAATTATCGCGCTACCGTTCGGAATTCTTCGGACGGCTGCGCGCCATCCTCGGCAACCGGCCGGATATCAGGATCGTCGGCGACCGCTTTGTGTTCCAGTCGGAAGTGTTCTTCGACACCGGACAGGCGCTGTTGCTGCCCGAAGGCCGCGCCGAACTCGACAAGCTGGCGACCGCGCTTGTTGACCTCGACAAGCAGATCCCGAGTGAAATCGCCTGGGTGCTGCGGGTCGACGGCCACACCGATGTGCGGCCGATCAACAGCCCGCTGTTCAAGTCGAACTGGGAGCTGTCGTCGGCGCGCGCGATCTCGGTGGTGCAGTATCTGGTCTCGCTCGGCGTCCCGGCGCAGCGGCTGGTCGCGGCCGGGTTCGCGGAATTCCAGCCGCTCGACACCGCCGCCACCGAAGACGCCTACAAGCGCAACCGCCGCATCGAGCTGAAGCTGACGGAACGCTGAGGGTGATGTCTTTGGCTAATTCTCCACATCGTCATGGCCGGGCTTGTCCCGGCCATCCACGTCTTAAGGCGCCGCAGGGGAAAATTCGTGGATGCCCGGATCAAGTCCGGGCATGACGGCGAATACTCCCTTCCACCTTCGCCCCTATCG
>NZ_JBEKCZ010000016.1:0-42158 GCF_050014615.1 Bradyrhizobium sp. | reverse complement strand
CCCGACGCCTACAGCTATTCGGGCGGCCTCAACCGCGCCAACCAGGGCATCCTCGAATTCGTCGAGATGTTCAAGGCGCCGATCAAGATGCTGCATCCGCTTTTGACCGCGACCCAGGAAGGCAATTACATCGGCACCGAGAATATCGGTGCGATCCCCTTCACCGGGGTCATCCTGGCGCATTCCAACGAATCCGAATGGCAGAGCTTCAAGTCCAACAAGAACAACGAAGCCTTCATCGACCGTATCTGCGTCATCAAGGTGCCCTACTGCCTGCGGGTCACCGAAGAGCAGAAGATCTACGAGAAGCTGATCTCGGGATCGGAACTCGCCGCAGCACCCTGTGCGCCGGCCACGCTGGAAACGCTGGCGCGGTTCTCCGTCATGTCGCGTCTGCGCAAGCACGAGAACTCGACCACCTTTGCGAAAATGCGGGTCTATGACGGCGAAAGCCTGAAAGAGTCCGACCCCAAGGCGCGCAGCGTGCAGGAATACAAGGATGCCGCCGGCGTCGACGAAGGCATGGACGGCGTCTCGACGCGGTTCGCGTTCAAGGTTCTGGCCGCGACCTACAATCACGACACCTCGGAACTTGGCGCCGATCCGGTGCATCTGATGTATGCGCTGGAGCAGTCGATCCGCCGCGAGCAGTTGCCCGAGGAAGTCGAGAAGCGCTACCTCGAATTCATCAAGGCCGAACTGGTGCCGCGCTACGCGGAATTCATCGGGCACGAAATCCAGAAGGCCTATCTCGAATCCTACTCGGACTACGGTCAGAATCTGTTCGACCGTTATGTGGATTACGCCGATGCCTGGATCGAGGATCAGGACTTCAAGGACCCCGACACCAATCAACTGCTCAATCGCGAGCTGCTCAATCAGGAACTGACCAAGATCGAGAAGCCCGCGGGGATCGCCAACCCCAAGGACTTCCGCAACGAGGTCGTCAAGTTCTCGCTGCGCTCGCGGGCCCAGAACGGCGGCAAGAATCCGTCCTGGACCTCCTACGAAAAAATCCGCGAAGTGATCGAGAAACGGATATTCTCGCAGGTCGAAGACCTGCTTCCGGTGATCTCGTTCGGTTCGAAGAAGGACGGCGATACCGAGAAGAAGCACGGCGAATTTGTCGAGCGGATGGTGGGGCGCGGTTATACCGAGCGCCAGGTTCGCCGGCTCGTCGAATGGTACATGCGCGTAAAACAAGCCGGCTGAGGCAGATGCTAGGGTGGCCATGCACATCGTCGATCGGCGTCTGAACCCAGGCAGCAAGAGCCTGGAAAACCGCCAGCGTTTCCTGCGCCGTGCCAAGGCACTGGTTCAGGGCGCGGTGAAGAAGTCCTCCCAGGACCGCGACATCAAGGATGTCCTGGAGGGCGGTGAGGTCAGCATTCCGCTCGATGGAATGAATGAACCGCGCTTTCACCGCGAAGGCGGCACCCGCGACATGGTGCTTCCCGGCAACAAGAAGTTCATCGAAGGCGACCGGTTGCCGCGTTCGGGGGGCGAGGGCCGCGGAAGAGCGTCCGATCCGGGCGAAGGCGACGGCGAGGATGCGTTCCGCTTCGTTCTGAGCCGTGACGAATTCGTCGACCTGTTCCTCGATGATCTCGAATTGCCCGACCTTGCCAAGCGCAAGCTCGCCGAGGCCGAAAGTGAGGGGCTTCACCGCGCCGGCTATGCGACCTCAGGATCGCCGGCGAATATTTCGGTCAGCCGCACGGTGCGGCTGGCGATGGCGCGGCGGGTGGCGTTGCGGCGGCCGCGGCCGGAGACGATTGCCGAGCTCGAGGCAGAACTTGCCGAGGCCGACGAGGCGCGCCGCGCCGAATTGATGGCCGAGATCGAGGCCCTCAAAGCCAAGATGCGCCGGATTCCGTTCATCGATCCGATCGACATCCGGTTCCGCCGCTTCGAGACCGTGCCGAAACCGGTGGCGCAGGCCGTGATGTTCTGCCTGATGGACGTTTCCGGCTCGATGTCTGAACACATGAAGGATCTGGCCAAGCGCTTCTACATGCTGCTGTACGTGTTTCTGACCCGGCGCTACCGGCATGTCGAGATCGTCTTCATTCGCCATACCGACCGCGCCGAAGAGGTCGACGAAGAGACTTTCTTTCACGGGCCGGCATCGGGCGGCACCATGGTTTCGAGCGCGTTGCAGGCGATGCACGAGATCGTCAGGTCGCGGTTCCGTCCCGCCGACTGGAACATCTATGCCGCCCAGGCCTCGGACGGCGACAATTCGATTTCGGACGGCGCCGTCACCGGCCGGCTTTTGACCGAGATGATTCTTCCGGTCAGCCAGTTCTTTGCCTATCTCGAAGTCGGCGAGTCCAATGGCAGCACGTTCGAAATGCCGGATTCCTCGCTGTGGACGCTGTATCAGCGGCTGCGCGCCGATGGCGCGCCGCTGTCGATGCGCAAGGTCACCGACCGCAGCGAAATCTTTCCGGTGTTTCACGACCTGTTCCAGCGTCGCCAGAAGGAGAAAGCCGCGCCATGACCGCGACAGCCGAATACCTTTTTGAGGGAGCGGACTGGGATTTCCCGAAGCTGCAGCGTATCCATGATGCCTGCGAGGAGATCGCGCGAACCGAACTCGGGCTCGATGTCTATCCCAACCAGATCGAGATCATCACCGCCGAGCAGATGCTGGACGCGTATTCCTCGGCCGGCATGCCGCTGTTCTACAAGCATTGGTCGTTCGGCAAGCATTTCGCGCATCACGAGGCGTTCTATCGCAAGGGCCTGCGGGGCCTCGCCTATGAGATCGTGATCAACTCGTCGCCGTGCATTTCCTATCTGATGGAGGAAAACACCGCGACCATGCAGACGCTGGTGATCGCGCATGCCGCGTTCGGCCACAACCATTTCTTCAAGAACAATTATCTGTTCCGGCAATGGACCGACGCCGAGGGCATTCTGGATTATCTCGATTTCGCCAAGAGCTACGTGGCGCAATGCGAGGAGCGTCACGGCCGTCTCGCGGTCGAGCAGACGCTCGATGCGGCGCATGCTCTGATGTCGCACGGCATCGATCGCTATCCCGGCAAGAAGAATCTCGATCTTCGTGCCGAGGAAAAGCGCGCCGGCGAGCGCCGCGCCCATGAGGAGAGTGCGTTCAACGATCTGTGGCGCACGGTTCCGACCGGGCCGATCAAGAGCGCGGAATTGCTCAACTCGGAACGGCGCCGCAAGCTGCTCGGGCTGCCGCAGGAAAATATCCTGTATTTCCTCGAAAAGACCGCGCCGCGCCTGCAATCCTGGCAGCGCGAACTACTCCGGATCGTGCGGCACATCGCGCAGTATTTCTATCCGCAGAGCCAGACCAAGGTCATGAACGAGGGCACCGCGACCTACGTGCATTACCGCATCATGACCCGGCTGCACGAGCAGGGCCGGCTGTCGGACGGCAATTTTCTCGAATTCCTGCAGTCGCACACCAATGTGGTGTTCCAGCCCGAGTTCGACGATCAGCGTTTCTCGGGCTTCAATCCCTACGCGCTCGGCTTTGCGATGATGCAGGACATCGAGCGCATCGTCTCCAACCCTGATGACGAGGACCGCGAGTGGTTTCCCGAGATTGCCGGCAAGGGCGACGTGATGGGTGTGCTGCGCGATATCTGGGCCAATTACCGCGATGAAAGTTTCATCAGCCAGTTCCTGAGCCCGCGGCTGATGCGAAGCCTGCGCATGTTCCATCTGCATGACGACCCGCAGCAGACCGAGGGCATTCTGGTCGACGCCATCCATGATGCCCGCGGCTATCGCCGGATTCGCCGTGAACTGGCACGGCAATATGATGTCGGATACATCGATCCCAATATCGAAGTGGTCGACGTCGATCTGGCGGGCGATCGTCGCCTGATGCTGCGCCATGTGGTGGTGAAGGGCGCCCAGCTGAACGAAACCGACACCAGGCGGGTACTTCAACACCTCGCCGATCTCTGGACCTACGACGTATCGCTGGTTGAAGTCGACGCCAAGAACACGGTTTTGAAAGAGTACGTGCTCAGTCCGCGCGGGCTGGCCGTCGCCGCGTAAAGGCTCGCGCCGCCTGACGCCTGATCGATTCGCGTTGAACCAGAACCGATGCTCTAAGTTTTTGTTTTGACTAGCTTTCCCGGCGTGGACCGGTGTCGGCCTGGCGCGAAAGCGCGATAAAATCCGGTGGATATTCCACGGCGCCTCCAAATGATCTTTTTGGTCGCCGAATTCCGCCCCAATCCCTGCAGGATACTACGATGGGGTATTTACGAATGGGCGTTTATGCAGGGGATTGCACATGGCCTCCAAACGGACTGAAATGGCTATCGAAAAGATCGTCGCGGCGTGCGACGGCAATATGCGCGGCGCGCTTGAGGCGCTGTTGCTGGTGAACGAGCATCTGGAAGCCGAGATCCATCAGCTCTATGCGGCGGTCTCGTTCGTCGGCCGGGATGAATGCTGTGAGACGATGCACTGAAGCGACGCACTGAAACAAGGCGTATGCCGCGTCAGGTTTGTTCGTTTCAAATTTGCTCTCTTCAGGTTTCTTGCCAGTAAAGCCGCATCGGATTGTCGACCAATAGTCTGTGCTGCAGTTCGGCTGAAACCGCGATATGCGGGATGAAGTCGACCAGCAGGCCGTCGTCGGGCATGTGGTCTTTCAGATTGGGATGCGGCCAGTCGGTGCCCCAGAGCACGCGATCCGGAAAGGTCTCGACGATGCGCCGGGCGAACGGGATCACGTCGGGGTAGGGGTTCTGCTCGCCGTGCAACGCCGGCGGTCCCGAAACCGACAGCCGTTCCGGGCAACTGACCTTGGACCATATGTTGCTGTGCTGCGTCATGAACTTCATGAACAGTTCGAACTCGGGGCCATCGACCGATTTGCTGACATCCGGCCGGCCCATGTGATCGACCACGACCACGGTCGGCAACGCCGTGAAGAAATCCCACAGCTCGGGCAGGTCGACCGCCTCGAAATAGATCACCACATGCCAGCCGAGTTTCGCGACGCGGCCGGCGATCTCCATCAATTCGTCTCGCGGCGTGAAATCGACCAGCCGCTTGACGAAGTTGAAGCGCACGCCGCGCACCCCGACCTCATGCAGCGCGTTCAGCTCGGCATCGCTGATGTCGCGCTTGACGGTCGCGACGCCGCGCGCTCTGCCGCCGGAATGCGCCAGGGCATCGGTCAGCGCGCGGTTGTCGGCGCCGTGGCAGGTGGCCTGCACGATGATGTTGCGCGCGAAACCGAGATGATCGCGCAAGGCAAACAGCTGCTGCTTTGACGCATCGCAGGGCGTGTATTTGCGCCCGGCCGCATAGGGGAATTCGGCGCCGGGGCCGAATACATGACAATGCGCGTCGACGGCGCCGGCCGGCACCTTGAAGCGGGGTTTTGAGGGGCCGGCGTACCAGTCGAGCCAGCCCGGGGTTTTTTCAAACTGCATCGTCGCGGTCATTCAGTTGCTTTTCTTTGGCGTGTTGTTCTTTGCCGCGGTGCTGGCCAGGATGCGATCGGCTTCGGTACGCCAGTCCGGGCTGCGGGCAAAGTCGGGCGTGCCTTTTGGTCCGAACAAGCCTTCGTCGGCGAGGTCGGCGACCCATGCCTGGCGCTCGGCGGTGCCCTGCGCGGACCACGGGGTGAGACCGATCTCGCGGACGGTTTCCGCGACTTCGCGGACTTCTTCGCTGCGGCGCCTTCCGTGCTCGATCACGCGCTGGAAGAAATAGGCGCCCTGTTTTTCCCAGTCGATGCCGGGAAAGGTTTCCTGCAGCGACGCCAGCACCGCGTCCTCGACGCCGTAGGCGCGCGCGGTGGTGAAACTTTCGATCACCATCGCCTCAAGGCCCTTGATCATCACGCTGCGGCACATCTTGACCGCCGAGGCGACGCCGAGCTTCTCGCTCGCCACCTTGGCGGCAAAGCCCAGTTCCACCAGCAGCGGCGCAAGCTCCTTGGCGCCGGCGCCGCCCAGCAGTAGCGGCACCTTGATACGATACGGCGGGATCGACGTCATGACCGCGCCTTCGACGTAACGCCCGCCTTGGCCGTCGATCAGCGCCGCGGCACGCTGCTTGGCGCCGGGCGATGCCGAATTGAAATCGAGGAACCAGGCGCCGGATTTCACCGCCGGCGCGCAGGCCTTCGCGACCGGCACGGCCTGGCTGGCGGTGACGGCGGAAACGATGAAATCGGCCTGCGCGGCGAGATCGGCGTGGGACACCACCAGCTCGACGCCATGCGCGCCGGCGTGATCGCGCAAGGCGCCGCCGGTCTGGTCGCTGCGCAGCTTGAGGTCATAGGCGGTCACGCGCACGTCCTGCTTGCGCAGGTCCTCGGCGAGGATGCGGCCGACCTCGCCGTAGCCGACAAGGCCGACATTCCACTGCCTGGGATTGGTCGAGGTCGCGGTCGTTTGGGACGGTGTCATCTGAGATGATCTTTCGAATTGGGATCGGGGGCTTGGCGCAGGCGCGGCTATTGTTTCGGTATTCCGGCTTTCTCGATCACTTTCGCCCACTTGTCGATATCGGATTTGAGCCGGTCCGAGAGTTCCTGCGGCGTGCTCGCTCTGGCCTCGATGCCAAGATCGATCAGGCGCTTTTTGAGGTCGGGGTCCGCGAGGATCTCCTGCAGCGCGCTGTTGAGCGTCTTGATGATTTCCGGCGGGGTGCGGGCGGGCGCGAACAGCGCATTCCAGGAGACGACATCGTAATTGCCGACGCCGCTTTCCTGCAAGGTCGCGACATCGGGCGTGCTTTCCCAGCGCGCCGCGCCCGACGAGGCCAGCGCCCGGAATTTGCCGTCGGCGAGATTGCCTTTGACGGTCGCGTACATGTCGATCATCAGCGCGATGTTGCCTTGCAGCAGCGACACCTCGACTTCGGGTGTTCCGCGAAAGGGGACGACCGTGAAGTCGATACCGGCCGCGGTCTTGAACAATTCAGCCGACAGGTTCTGGGTGCTGCCGATATTGATGGTCCCGACATTGAGCGCGCCGGGTTTGGCTTTCGCCGCGGCGATGAAGTCGCCAATCGTCTTGTACGGCGAACTGGCATTGGTACAGAACACCAGATCAAAGAAGCCCAGGCTCGAAATAGGCGCAAAATCCTTCACCGGATCGAACGGCAGTTTTTCGAACAAGGAAACGCTGACGGCGGTGCCGTTGACCAGGATCGCCAAGGTATAGCCGTCGGGCGCCGATGAGATCACGGCGCGGGCGGCCGCGATGCCGCCGGCGCCGGGCAGATTGTCGACGTAAAAGCGCTGCCCGAGCTTGTCGCCCAGTTTTTCCGCAATCGTGCGTATCGTGGTGTCGGCGACGCCGCCGACGGCAAATGGCACCACGATCCGAACCGGCCGCGTCGGATAGCCGGCCTCCGCGCGGGCCTGATGGGGTGCCGCACCGAGCGCAAAGGTGGCGGACATCGCCAGGGACAGCGCCAGCAACAGGCGCCGGGCGGCGTGATCGACAGATATCATGGAAAACCCTTTATGCTTTTCGTGAAGCTTTTTTCGTGAACGAGGCTGGCGCGGCTCACCGGCGTTGCCGGCGCTTCAGCTCGTTGATGAAGTCGATCGTGGCGCTGTCCTTGGCATCAATTCGAAGCGCGGCTTCGTAGTCTCTCATCGCATCATCGAACTGGTTCAGGAAGTAGTATGAGCGGCCCCGCATGCGATAATTGTAGATCGCATTGGGGTCGAGCGACATCGCCTTGCTGTAATCGACGACCGCGGCCTGATACTGGCCCGATTCGAAATAGGCGTGTGCCCGAAACTCATAGCCCATCTGATAATTCGGCGCGAGTTCGATCAGTTTGACCGCGTCGTCATACATCGCGCGCCAGTTGGAATGGTCTTCATACCAGGAGGCGCGGTTCTCGAAAGCCAGCCATTGCGTCGGGTCGAGCTCGATCGACCTGGAATAGGCGACCAGCGCTTCATTGGACCGCTTCATGTGGTTGAGGGCAACCCCGCGAACCATGTGGGCGTTGGCAAAGCCGGGCTTGAGCAGGATAGCCTGGTCGGTATCCTGCAGGGCACGTTCGTTGTTACCAAGATCGACCCAAAGAATCCCCCGGCTATTGTAATAGTCCGGGTTGCCGGGCGCGAGCGCGATCGCCCGATCGTAGTCGTTCATGGCGAGCTGATACTGCTTGGTCGAATAATAGGCCCATCCGCGATACCAATACGCGTCAGTGATATTGTTGCCCTTGAGGGTTCCGGACGCCAGCAGCGTGGTGCAGTTCGTAATGATATCGGCGTATTGGCCGGACTTGCAGGACGCCATCGCATCGAGCGGCGGTTGGACCACCGGCGGAACGGCGGGCTCTTTGGCCGGCGTTGCCGGCTGATTTTTCGGCGCTTCGGTGACCGGCTTCGCCCAGGGGATAAAGCCCTGCGCGGAGGGCGGGTACAGCCACAGCGTCACCAACAACAGGCCGAGCGCTTGAGGCCATACGATCCAGGCCAGCCGGTACCAGCGGTCATCATACCAGAGCTTGCCGTGGGCCGAGAGCCAGGGTCCCGCGTTCGCGCTCATGGGCAGATCCTTGGGAAGCCCCTTGGGACAATCCTGGAGAGCGTCTTGACTATCATGGATCTGCGCCGGCGCATCGGGTCTCTATCCAGGCTCACGCGAGTTTCAGACGTGACGATAAATCGGCCCTGAAGATCATTCAATCGCTTCGGGAGCCGCCTGAGCGTCAAGCAAACGGCCCCGGCATTTTTGGAGCGTTCTGGCACGCACGGGGCAAACCCAAAATTAGCCGTTTATCTCTATAGATCGGCAGGCCGAAATATTCTGCGGCACGAACAAATTGCCCCTCCACGATTCATTGCGTGCGAGGGGCTTTTTATGGTCCCTATTCCAGCTCGCAGGAAACCGCTTCGCAGGGATCAGGGCTACCGCGCCAGAGCGGCATCCACTGACCAGCGGCCGGCGCCGACGATCAGAAGATAGACGCAGCCCAACAGCATCGTGAGGTCGGCGCGCGATTCATGCATCGTGCTCCAGAAACCGGTGCGTTTGATGTCCGCCGCCAGGTGAAACATCCCCACATCATGTCCGAGCAGGATCGGGAGTTTGGTCGAGACCAGCGCCACGATCATGATGATAATGAGCGGTATCGCCGCCAGCCGCGTCAACAGCCCGAGGATGATCAGCGCGCCGCAAACGGTTTCGACGCAGCCGACGAAAGGGCCCAGCACATCGGGATAGGGAATGCCGATCTTTGCAAACCGTCCTGCGCCCAGGGCATCTGCGAACATCAGTTTCTGGATGCCCTCCGGCACAAAGACCACGAGTCCCACCAGAAGCCGCACCAGGATGGTCCATCCGGATTCGCTGCTGCGCAGCATGTCGTTCCAGTTCATCGCCACATCCCTATCAAGCGTTTGTAGGCTGACTCAGCCTCAACGTCAGCCTATCCGGGGGTCCCGTGATTGTCTCTACGCGGCCATGATATTCACACCAGTTGCGACAGGATGCCGGCGCCGGCCAGCAGCAGCACCACGATCCATGGCGACAGCTTCCAGACCGTGAGCAGCAGGAAGCCTGCCAGCGCCAGCGCGAAATCGCGCGGCGTCAGGACCGCGCTGGTCCAGACCGGATTGTACAGCGCCGCGGCGAGAATGCCGACCACGGCGGCGTTGGTGCCGCGCATCGCGGCCTGGGCTGCCGGGCGTGTACGCATCGCATCCCAGAACGGCAACATGCCATAGACCAGCAGCATGCCCGGAAGCAGCAACGCGACAAGCGCGATGGTTGCCCCCGCAACGCCGTTCGGCGCAGGGCCCGTCACGGCGCCGAGATAGGCGGCAAACGTGAACAGCGGTCCCGGCACCGCCTGGGCCAGTCCATAGCCCGCCAAAAATGCCTCGTTGCTGATCCATCCCGGGGTCACGACTTGCGCCTGCAGCAGCGGCAGCACCACATGGCCGCCGCCGAACACCAGCGCGCCCGCGCGGTAGAAGGCGTCGAACAGCGCGAGCCCCTGAACGTGGCTCGCGGCAACCGCGAGCGGTGATATCAACAGCAGCGCCGCAAACAGCACCAGCGCGATCACACCGGCTTGTCGTGTGACCGGAAAATTCAGATGGCCGGAAACCGGCGCGGCATCTGCGCGGCAGAGCCAAAGGCCGGCGCAGGCCCCGAGCGCGATCGCGGCGATCTGGCTGAGCGATCCCGCGAACAGTACGACGATCGCAACCGCGGCCAGCGCGATCCCTGCGCGGGTACGGTCGGGGGTGAGGGTTCGCGACATGCCCCAGATGGCCTGGGCGACGACCGCAACCGCGACCAGCTTGAGGCCGTGCAGGAAACCCAACGCGACCGGTCCGGTGAATGCGGCAGCCCCCATCGCAAAGGCGAACATGATCAGGGCGGAGGGCATGGTGAAGCCGAACCACGCGGCAAGGCCGCCCAACAGGCCGTTGCCGCGCAACACACCGAGGGAAAAGCCGACCTGGCTCGACGCCGGTCCGGGCAGGAACTGGCAGAGCGCGACCAGATCGGCATAGCTGCTCTCGTCGATCCATTGGCGCCGCACCACCAGTTCATCCCGGTAATAGCCGAGATGGGCGATCGGACCACCGAACGACGTCAGGCCCAGTTTCAGGAACGCCGTGAAGACCTCGCCGACCGTCCCCCGCGCAGGGACTTCCGCCGAATGTGAGATTCGTTCCGAAGGCGTAGCGGGTGTGCTGGACGAAACAGATTCACTCACCACCGAGTCTACTCTCTGCATCAGAGGACGTTTGTCACACTTCTTGCTAACGAAAGCCAAGTAAAAACGCTTTTCCCATTTGCGTGCAGAACGACAAGGAAGTTGCCGAGAATTAGGTGAAAATAGCATCAAATCAATGTTTGGCGAGGCTATAATGCCACGCAGAAATTAAAAGCCAGAGGGGGACTATCTGTGAATGTTCGATCTGGCTTTATAGAATCGATTGGCAATACGCCATTGATCAGGCTGCGCGCAGCGTCGGACATCACGGGTTGCGACATCTATGGTAAGGCAGAATTTCTTAATCCGGGCGGATCGATCAAGGATCGTGCGGCCCTAGCCATCATTAACGATGCCGAGCAACGCGGCCAACTCAAGCCGGGCGGCGTTATCGTGGAAGGCACGGCCGGTAACGTCGGTATCGGCATTGCGCTCGTTGCCAATGCACGCGGTTATCGTTCCGTGATCGTCATGCCTGACACTCAAAGTCAGGAGAAGAAGGACATGCTGCGGCTATGCGGCGCAGATCTGCGTCTGATACCGGCCGTGCCCTATTCCAATCCCGGCCATTATGCTCGCTATTCCGGTCGTCTCGCTGAAGAGCTCGGCGCATTCTGGGCAAATCAGTTCGACAACGTCGCCAACCGTGATGGCCACTATCGCACGACCGGTCCCGAAATTTGGGAACAGACAGACGGAAAGGTTGACGGTTTCACATGCGCCGTCGGCAGTGGCGGGACTTTGGGTGGAATTGCGCGCGCTCTCAAGGAACGCAATCCCGGCGTGAAGATCGCACTCAGCGATCCAATGGGGGCTGCTCTCTACAACTGGTTTACCAGGGGCGAACTGACGACAGAGGGCGACTCGATCACAGAGGGCATCGGGCAAGTACGGGTGACGAATAACCTTGAAGGCACGCCTATCGACATGGCTTACCAGATCACTGATGAGGAGGCTCTACCGGTTTTGTTCGACCTAATCGAACAGGAGGGGCTGGTGTTGGGTGGTTCAAGCGCAATCAACATCGTAGGTGCTATGCGGCTTGCGCGCGACCTTGGCCGCGGTAAGACCATCGTGACCATCCTCGCCGATGGTGGCCAGCGCTACCAGTCCAAGCTCTTCAACCCGGCTTTCCTGCGCCAGAAGCACCTGCCGCTACCGCGTTGGATGCAGTGAGCCGACAGTTCATAGCCAGTTCGTCGCATGGCGTGCTGACCACATCGCTTCAGGACCTTGTTTTTCACTTGGGGCTGACGGGCGCAGCTGGTGCGTCAGGCGAAACAGAATCACTCACCACCACCAAGGCCTCCGGCGTCTCCCGCGGTCGCCAACCCGGCGCGGCGTCAATTCGTCAGCGCCTCGGCCACGAATACCATATCTGCAATTCCGCCGATCGCATCAGTTTTGGAACCATCGCGCCAAAGGCGTGGGTATCGTGATCGAGTATCCAGGTAAAACCGGAAAGCCAGGGTGTGAACTCATCAATCCCTAGCGTTGACGGATATCTGCTTTGTCACGCATTGCGGACTCAAATCGGACATCGCGGCAGGTCCGAAAAGTGCGATCCGCCCCTGCGCGCTCCGCCGACAATTTACAAACGGACTGGTGCCTCTAGGGCCCCACAAGCAGATTTGGAGTTCTTGCCTGCAAGGCAAAAATGCGCTGGCGATCGAGTTCAACCAATGCCCGATCCCTCGGATCGATCGTGCCTGCCTGCATCGCCGTTGTGGTCAAAATCGAGCTGGCACTCGTCGAACCAACGACCGAGAAAGGGATGGACGAGCCGAGGGCGGGTTTGGCTACTTTTCTTAACCCGTGGGACGCGGTTTTCGGTTGCGGCGTCACCGCCAAGGCGACGACCACGGTATGCATATCCGTCCTCCCCGCCTGCAGGCTGGCGTTGGCGCTCGTTAGCCGGAACTGTTGCGAGATCGGACTGAGAGTGAGCGTCGGGGTGAGGCCCGCCGTCAGCGTTGTCGTGAACATCAATGTATCGGCCATTGTAAACAAATCTGTGCCTGCTGCCGTCGATGTTGGTGCCGTTCCACCAGTCCCCGGCGCTCCCGGTGTGAGGGGAGCAGCGGAGTCGTCAATTCGAGAGAGCTTGATGAATGTCCTGACGACTTCTTCCATCCCGATATCTCCCGAAATGGGGTAGATCAAATTTCTTGCAGGCGCATCCCCGCTGCATTCGTGCCAAGGAATGTTCATGAGGTCGGTAAAGGTGTCGACAGTCCTGAAATTGCGGTTTGTCTCCCGCGTGCCATTTATCCCTGTAGACCCTGCAAGTGAGAACATGGCGGGCGACACCCACGGAACCATCCCGGTTGCACCGGCCATGACGTTATTGCCTTCGGTAATGTCGAAAGTAAATTCGTACGCTATGGCTGCGTTCGGGAGATTGCCACGAACGTGTTCGACCGCCTTCCTGGCTTCGCAACGGATTTGTTGAACGATGTCGAATGTTGATTTGCGCGTGACATCGTCCTGAACCGGAACCGCCGAACATCCGAGCAACGTTGACGCAAGACCAGCGAACACAAGTGACTGCGTAGCACGCATGGCATCCCCCTTGCCGTTAGCGCACCCGGTAGCTTAGCGCCCATGTTGGGTGGAACTCGCGCGCGGCTCAAGATGCAACCTGTGGGCGCAGAGGAATTTTCCCCGCATGTGACACAATGGCAACACTGAGCTGGAGCAAATAGCGACCGGTGAGCAAGACTTGGCGTTTTAGGACTGAGCTGTTACCCGCATCGCCCGCGCCGACGACGGTGATTTGAATCGTGGGCCGCCATCGTCGCGCATTGCCGACCGGCGAGGATCTTCATGAAGATGATCTCCGCCATGTGCTCTTTCAGGCGCAGAGTTCGCGTCGCGTTTGATCATCACGGCGAGGTCCGGATGGGTCGGCCGGACGTCCGCTTAACCCCCGAAAGCGACCACATGGCAGACGCCCCGGATCGGGCGCGCCTCAAGCCTTCGCATAGGTGATCAGTCCCATAAAACCCTCGTCCATATGGTCCTGATGATGGCAATGGAACAGAGTGTCGCCGGGATTGTCGGCGACAAGGTCGATCTCCGCGGTGGAGAAGCGCGGCATGCTGATGGTATCCTTCATCAGCCCTGAGGTGGTTTTGTCGCCGATTTTGGTCACCTCGAAACTGTGCCGGTGCAGGTGGACGGGATGCTCGTCGCCGCTGTTGTTGTTCATGACAAGGCGATAGCGCTTGCCGCGCTGCACGGTGAACAACGGAGTCGTATCCGGCCAGACCTTGCCGTTGATGGTCCAGCGGTTGTAGTTGCCACGGCCGCCCGCGATCTTCTCGAATTTCAGATTGATGGTCTCGTCGGGTGAGGCAGTCGGGGCGCTGCGCCCAAACAACGTGTAATCCCATGGAGTCCTGGCGGGAGGGGACCAGACCGGCTCGCCGCTTTGATCCGCATATTCGATGACGACGCCCATGCCCATGTCGCGGTCGTTATTGTCGGTCGATCCGAAGATCCAGATCCCGGGATTATTCATCTCGACAATGACGTCGGCGCGCTCAGCAGCATCGAGTTTCAAAATGTCGACCGCCGCCGGCGCGGGCACGGGATTGCCGTCCAGTGCGATCACGGTGAACCGGTGTCCCGACAGTGCGAGTGATGCAGCCATGCTGGCGCTGGCGTTCAGCAATCGAAAAAGCACCCGCTCTCCCTGGCGCACACGAATCGGCTCGCCATGTCCCAGCATCCGGTCACCGAGCGTCGCCGCACCGTACATGATCTCCAGACCGTTATCCGCTGGCGGTCCCTTGCGCATGTCCTGCATGCTGACCCAGGCACCGTCCCAACGACGGGCGGCCAGCATGATCTCGCGGTCATATCGGCCGGGATCGCCCGCCGCGGGATCGACAATCAGGAAGCCGAACTCGCCGGAATAGGTGCTGCGCGAGAGGTCGGTCATCGCCATCGCGTGGCTGTGGTACCAGCGTGTGCCCGCTGGTTTTGGGATAAAACTATAAAGCAGCGATTCCCCGGGCGCGATGATCGGCGAGCCTTCCTCGATCGCGCCATCCTGATCGGACGGGATGAACAGTCCGTGCCAGTGAACCAGGTTGGGATAGCCGGAATCATTGACCACCTTGATCGTCACCGGCGCGCCTTCCCTCAAGCGCAGCAGCGGTCCGGGAACCCTGTCGTTGTAGCCCGTGGTTTTGATGATTTCGTTCGGCCCGATTTCCAGCGAGATCGGGGCGATCCGGATGGTGTGATCGGCGGACGGTGCGGCAGTCTGCCCGTGGCTGGGGCGGCTCGCGACAGCTGCGAGGCCCGCGCTGCCGGCTCCCTTTAGCAGTTCACGACGCGTGAAGCGCGTCTCCCGAAAGCAGGATTGACCGGCAACAAGCTGGCGCAGCCGTTCGGGCGGGGAAGTCATCGGCTGTCTCCTTCGAGGCGAAACAAGATACGTCATCCTTATCGTTTCCCGATAACGATCGTCAAAGCACGGGACGTTGACCGGTTGATCCTCAACGAGGCGTCGAACATCCTGCCATTGCTGGCGCAGGCTTGTCGGTCGCTTCAACCTGTCTTGCCACGGGCATTTTGGTTGACACGGCGATCAATCGGACCTGTATTTCCGGAACCTGGAAATTGCACAAAACCCAACGATCCCGGACGAATCCAGAAAGTACACCATGCCGAACTTCAATCGACGCGACGCCTTGAAGATGTCTGCCGGCTTTGCCGCCACTGCTGCGGCCGGTGGATTCGCCTGCGTCGAGATGGCCAAGGCGGGTCCGATCGAGGCGCCTGTGATCGACAGACTCAGCGTCCGCGTTCTCGTCGACAGCGCCAGCGATCTTTACTTTCGCCCGCAGGAAGTGGCTGGCGTCAGGACCGAGCCCGGCCGTTCCGCGAATTCATTGCGCCCGCTGCACAGCGAATGGGGACTGTCGCTGCTGCTGGAGCCGCAGCGCGGCGACGACAAGCGCACCTTCCTGCTGGATTATGGCTGGACCCCCGAGACCATCAACGGCAACATGGAATTGCTCAAGGTCGACCCCTCCAAGATCGATGCGCTGATCATGAGCCATGGCCATTTCGACCATTGGGGCGGCCTGCTCGGATTTCTGGAAAAACATCGCAAGGATCTGCCGGCCGACATCACGATGTATGCCGGCGGCGAGGATAATTTCTGCCAGCGCTACAACAGCAGGGGCCCCGGCGAATTGAGCGATTTCGGCATGCTCGATCGTCGCGATATCGCCAGGCAAAACGTCAAGCTGGTGCTGTGCGAGCAGCCGGTCGTGATCGGCGGCCAAGCCTTCACGACAGGCAAGATCACCCGTCGCAGCATCGAGAGGGTGCTTCCCAATACCATGGTGGAGTTCAAGCTCAAGGACGGCGCCGGATGCAACGCGAGCCACTATTTGCCGGCCGAAATGGAGGGCAAGATCGTGCCCGACGAGCATATCCATGAGCACGCGACCTGCTTCCATCTGAAGGGCAAAGGGCTCATCGTGATCTCCTCCTGCGGCCATGTCGGCATCGTCAATTCGGTGCGGCAGGCGATGGAAGTCTCGGGCGTTGACAAGGTCCACGCCATCATGGGCGGCTTTCACCTCGGGCCGGCGCCGGCGGATTACCTCACGCAGGTGGTCAGCGAGATCGGCAAGCTCAATCCGGATGTCCTGATCCCCATGCATTGCAGCGGGCTGAATTTCACCCAGGAAGCGCAGCGGCAATTGCCGGGCAAGGTGCTGACCACGACCACCGGCACCCGCATCACGTTCGGCATCTGATCCCGGAGCGAAGTCATGCCGGGTTCAAGGGCGCGGACGTTGACGATCGTCGCGTCCTTGTTCGGCTTTGGTTTCCTGTACGGCGCGGCGGCGGCAGACGAGCAGCCGTCGGCCGAACAGGCCGCGCAGATGATGGACGATCTGATGTACGGCCGCGGAACCGTCGGCGGACCATTCACGCTGACCGACCCGGCCGGCAAACAACGCAGCGACAGCGAATTCCGCGGCAGACTGATGATCGTGTATTTCGGTTACACGTTTTGCCCCGACGTGTGCCCGGCCGATCTGATGGCGATCACCCAGGCGTTGGATGCGCTGGGTCCGGCCGCCGAAGGCGTGCAGCCGGTTTTCATCACGGTCGATCCGGAGCGGGATACGAAAGTGCTCGGCGAATATGTCGAGGCTTTTCACCACAGCCTGGTCGGACTGACCGGCTCGCCGGAGGAAATTCGCAGGGTCGCCAATTCCTACAAGGCGTTTTACGCGAAGGTGCCGGACGCGCGGGGTGGCGGCTATTCGATCGATCACACCGGCGTCATCTATCTGATGGGCCGGGGCGGCGAGTATCTCGGCTTCATGCCGCCGCAGACCAATCCGGAGCGGTTGACCGAGATATTGCGGAAATATCTGGACAAGTAGCCGCTCAGCAACTGCCAAGCCACAGATACCAGCATCGGTCTGCGCTGATGGCGTCCGTAAATCGGGTTCGTTTACCGTGTTCGTTATACATCGATCAATGTGGCTCGGCTAAAGACAGCGGGTCGCGAGAGAATCCCGCGTTTCGATCCAGAAGGTGAGGGGAAAGAAATGGGGAGGGGACTCAATGCGACTAATCCAAAAATTCTGGCGGGACGAAACCGGCGCTACCGCGATCGAATATGGCCTGATCGCCGCCGGTATTGCGCTTGCGATCATCAGCGCCGTCGATAGCCTGGGTTCCAGGCTCAACGCCAAGTTCACGTCCATCAACAGCTCGCTGAAGTAGCCGCCTCGATCCGGGTCGTGGCCCGGGTGAACCGTGGGGTGGCCGGCGCCTTTCTTCCGCTCGCCGGAAGGATTAACAATGTTCGGGCTTACAGCAGGCTTACAACAGCCTTGCAACAGCCTTGCAGCGGTGCCGGCATTAACCTCTGAGAACTTGTCCGGCGCCGCAAAAGGCCTCAAAGCTAGTCGGGAAAACCCCGAACAGTCTGTGGTTGGCCGCCGATGCGATTGCTGGTCGTTGAAGACAATGCGCAACTTTCCCAACTGCTCGCCAAGGGCCTGGGAATCGCTGGCTATGAGACCGATCTTCTCGCTACCGCCGCGGAAGCCCGGGACGCCCTGCTGACGACGTCTTACGCCGCCGTGATCCTCGATCTCGGATTGCCTGACGGCGATGGCCTGTCGATTCTGCGGGAGCTTAGACATCGCAAGGATCCGACGCCCGTGCTGGTTCTCACCGCGCGCGGCGGACTGCAGGACCGCGTCAACGGTCTGCGCAGCGGCGCCGATGACTATCTGGTCAAACCGTTCGCGCTGGAAGAACTGGTGGCGCGGCTGGAAGCCCAGCTGCGCCGGCCCGGTCAGCAGCTCGGCAGCTCGCTGCATATCGCCAACCTGGAATTCGATCTGCGCAACCGCCAGGCCTCAATCGACGATCAGCCGCAGGTGCTGTCGTCCCGGGAAACCGCGGTGCTGGAACTTTTGATGCGCAGCAAGGGACGCGTGGTGTCGAAGAAGCAGGTCGAAGACCATATCTTCGGGCTTTCCGGCGACGTCGCCTCGAATGCCGTCGAGGTCTATGTCCACCGGCTGCGCAAGCAGCTTTCCGACAAGGGCGCCAAGGTGCAGATCCACACCATCCGCGGCGTCGGATATCTCATCGCCGAGGAAAAGCGTGATCCGGTTTAAATCGATCATCTCACGCATCGTGATCCTGCACGTGATCGCGGTGGCGATCACGTCGATCCTGATGTCGCTGGCGCTGTCGTGGCTGCTTAATCACGCGACCACCAACCTCCATAATGATGCGATGGAAGAGCAGGCGGCATCGGTCGCCCATCACCTGGTCCCGCAGCCCGATGGCAGTCTATCGCTGGCATTGCCACCCGACCTTCAGGGACTCTATTCCCAGCCCTATGGGCGATATTCCTATGCGGTGGTCGATGAGCACGGAAAAACCCTGTTCTCGTCGCTGAAGGATCGGGCGCCGATCTTTCCGGCGGATCCGCGCGCGGCGGCGGTTCAATTCCTCGAAACCCGCAACGGCGGCGCGGCCATCTCGGGCGCGAGTATTCGACGGGCCGTCGGCGACACAACGGTGTGGGTTCAGGCCGCCGAAGACATGGCCAACCGCGACGTCCTGATCGACGACATCGTCGAGGATTTCTACAAGAATGTCGGCTGGATCACGCTGCCGATATTGCTGGTGCTGCTGGTGACCGATATCGCGATCTTTCGCCGCGCGTTGCTGCCGCTGCGGCAGGCTTCGGAAATTGCCCAGCAGATCGGGCCCGCGCGCACCGATGTCCGGTTGCCGCTCAACGAAATTCCAAGCGAGGTCAGGCCGCTGGTCTCGGCGATCAACCAGGCGCTTGACCGGCTCGACCAGGGGTTTCGGGTGCAGCGCGAATTCACCGCGGACGCGGCCCACGAGCTGCGCACGCCGCTGAGCATTCTGCGCACGCGCGTGGAAACCCTGGACGATCCGCGCATCGCCAAGGCGCTGCATCTGGATATCGAGGCGATGAGCCGGGTGGTCGGCCAGTTGCTCGACATCGCGGAACTCGAGGCGTTCACGATCGATCCCTCGGAACTGGCGGATGCGCAGGGTGCTTGCGCCGAGGTCGCCGAGTTCATCGCCCCCCTGGCGCTCGAGCAGGGCCGGGAAATCGCGCTGCTCGGCGTCAGCACGCCGGTATGGGTCAAGGGCAATGCCGAGATGATGAAACGCGCGATCCGCAATCTCGCCGAAAACGCCATCAAGCACGCGCCTGTGGACACGGTCGTCGAGTTCGTCGTCGAGGAAAACGGCACCGTCAAGGTGCTGGACCGCGGTCCCGGAATTGCCAATGAAGAGCGGGAGCTGATCTTTCAGCGCTTCTGGCGCCGCGATCGCAACCAGCAGGGCAGCACTGGATTGGGGCTTTCGATCGTGCAGCGCATCGTCGAACTGCACGGCGCCAGTATTGCGGTCGAAAACCGGGTGCTGGGCGGCGCGCAGTTCTCGCTGCATTTTGTCACCGCTGACAAGACCGCCTGACAAATACTCGCCAGACGGCAACACTTCGATGGTTGACGAACCATTCCGGGACGCCGGCGTGCTATCGCCCGCAATCGAAGGCATTGCGGAGAATCAGCCATGAAAAAAACCAGCTATGCGCCAGCGGATATCAATGAGGGATTTGTCGTCGCGGTCACGATCGAAGCCAAAGAAGGCGAGGCGGATGCCGTGGCGGCGCTGATCGCGGGGCTGGTTGCCCCAACCCTGGCGGAGCCGGGCGTCAAGCTTTTCATTCCCTATCGCTCGCCGGCCAATCCGCGGCTGTTTTTTATCTTCGAACTATATATTGCCGAGGATGGATGGCGCGCGCATCAGGAAACGGCGCATTTCAAGGCCGCCGTCGGCGAACTCCTGCCGCGCGCTTCCCGCCGCGAGCGCATTCCATTCGTGCCCTATGCCATGGTTTAGGGCCGGTCTTGAGCTGTAGTACCGGGTTCCGCCGCTGCGCCGAAGAGGTCGCCTGGATCCTAGCCCGCGCGAAGCGATGGGCTGCCAGCTGAAAATACCGCCTGTTGAAATATCCGGAAGGGTTAGACTAAAGGTCATTTCGCGGGTTATCTCACGCGCGCGGCTTTCGCACGGAAACGCATGATGACCGGACCGACCGACCCCGACGATAATCCTGCTTTGGATATGGCCTCGGATAATGCCGCGCCGTCGCGCCGGGGTTTCCTGCGTGACGGAGCTGCCTTGATCGGTGGCGCGATGCTGGCGGGCGGGCTCAAAGGCGAGGCGTCGGCGGCCGGCGCCGACAACCTGCCGCCCAATATCCCGGAATGGATGAAAGCCCCCGGCGATCCCATGGGGAGCCAGCCTTACGGAACGCCTTCGCCTTTCGAGAACGGCGTGGTCAAGAATATCTCGAAAAATCTGAAACAATATATTTCGGCGTCAGGACGTTCGCCGCTTGGGGATCTCGATGGCATCATCACGCCGAACGGACTGTTTTATGAGCGTCATCACGGCGGGGTTCCCAGCATCGATCCAGAGCAGCATCGGTTGATGCTGCATGGTTTGGTGGACCGGCCGCTGATCTTCACGATGGAGGACATCCGCCGCTTTCCCCAGGAATCGCGGATTCACTTTATCGAATGTTCGGGCAATCCGGCCTACACCAAACCCTACGGCAAGACGGCCTCCGATGTGGCGGGGTTGCTAAGCTGCGCGGAGTGGACCGGGGTCAGCCTGAAACTGGTGTTGCAGGAAGCGGGATTGCGTCCCGAGGCGAAATGGATCGTGGCCGAGGGCGCCGATGCCGCGGCGCTGACACGCAGTATTCCGATTGAAAAATGTCTCGACGACGCGATGCTGGTGTACAGCCAGAATGGCGAGCGGCTGCGCCCGCAGCAAGGCTATCCGCTGCGGCTCTTGTTGCCCGGCTTCGAAGGCAACATGAACGTGAAGTGGCTGCGTCGCCTGAAAGCCGTGACAGAGCCGGTTTACTCCCGGGAGGAAACCTCGAAATACACCGACCTGATGCCGGACGGCACCGCGCGGGAATTCACCTTCTATATGGAAGCCAAATCCATCATCACCCGGCCATCGGGCGGTCAAAAACTGAAGCAGCAGGGCTTCCACGAGATCACAGGGCTTGCGTGGAGCGGGCATGGCAAGATCAAGCGCGTCGACGTCTCGGTCGATGACGGCAACAGCTGGCAGCAAGCGCGGCTGCAGGAGCCGGTTCTGACCCGGGCTTTGACCCGCTTCCGGCTGCCATGGCGGTGGGACGGTCAGCCGGCGGTGATTCAAAGCCGCGCGATCGACGAGACGGACTATGTGCAACCGACCTTTGCGGAGCTGCTGGCGGCGCGCGGCGAGAATTCCTTCTACCACAACAATGCCGTTCAGCCGTGGCGCATCGACGCGCAGGGGCAAGTGACCAATGCCAATGCGTGAGGTTGCCTTCGCCGCGCTGATCGCCGTGGTGTCGGGATTGCCGGTGCACGCGCAGGCCCAGACACAGCCAAAAGAAAATGGCGGTTACGGCATCGGTCGAACCGCGACGCCAGCCGAGATCGCCGGCTGGAATATCGATGTCGATCGCAACGGTGGCAATCTGCCGCCGGGCCGCGGCAGTGTCGCGCATGGCCGCGAGGTGTTCGATCAGCAGTGCGCGGCGTGCCATGGCGCCAACGGCGAGGGCGGCGTGGGCGATCAATTGGTCGGCGGACAGGGCACGATTGCGACGCCGAAGCCGGTCCGGACCGTCGGCAGCTATTGGCCTTACGCCCCGACTTTGTTCGACTACATCCGCCGGGCCATGCCGCAGAATGCGCCGCAATCCCTCGGCAATGACGATGTCTATGCGGTCTCCGCCTACATTCTCCACCTCAACGGGCTGATTCCGGCCGACGCCACCCTTGACGCCGGGGCCTTGAGTGCGATCAAAATGCCGAACCGAAACATGTTCGTCGGCGATCCCCGCCCCGACGTGAAAAACCCCGCATGCGTGACGGACTGTGCGGGCAAAAAATAAAACGGAGATCTCCATGAGGTCCCATCCGTCGCCATACCGGAGGAAGTCCCAATGCATCGATACTTTGTCGCGGCTGTTATGATCATGGCCGGTCTGTTGGCCCATGGCGGCACCGCGCTCGCGCAAGACGCCGCGCAGCCTGTCTATATCGTCAGCTATATCGAAATTGCGCCGAGTTCGGCGGCCGAGGCGCGCAAGCTCATTCTCGGTTACGTGGCCGATGCGAAACAAGCCCCCGGCGCCGTCCAGATCGAGGCGCTGCAGCGCATTTCCGATCCCAGCCATTTCGGGCTGATCGAGCAATGGCAGTCCTCAAGCGCCAAGCAGGCCTTCGCCGCGACCGATGCCGCTGCGAAATTCCGGGCCACGCTCGCGCCGTTGCAAAGCGCGCCCTACGACGAGCGCATTCACGCCGCGTTCTCGGTCGGCCCAATGATGCCGACATCGGGCGATCCCGTCGTGATCATGACCCACGTCGATATCATTCCGACCCAGGTCGAGCCCGGCACCGCGAAGGTGAAGAGCTTCGTCGAGCAGGGGCGGGGTAGCGCGGGCAACCGCCGTTTCGATGATCTGATCCAGTCGAGCCGGAAGAATCATTTCACGATTGTCGAAAGCTGGGACACGCCCGCGGACAAGAGCAACTGGATCTCGTCGCCGGCTGCGCGAGCCTTCCGGCAGGAACTGCAGCCGATGAGTGGCGGCCTGTACGACGAGCGGGCCTACCGGCTGCTGCGCGGATAGCGACCTCACTTCCGTTACTATTGCCCGTTAGCTTCACCTGACATCATGGTGGGAACCAACCTTCCCGCCATGATTTCTATGCTTTTTGTTCAGAACATATTCATGCGCTCCCGGCCATATTGTCAGGCAGGGAAAACATCGCGTGCGTGCGGCTGCGATTGACGGATTGCAACACCGGTAAAATCGGATGGAACCAGAACTCCCACCAGAACTCCCCAAGAAATCCTGTCGCGGCCGGCTGGCCGCCGCGCTCAGCCTTGCCGCATTGGCCATGCCAGCCGCCACCGGGATACTCGCCACCGGGATACTCGGCGTGGCGGCGTCCAGCGCCGCCGAGCTGAACCCGCGCGACATGATTCTGCTCGATCGCCTGACCTTTGGAATCAACGCCTCGAGCGCGGCGCATTTCCAGGCGGTCGGCACCGAGCGCTGGCTTGCCGAGCAGTTGCATCCGGCACCCAATACCGCATTGCCTGATGCGGTTCGGACGCAGATCGAGGCGATGCCTGATGTGAACAAGCTGCCTTTCGATATCGCTGTCGCGTTCGAGCAGCAGGCCAAGAGCGCCAACGGGGTCGCCGATCCCGACCAGAAAAAGGCGGCGCAGCAGGTCTATCAGCAGGCCATGAACGATCGGGCCAAACAGGCCGCGGCACGCACCATCCTGCGCGCGCTCTATGCGCCGGACCAGCTGCGCGAACGCATGGCCTGGTTCTGGTTCAACCATTTCAACGTGCATCAATACAAGGCCAACATCCGCATCCTGATCGGCGACTATCAGGACCGCGCCATCCGGCCGCTGGCGCTCGGCAAGTTCCGCGATCTGCTGGTCGCCACCCTGCATCATCCGGCGATGCTGCGTTACCTCGATAATTCCGATAACGCGGCGGGACATCTGAACGAGAACTATGCCCGCGAGATCATGGAACTGCACACCATGGGCGTCGGCTCCGGTTACACCCAGGCGGATGTCGAGGCGCTGGCCCGTATTCTGACCGGCGTCGGCATCGATCTGAAGCCGGAAGACCCCAAGCTCAAGCCGGAGCTGCAATCGCAGCTGGTGCGCGAGGGCGCCTTCGAATTCAATCCGGCGCGGCATGATTACGGCGACAAGATTTTTCTCGGCCACACCATCAAGGGAAGCGGGCTCGCCGAAGTGAACGAGGCGATCGATATCCTCGCCCGCCATCCCGCGACCGCCACGCGTCTTTGCCGGCAGATCGCGGCTTATTTCGTTTCGGATAATCCGCCCGAACCGCTGGTGCAGCGGATGGCGCAAACCTTCAAATCGACCGACGGCGATATATCGGCGGTGCTTGCCGCGATGGTTCATGCGCCGGAGTTCACGGCTTCCCTGAAGCCAGGCGCCAAGTTCAAGGACCCCGTGCAATACGTGTTCTCGGCGGTTCGTCTGGCCTATGACGACAAGGTCATCCTCAATACCCAGCCGATCCAGGGCTGGCTCAATCGATTGGGCGAAGGATTGTTCAATCACGAAACGCCGGATGGCTATTCGATGGCTTCCGCATCCTGGAACGGGCCGGGACAAATGACGCTGCGTTTCGAGATCGCGCGCCAGATCGGCTCGGGGTCCTCCGGGTTGTTCAAGCCGGACCTGCCCAACGCGGTCGATCAGCCGGCCTTTCCCCTGATTCAGAACTCGCTCTATTTCAACGGATTGCGCCAGACCTTGGGCCCGACCACATTGACGGCGCTCGATCAGGCGATCTCACCGCAGGACTGGAATACATTGTTTTTGTCGTCGCCCGAGTTCATGCGCTGACATCAGCGCCGAAGAAACGCACGAGGGATTGAACCCATGAATCGCCGCGATCTGATCAAGGCCTTTGCCGCCGCTGTGCCGCTGACGGTGGCCGGCCGTGTCTGGGCCGCACCCGCCACCGATGCCAAATTGCTGGTGGTGTTTCTGCGCGGCGCCTACGATGCCGCCAATGTCGTGGTTCCCGTGGCAAGCGATTTCTACCATAATTCGCGGCCGACGCTCGGCATCGCCAAGCCCGACGCCGGCAATCCCAATGCCGCGCTGTCGCTCGGCGCGGAGTGGGGGCTGCATCCGGCCTTGCGCGACAGCATCTATCCGTTGTGGGCCAAGCGCGAAATTGCGTTTGTTCCCTTTGCCGGCACGTCGGACGATTTGACGCGGAGCCACTTCGAGACTCAGGACACGATCGAGCTCGGTCAGGCGGCCGGCGGCTCGCGCGATTATCGTTCCGGCTTCATGAGCCGGCTCGCCACTGAACTCACGCGCGTCAAGCCGATTTCCTTTACCGATCAGCTGCCGCTGATCTTTCGCGGCAAGTCGCAGATCGCCAATATCGGATTGAACAGCGTCGGCAAGCCCGGCGTCGACGATCGCCAGGCGCGGCTGATCAAGGATATGTATGCGCAAAGCGATCTTGCTTCCTCGGTTTCGGAAGGCTTCCGGATTCGCGACGACGTCTACCGCTCGATTTCGGAGGAGATGAACGCCGCCAATCGCGGCGCGGTTTCGCCGCGCGGCTTCGAGCTGTCGGCGCGGCGGATCGGCCGGTTGATGCGCGAGCAGTTCAACCTCGGCTTTGTCGATGTCGGCGGCTGGGATACCCATGTCAACCAGGGCGCGGCGACCGGCTATCTCGCCGACCGCCTCGGCGAACTCGGCCGCGCGCTGGCTGGATTTTCCGAAGAGGTCGGACCGGCGGGATGGCGCGACACCGTTGTCGTGGTGATTTCCGAATTCGGCCGCACCTTCCGCGAGAATGGCGACCACGGCACCGACCACGGCCATGGCAGCGTCTACTGGGTGATGGGCGGCGGCATCAATGGCGGCCGCATTGTCGGCGAACAGGTCAAGGTCGATCAGGCCAATCTGTTTCAAAACCGCGACTATCCGGTTCTGACCGACTACCGCGCGATGTTCGGCGGACTGTTCCAGCGCATGTTCGGGCTGGAGACCGCCAGTGTTCAGCGCATCTTCACCGGCGTGCATTCGGCGGAGCTGGGACTGGTCTAGGCAAAAATCCTGCTCATAAATGCAGCGGCCAGACTAATTGCTTAACCTCATGCATTTACTCGAATTTCACAGAGTTCCCGCTAGCGTCCCCCGCGACGGAGAGGTCTCCACCGCGGCGGAGCTATCGGATGCTGAAGGTCTACAACTGCATCGTCACCGAACATGATCTGAGGCTGGTCGGTCTCGCGGCGTTCGTGTGCGTGCTGGCGTCGTTTACGGCCATCAATCTGCTTCGCCATGCCCGCAAATCCAGCGGGCGGATGCGAAGCACTTGGCTCGCGGTATCAGCCATATCCACCGGATTCGGTATCTGGGCGACGCACTTCGTTGCGATGCTGGCGTTCACCCCGGAGATTCCGCACGGCTATAATATTGCGTTAACCCTGCTATCGCTGGTCGCCGCCATTCTGCTGACCGGCGCCGGGCTCGCGGTATCGCTGATTCCGAACTGGCGCCACGGGCCGTGGATCGGCGGTGCCATCGTTGGCGGCGGCATAGCAGCCATGCATTACACTGGAATGGCCGCATTTGAGATTGCGGGCATCATCCTGTGGGATCCCGTTCTCGTGGCGTCGTCGATCGTGCTTGGCGGGGTCATCGGTGCTGTCGCGCTTCCGGTCGGGCTTCACGGCGATCAGGAGAAGTGGAAGATCGGCGGCGCGCTGCTGTTGACGCTCGCGATCTGCAGCCATCACTTCACCGCGATGGGTGCGGTGGCGATTATTCCCTACCCGACCATCGAGGTGTCGCAATCGGCGTTGCCGGCCGGATGGCTGGCGGTCGGCGTGGCGATCGCAAGCCTCGCCATTCTGGCGCTGGCATTCGCGGGCGTGGTGCTCGATATCCGCGACCATCGCCGTTCCGAACTTGAAACCGACCGGATGCGCGATCTCGCGGACGCCTCGATCGAGGGCCTTCTGGTGTGCGACGGCGAGATGATCGTCTCGGTCAACCGAAGCTTTTCCGATCTGACCGGCCTGTCGACCGGCGAACTCGCCGGCAAAAAACTCGAACGTTGTGTTCCCGACCAGATCGCCCGCACCGAGCTGCTGTCCCGGCCGAACGAGCCGATTGAGACGGAATTGCGCCACCGTGACGGCTCGCTGACCCCGGTCGAGCTGATCCTGCGCCCGATCGTGTTTGCTGGACGGCCGCACCAGGTGGTCGCGGTTCGCGATCTGAAGGCGCGCAAGGAGGCCGAGCAGCACATCTATTTTCTGGCGCATCATGACGCGCTTACCTCGATTCCTAACCGTAGCCATTTCAACGCGCGGGTCGACCAGGAGATCGCGGCCATGACCCCGGGCAATCGGCTCGCGGTGCTCTGCCTCGATCTCGACCGGTTCAAGGAAGTCAACGACCTGTTCGGCCACGCCGCCGGCGACAAGGTTTTGCAATTGGTCGCTTCCCGCGTCTCCGCGTTGCTGGGGCAACGGCAAATGCTGGCTCGCCTCGGCGGTGACGAGTTCGTCATTCTGATGCCTGATGTGGCCGGTCCCGCGGAAGCCGGCCGGTTTGCCGAGATCGTTCTCGAAGCGCTTCGTGCGTCAGGTTCGGGCGAACCGTCGGACAGCCACATCGCGACCAGCATCGGCATCGCGATCTGCCCTGACGACGCGCCCGATCGTCAGTCGCTGCTCACGCATGCGGACACGGCGCTTTATCGTGCCAAGACCGAAGGCCGCAACACCTACCGCTTCTTTGAAGCGAAGATGGGTGCCGAGGTTCGCGAGCGCCGCATGCTCGAGCACGATCTGCGTCTTGCGATGACGCGTGGCGAGTTGCGGCTGGCGTATCAGCCCCAGCAGGAAGCAAAGAGCGGGAAAGTTGTCGGCTTTGAAGCCCTGCTGCGCTGGAAGCATCCGATACGCGGCGAGATTTCACCGGCGGTTTTCATCCCGATCGCGGAGGAGACCGGCGCCATCCTGCAGATCGGAGACTGGGTCCTCAGAACGGCTTGCCGCGATGCGGCGTCGTGGCCGCAGCCGCTGAAGATCGCCATCAACGTCTCGGCCGTGCAGCTCTACAATGCCAGCTTCGTCCAGGAATTGCACGAGGTCCTGCTCGAGACCGGCCTGTCGCCGCGGCGCCTCGAGATCGAGATCACCGAGACGGCGCTGGTTCGCGATTTCAACCGCACGCTGGCGATGCTGCGGCAGATCAAGGCGCTCGGCATCGCGATTGCGATGGACGATTTCGGTACCGGCTATTCGTCGCTGTCCAATTTGCGCGCGTTTCCGTTCGACCGGATCAAGATCGACCGCTCCTTCATCACGTCGGTCAATTCCAACGGACAGGCCGCGACGATCGTGCGGGCGGTATTGGGCCTCGGTCGCGGACTGGGCCTGCCGGTGCTCGCCGAAGGCGTCGAGACCAGCGCCGAGCTGCAATTCCTGCAGGACGAGATGTGCGACGAGGTGCAGGGATATCTGCTCGGGCGCCCGGCCGCCATCGGCAGCTTCCGCCATCTAACCCATGCGGATGGCGTGCAGGAAGCGAGCGACGATCTCACCATGCCGTCAGTCAAACGCGCCTGAAGCCGCAACCCCAATTCTGAGCGACAGCCGTCAATCGCGCGACCGGCATCGGTGCGAAGACGGCGGCCTGTCAGGCCGCGGCCCCTGTTAAACCATGCGCCGAACCGATACGATGATTCGCCGGCAATCCGGTGCGGACCGAACGCACTGAAGGGGTGCCGGCCGATCGAACAGCGGCATCCCCTTGGGTTTCGTGTTGCCATCGCCACAGGACAAACCGCGCGTCATGACGATTGACCGTGCCGCCATCGGCGCCGCTCCGAGCCCCTTGCCGCTGTCGGCGCGGCGGATCATCTTCCTTTATCTCGGCATGCTGATCGTTCTGCTGGCGTTCGGCGGCCCCTCCGGCGGCCTGATCGATATTCCGGTCAGCTTTCTTCTCAAAAACCGGCTGCATCTGGAGGCGCATGAGGTCGCTCATTTCCGTCTCATCACCGCCATCCCGCTCTATCTCTCCTTTGTGTTTGGATTCATTCGCGACGTCTGGAATCCGCTGGGGATGAGGGATCGCGGGTTTATGCTGCTGTTCGGCGGCATCAACGCCTTGCTCTATGTTGGCTTTGCCTTCGTGCCGATGACCTATTCGACGCTGCTGGTCGCGGTCGTGGTGCTGACGGCGTCGTTTCTGTTTGTCGCCAGCGCCCAGAACGGACTGACCACGACGATCGGCCAGCAGCATGCGATGACCGGCCAGATCAGCGCGGTGTGGAACGTCTTCCTGTCGGTTCCCACCGTCGGCGCGTTGCTGATGGGCGGCATGCTCAGCGGCATGCTCGAGGCTGAAAGCCCGGATCGGGCGATCCGCATCCTGTTTCTTGTCGGCGCCGCGATCATGGCCGCGATTGCGCTCTATGCGCTGTGGAAGCCGAAAGACGTATTCGACAATGTTCGCATCGAGGACGGTCCCGACCGTCACCCGGTGACGGACATGAAGCGGCTGTTGGGCCACTGGCCGATCTATCCGACGCTGCTGATCTGGCTGTTATGGAATTTCGCGCCGGGCTCGACCACGCCGCTGCAATATCACCTGCAGAATACCCTGCATGCCACCGACGCCCAATGGGGGCTGTGGAACGCGATCTTCGCCGCCTCCTTCATTCCGACCTTCATCGTCTATGGACTGCTCTGCCGCAGGTTTCCCCTGAAAACATTGTTGCTGTGGGGAACGGTTGCCGCGGTTCCACAAATGGTTCCGCTGCTCTTCATCCATTCGGTGACGGGTGCGCTGATCGCCGCGATTCCGATCGGCCTGATGGGCGGCGTCGCCACCGGCGCCTATCTGGACCTGATCATGCGGTCGAGTCCCCGGGGCCTGCAGGGGTCGATGCTGATGATGTGCGGCAGTCTCTATTTCGCCGTCACGCGATTTGGCGACGTGCTCGGGACCAGCCTTTACGATCACTATGGCGGCTTTGTCGTCTGCGTCATCGCGATCACGGTCGTCTACGCCATGATCCTTCCGGCCCTGCTGCTGGTGCCGAAAAATCTCACCGCGACGGCCGACGGCGATGCGTCCGGGAACCCGCCGGGTCGTTTGGGTGTCGCAATTGAAGGCGATAGTTTGTAAGAAAGCGTTCGGCTGTTGTGACATAAGGCGGCACCACATTGGACGGCGCATCAGTGAGCGAAAATCAGGCACCGGATGCCGGTGAATTTGCGCGGCAAACGCCACAGGGCAAGTTGCCTGTCCTGGCGCTTTCGGCGCTCGGCATTGTGTTCGGCGATATCGGCACCAGCCCGCTCTATACCTTCAAGACCATCCTGGGCACGGCCGATACCGCGTCGGATCCCGGCACGGTGCTGGGCGCGCTCTCGCTGGTGCTGTGGACGCTCTTCATCATCACGTCGATCAAATACGTCTCGTTCGCGATGCGCGTCGACAATGACGGCGAGGGCGGCATTCTCGCGCTGATGGCGCTCTTGGGCGTGAAGAAGCAGCAGCGGCCGACCATCGTGGCGCTCGGCCTGTTCGGGGCGGCCTTGATCTATGGCGATGGCGCGATCACGCCGGCGATTTCGGTGTTGTCGGCGCTGGAGGGGCTGAACATGGCGACGCCGGCGCTGCAGCCCTATGTGGTTCCCGCCGCGGTCGCGATCCTGCTCGGGCTGTTCGCGATCCAGTCGCAGGGCACCGCCACCATCGGACGGTTTTTTGGCCCGGTGATGATGCTCTGGTTTCTGGTCATGGCGGCGATGGGGATTTCGGGCATTGTGCAGCACCCCAGCGTGTTCGCCGCACTCAATCCCGTCTATGGGCTGTCCTATTTGTTCTCGCACGGGGTGACCGGCTTTCTGGTGCTGGGCGCGGTGTTCCTCTGCGTCACCGGCGCCGAGGCGCTTTATGCCGATATGGGCCATTTCGGCAGCGGGCCGATCAAAATGGCCTGGTTCGCGGTGGTGTTTCCAAGCCTGATCCTGAACTATGCCGGGCAGGCCGCGCTGGTGCTGGAGGGCGCGCCGACCGACGGCAATATCTTCTTCCGGCTCTGTCCGCCAGTTCTGCTGATCCCGCTGATCGTACTGGCGACGATCGCGACCATCATCGCCAGCCAGTCGATCATCACCGGCGCGTTCTCGATGACACGGCAGGCTATTCAGCTCGGCTGGCTGCCGCGGCTCCTGATCAAGCAGACTTCGTCGGAAGGCTATGGGCAGATCTATGTCGGCGTCGTCAACTGGATGTTGATGATCGTGACCGTCGGATTGACCATCGGCTTCGGCAAATCTGACAATCTGGCAGCGGCCTACGGCATCGCCGTTTCGCTGACGATGCTGATGACGTCGGCGCTGCTCTTCATCGCGATGCGCGAGATCTGGGGCTGGAGCCTGCTGGCGGCCGGATCGGTCGCGGCCTGCTTTCTGGTGGTCGACAGCGCGTTCTTTCTCGCCAACCTCACCAAGATCGCCGAGGGCGGATATGTTCCGCTGCTGCTCGCGATCTCCGTCTACGGCGTGATGTGGATCTGGCATCGCGGCGCGGCCGCGATTTCGGTGCGCATGCACGAAGCCTTGATCCCGGTGCCGGAGTTCATGGCGATGATCGCCGCGAAGAACATTCCGCGGGTTCCCGGCACGGCCGTGTTCATGACCCGGACCGAGAAGGACACTCCGCCGGTGATGGTCTGGCATGTCCGGCATAACCGCGCGCTGCATGAGCATGTGTTCGTGCTGCGGGTGGAAATTCAGTCGGTGCCGTGGGTGTCATCCCGCAACCGGGTCGCGATCTCGGAAGTCGCGCCGAATTTCTGGCGTGCGGACGCGCGCTTTGGATTCATGGAGCGGCCCCATATTCCGGAACTGCTCACGACCAGCCAATCGCTCGGCTGCACGGTCGATCTTGGCGATGTCACCTATTATGTCGGCCACGAGACCGTGGTCGGCCGCGAGGACGGCCTGGGCATGCCCGCCTGGCAGGAGCGGTTCTTCGCGGTGATGGAGCGCAACGCGGTCCATGTCAGCGACTTCTTCAGTCTTCCCAACGATCAGGTGGTCGAGATCGGGCGGCAGGTTTCGATTTAGAGAAGCGACGCCGGCTGCGCGGCTGACACGCCGCTTCCGGGAACGTTGCCTATTTGGGGCCTTTCACCACACACGAACCTGTCGGGCAGGTTGAAGGAGCAGAATTCGCGTTTGATCCGCCCTTATTGGCGGGTACGACGGGTGAGGTTTGCTTCGCCGCGCCGCCGATGGCGACCGGCTTTTTCGGTCCGCCCACGGCGTTCTGGGCGGAAGCCGGATACGAGACGGCAAATGCGCCAAGAACCACGCCAAGAACCACGCCAAGAACCAAAGCAAGGCTCATAACCCCTGCGATTGCCCCATTCTTCATTGCCGCATCCCCTGTGGTGCCGCCAACCGGAAGTTGGCGCGGTAGATGTGACTATTAGCATGGTGACAGGGCTGGGCGCGAGAGGTCTATCCCGCGGCTGCGTCGAGACCAGGTATTTCGCAGCCGGAAACTGTGCTTATGCCGGCTTCTTCGCATAGACCATGCACCACCCCTGCGCGGCAACCGTTCCATCCACGGTCTTGCAGGACGAGGGCGCTTCAAACTGGACGCAGCTTTCGCAGCTTTGCTCGCCCTTCGGCGTGTCCTGGTACTTCACGATTTTCTGCGACGCCTTGGCCGCCTGCGCGGGCGTCGAAATGGCGATGACGGCAGCCGCGCTCGCGACCGATGCGCCAGTAGCGCCGGCGGCAATGGTCAAAACCTGCCGTCGGGAAATTCCGCGTGTTTCTGTCATGACATTCGTCCTGCTGTGAGAGGCATTTCCAATGGCGTCATCGCGAATCAATTTTCACGATGCTGCTGCGACGGCCTGCGTGTCCGCGATCGGTTGTGCCGCGCGTGGTGGGGTGCACCCTACGCACGACGTCAGCGCACGTCTGTATAGAATTGATCGCTGCCTGCAGGCGTCAGAGAATCATTCCAGATTACCGAGATACGCCGCGACGGCCTGAACCTGCGCTTCGGTCAGACCATGCGCGATCGGCTCCATGATGGCTGAATTGTCAGGCTTTGCCGGGTCCTGACCGCGTTCCTTGCTCCAGTTCAGAAGTTTCTTCGTAACATAGTCATTGAGCTGACCTGCCAGACGAGGAAAGGCGTCAGCGCCTTTGGCTTCCGGTCCATGACAAGTCGCGCAGGGAGGAACGTTGGTGGCGGGGATTCCTTCATCATAGATTTTCTTCCCCGCAGCGGCGAATTCCCTTGGTCCTCCTCCCAGCGGTTTAGGGTTGAGGTCCCTGAAATGCTCGGCGAGGCCCTTGAGCATCGCCGGGCTCAGCACATGCGCCACATTGAACATCACAGGGTTGGTGCGCCTGCGCTCGATAAACGCCTGCAACTGATTTTGAAGGTATTCGGGTTGCTGTCCCGCCAGTCGCGGCATCGGAAAAGATCCACGAAACCCTTGCCCCGACACCCCGTGACAGGTTTTGCAATAGTCGGTCTTGGCCTTGAGCTCTGCTGGTGAAACGTCGGATTTGCCCTTGTCCTCCGCCCGAGCGGCCGCGGAAACGCCGATCACAAAGGCTGCTGTCATAACCAGGGATGTAATGCGCATCAGGCCGCCCTTTTGATGATGGCCACGTTATGCCTTGCCGCGCGGTTCGATCCAGTTGAATTTTTCCGGGCCGATTTGATCCGGATCAATGTCGAAGGTTTTGAACCCCACCACTCTGGGCAATCCGTCAGCAGACGATCCGATCGTGGATGGTCTTCTATGATCTGACGGGGACATTTTGTCTACGCGTATTCGCCGTTGCCAAAAAGCCTCACTGGGACGAAATCCGATTTAGTGGTCAATTTTGCTCACTCGGATTGTCGGTCTGGGACTAGCGCTTGAGTGGCTTGGGGAGCGGTGCGCGCGTTCGCAGAGTGTCGCAAACAACGGGGTGGCGCGGACAAATTTGGCACTGCTTCTGTTTATCGGATCGACGGGCGACGAAATATGATATTTCGTCGGACGTCGATTTGTTGCATATGCAACCATAGTTGCCAAAATGTCTCGCGCGCGCGAAATCTGATTCATTTCAGCTATTGTCTTAGCTGCGCTTCCATCTCTTGGACTATCGTTGTCGCGTAGGCGGGCCCAGACTTCGCGCGTAGCGCGAGGTGTCGCAAACAACGGAATAGTGCGCGATGCAAGGTGATGGCGGTCGTTGTTCCCGACGCTT
Source organism: Bradyrhizobium sp. (assembly GCF_050014615.1). Lineage (GTDB taxonomy): Bacteria > Pseudomonadota > Alphaproteobacteria > Rhizobiales > Xanthobacteraceae > Bradyrhizobium. Next base: position 7,942 of record NZ_JBEKCZ010000016.1, on the reverse strand, counting down.
CGGCAATTGCCGGCTGTTCGCCGCGGGTGCGTTGGTTGCCGTCGCGGTCGGCCTGCTCACGATCGTTCTTGCTCCGCCGGCGCAGGCGCTTCCAAGTTTCGCGCGGCAGACCGGGCAGCCCTGCGGTACCTGCCATACCGATTTTCCTGCACTCACGCCTTACGGCCGCAGGTTCAAGCTGCTCGGCTATACGACCGGCGGTGGCGAATTCCGAACGACGCCGTTCTCGTCGCAGGCCGGCAAAGATGCGCGCGCCGAGTACGACAAGATGCTGGGCTATGTCAAAACGCTGCCGACGACTCCGACGACACCCGAAGCCGACAAGGACTACGTCCCGCCGATCTCGATGATGGCCATTGTCGGCTATACCCATACCCAGGCGCCATTGACCGGCGCGGACCCCTATAGCGCCAACAACAATGTCGTGCTGTCGCCGTTCAGCGCGTTCTACGGCGGAGCGATCACCGAAAACATCGGTGCATTCGCGCAAGTCACCTATAACGCGGTGCCGCCCGGAGGTTTTGGCGATCCGTTCGGTCACACCTGGACCTGGGACAATACCGACGTCCGCTATGCCAGTACGGCCCGTATCGGGCCGCTCGACTTGATCTATGGCATTACCGCCAACAACAATCCGTCCGTGCAGGATGTGTGGAACACCACACCGGCATGGTCCTTCCCTTACGCCGCTTCGACGATTCTGGGCCCACAGGGCCATGCTACCGCGATCGAGGGCGCCTTTGCCGCGCATGTCGGCGGCGTCGGCGCCTACACCTTTATCAATGACCTGCTTTATCTGGAATTGACCGGCTACAAGACGCTCGGCTTCAGCCAGCAGAACGCGCTGGGTACCGATCCGTTCGGTGAGCCCGGTCAGCTCGGCGGCATTGCGCCCTACTGGCGCGTCGCGCTGGAGCCGCATTGGGGCAGGAACACGCTGATGATCGGCGCGTTCGGCGCGCAGTTCAATGTCCATCCATGGGTCGATACCAGCTTCGCGAGCTGGTCGACCGCTGTGTTTCCCCAATCCGACACGTTCACCGATATCGGCTTCGACAGCCAATATCAGTATCAGGGCGACAATTACTGGCTGACGTTGCGCGGCAGCTATATTCGCGAGTTTCAGCGGCTGGACGCGAGCTTTCTCAATACGAGCGCGTCCAATCCCACCAACCTGCTCGACAGCCTCAAGCTGCAGGCCTCGTTTGCTTATGGTGCCGACAACCGGGTCGTTTTCACCGGGCAATATTTCAATCAATGGGGCACCGCCGATCTGAACCTGTACGGGACCGATCCCGTCACCGGTGCCGCCCTGACCCCGAACACCAATGGCTGGATGGCCGAGATCGCCTACATCCCGTTCGGGGCCGGCAAGATGATCGGCTGGCCGTGGTTCAACGCCCGCATCGGCCTGCAATACACCTATTACAACAAGCTGAATGGCACCACGGTCGGCGCCCACGACAACAATACCCTGTTCCTCCATGCCTGGTTTGCGATGTAGGCGGACGTGTCCGCATACGGAGATTGTCTGATGAGAAAGCTTGTTTTCGTCCATGCAGCGGCGCTCGCGGTGAGCCTCGCGGCACCCGCGATCGCGGCGGACCTGCCGATGAAGTCGGAGGTGCCCTATGTAGCGCCGCCGTTCAGCTGGACCAGCTGCTATGCCGGCGGCCATCTCGGCGGCGGGTTTGGCCGCAATGACATGACGGATCCGGTGCAGCTCGTGCAGGATTCATTTTTGGGCACCGGCTCGACCATCGGGACCACTACCACAAGCACTTCGCCGACCGGCGTCGTGGTCGGCGGGCAGATCGGTTGCGACTATGAGTTCGCTTCCAACCTGGTGATCGGTATCGAAGGCACCGCCTCCGGCACGACCATGAAGGGCAGCACGAATGTTCTCCTCCCGCTCGGTAGTCCCGACATTGCGCTCGTGCAGGCGAACAACGATTTTCTTGCAAGCGTGACGGGGCGGGTCGGTTACGCCTTCGACAACGTCCTGCTTTACGCCAGAGGTGGTCTTGCCCTGGCCGGAGACAAGTACAACGTCAGCGGCGCCACATTTTTGGGTCCCCCTCCCTATAATTTTCAAGGGCTGGACAATCGCTATGGCTATGTCGCCGGCGGCGGCGTGGATTGGGCGTTCGCACGTCATTGGTCCGTCAACCTCGAATACGATTACTACTCATTCGGTCATGGCAACATTCTGATGACCGAACAGATCAGCGGCGCTTTCTCGGGTGTCGTGGACGCCAAGCAGACCGTTCAGGTCGTCAAGGTCGGCTTGAACTTTCACATCTGGGGGTCCGGTTGGTGATGGTCGGAGCCTTTTCACGCAAAGCAGACCCGTCAGGCGGCAGGCGAGGCGGCCGGGCCGTGAAGGCCGCCGGCTTGCGGCTGACGTTGCTGACGGCGGCGCTGGCGCTGGGTTTCTCCGTAAGCGGTCACGCGCAGGACATGGTCGTGCATGCGAAGGGAGGCCTGGAGGCCAAGCTGGAATATTGCAAGACCTGCCACGGGCTGTCGGGCCAGGGCTATCTCGGATACTTCCCGATGCCTCGGCTTGCCGGGCAGCAGCCCGAATATATCGAGGCTCAGCTGCGGGCCTTCATCGAGCGCAGGCGGACCAATCCGATCATGTTCAACGTCGCGCATGTGCTGAGCCCGTCGATCATGACGGCGCTGGCCACGCATTTCAGAGGTCTCAATCCCAGACCGTTCGGCGGCGCGCCAAGGGGATCGATCGCGGCCGGGAAGCGAATCTACGAGGAAGGCCTTCCCGAATCCAACGTTCCCGCTTGCTCCGCCTGCCACGGCACCGAGGGCAAGGGCCAAAACGAAATTCCGCGGCTTGCGGGTCAGGTCTACGCATACACCGTGGGCCAGTTGACGGGTTGGAAGACGGAGCGAGGCCAGGGCTCGGCGGTTGATACATCCGCCATCATGGCACCGACGGCACACAATCTGACGCGGTCACAGGTTGAAGCGGTCGCGGCCTATGTCAGTTATCTGCAGTGAGTGCCGCCATCTCATACGCCGACATGTCGGTGGGTACATGAAGCGCGAAAGCTTGGGGTCATGAAGCGCATCGGGTTGAAAATAGCGATCATGGCGATCCTCGCCTCCGCCGCTCCATCGTGGGCCGGCGAGAGCCCCGCCGTCCGCAACTGTACCTGGTGTCACGGAACCGGAGCGCAGGGCTATACGGTCGCGCCGCGGCTGGCCGGACAGCGGCCGCAATACATCATGAGTCAAATCAGGAGCTTTCGCGAGCACGCGCGGGACAATCCGTTTTCGAAGCAATACATGTGGAGCGCGGTCGCCGCTCTCGATCCGCATACGGCACGCGATCTGGCGGAGTATTTTGCCACCATCCCAGCGAAAGCCGCCAATGACGGCGACAGGACGCTCGCGTCGCGGGGAAGAACGATCTACCTGGAGGGAATCCCGGAAGCCAATATCGTGTCGTGCTATGCCTGTCATGGCCCGAACGCCGAGGGCGTGCGCGATATTCCCCGCCTGGGGGGACTGGCCTATTTCTATTTGAAGGGCCGGCTCGAGCAATGGGGCCAGGGATATCATTCGGGCACGGAGTCGCCGATGCCGATGGTGGCGAGCCATCTCGGCCCGGACGAAATCGAGGCGCTCGCCTCGTATCTGAGTTTTGTCAAATAAAGCCGTTGTGCAAGCCGCCTCGATAATACCGCAAATTCAACACTCATCCGCCGCGGCTTCATAACTGAAGTGCAAGCCCGATCGGATGATAATCTGCTGAGATGGAAATATCGAGAAATAGCCAGATGGCTTGGGGATCACGCTCCTGGTCGCGTGCTGGTGATATCAGAAGAAGTGCCGGCCGATGTTAAGACCTTTTCGGCGGGCCATCGCTGCCTTTGATCAAACACTGCGCGATATCCGCTTTGAGGTTGCGCTGCCGCGCGCGGCACTGCTGGGCCTGATCAGCTCGCTCGCTTTGCTGACCGGCGGATGCGCGACGATTTCCCCGCGCAATGTTCTGCCGCAGGCGAATGCCGGTCAGATCGACCTCGAGGGATTTCACAATATCCGTTTCTGGGGCGACGCATCGGCGCCCGCCATTGAAGCGATCGTGATGGCGGATGCGCCCAGGACGCAAACCCAATCGTCGCCGGTCTCGAATCTGCTGGCGATTTCCGGCGGCGCCGACGACGGCGCCTTCGGCGCCGGCCTGCTGGTGGGCTGGAGCGATGCGGGCACACGGCCGGCGTTCGATCTGGTCACCGGCGTCAGCTCCGGCGCGCTGATTGCTCCGTTCGTCTTCCTCGGGCGCGAACGTGATGGTCAGCTGCGCGAGATCTTCACCAAGTACGAAAGAAAAGACATCTACATCTACAACGTTCACGGCCTGATCGATGGTTCCGCGCTGGCCGACGACACGCCGTTGGCGCATCTGATCGAGAAATATGTCGACGCCGCCTTCTTGCAGGAAATCGCCAGGGAGCGCGCCAAGGGTCGAATCCTGCTGATCGGCACCACCAATCTCGATACGCAAAGGCCGGTGTTGTGGGACATGGGCCGGATCGCGATGAGCAACAATCGCGACGCGATATCGCTGTTCCGAAAGATATTGCTGGCGTCGGCGACGCTTCCCGGGGTGTTCCCGCCGGTCCGGATTCAGGTGCGGGTTGGCGGCAAGGATTATGATGAACTGCATGTCGATGGCGGCATCACCAGGCAGGTATTCATCGCGCCATCGATCTTCTCGTTCGTCGCCGGCAATCAAAAGCCGGGAAGGACTGTCACCAAACGGCGGCTGTATGTGATCAGAAACGGGAAAATCGACCCCGAATGGCAATCCGTCAGCGAGAACGTCCTGTCGATCACGACGCGGTCAATCTCGACGCTGATCAAGAATCAGGGAATCGGCGACCTCTATCGTATCTATTCCATCACCAAGCGTGATGGGATCGATTTCAATCTCGCGAGCATTCCGTCCGACTTCAGCGAAGCCCGCAGCGAACCTTTTGACCCCCGATACATGAATGCGCTGTTTGACCGCGGTTATGATCTCGCCAGCCACACTTACTCCTGGGTAAAGTCTCCGCCGGGGCTGGAATTGACCCCGCAGGCGCGCAACTGAAGGCTGGCGCGTTTATCCCGCGAAGAACGACCACAGCAATGCGATCACCGCCAGCGCCATCAGCGCGGTGCCGATCCAGCCCAGCGCGATCAGCCAGGGTCCAGCCCGAAACCGCCCCATCAGTTCGAAATTGGTCACGACCACCATCATCATCGCCATGATCGGGACGGCGACGATGCCGTTGAGTACCGCACTCCACACCAGCATGTGAATGGAGTCGATGCCGGTGAAGCCGAGGCCGAATCCGATCGCGGTGGCGGCGGCGATGATGGTGTAGAAGCCGACCGCGTCCGGCGCCCTGGCTTCCAGCGTCGCGGGCCATCCGAACGCTTCGGATACGCCATAGGCGGCGGAGCCGGCCAGTACCGGTATCGCCAGCATGCCGGTGCCGATGATGCCGAGCGCAAACAGCAGGAACGTAAAATCACCGGCCAGCGGTCTCAACGCCTCGGCGGCCTGGGTCGCCGAATTGATATTGGTGACCCCGTGCGCATTCAACACCGCCGACGTGGTCAGGATGATGAAAAACGCAATCACGTTGGAAAAGATCATGCCCACTGACGTGTCGATCTTGATGCGGTCAATTTCCGGATGGCCGCCGCGGCGCAGTTCGCGAAGCGGGCGGCTTGTTTTGCCATTGTTCTTGCCCTTGTTCATTTCCTCGACTTCCTGCGAGGCCTGCCAGAAAAACAGATAGGGGCTGATGGTGGTGCCGAGCACCGCGACCACCATCAGGAAGTAGTCGGTGTTGATGGTGGATCTGGGCCAGATCGTCGCCAGCAGCGCCGCGCTCCAGGGAATGTTCACGGTCAGCGCCGTCGCAACATAGGCGAACAGCGTCAGCGTCATGAATTTGAGCACCGGCGCATAGCGTCGATAGGGCACGAAGACCTGCAGCAAGACCGAGATCGCCGAAAAAATCAGGGCATGTTCGTGGTTGAGGCCGCCGATCACCAGCGACAGCGCTTCGCCCATCGCCGCGATGTCGGCGGCGATGTTGAAGGTGTTGGCGGCGACCAATAGAAACACCAGCGCCAGCACCAGCCAGCGCGGTGCGAGTTCCATCACATTGGCGGCGAGGCCCTTGCCGGTGACCCGGCCGATCTGTCCGCTCACCAGCTGAATCGCGATCATGAACGGCGTGGTGAGAAACACCGTCCACAACAGGCCGTAGCCGAACTGCGCCCCGGCCTGCGAATAGGTGGCGATGCCCGAGGGGTCATCGTCGGCGGCGCCGGTCACCAATCCCGGACCCAGCAGCCGGAACACCATATTTCGCGGCTTCCTGGTCTCTGGGCGGGTGATTTCGGCCATGAATTGCTGTGACGCCGGATCGATTTGATCGGTAAAAATGGTCCACGAAGCATTCGCGGTTTTGCCACGACGATCAAGGGAATTCTTGTCCGGCGGATCGGTTCGGATTTCGCAATTGGATTTCACGCCGCCAGCCGCGAGAAAAAATTTGACACGTCGGGCAAATCACCGGCACGATTGTCATCGTCGCAACAATTGAGCCCGCGCCGGGAAACCGGTCGCGGGCTTTTTCAATCGCGATTTTTTTTGAACCCGTTTTTTGAATCGGACGGCGGCCGCATCCGGGACGCAGCATCTCCCATGTCAGCGCCTTGTCGCAAGACGCGTCTGCAAGCGCGCCGCCGTCCGAACCAGTGTTGGCGATCAGCCGGGCCGCTTTGTCGCTTTGCGCCTCGCAATCACGAGAGAATTCAACATGACCGCGTATCTGATATCGCTCGCTTTGGCGGGCCTGCTCGCGATCGCGCTGTGGGAGGTCCTGTCATGAGTGCGGACATCATTCCGTTGATCCCGCGCCGGGGCAGCAAACGGGGCCTCACCGGTTTTTCCGCCCCAGCGTCACCGCCTGATGATCTCGCGATGGATCACGCCGATACCGCGCCTTGCGAATATGTCTGGCCTGAAGAGGGCGATCCCGAATTCACCGAGAACATCCATGCCTAATAGAACCATCACCGAAATCCGCTCGCTGGCGCGGAGCCATACGCGCACGGCGCTGAACGTGCTGGTCGGCGTGATGCGCAGCAAGGACGCGACGGCGACCGCCAAAGTGTCCGCCGCCAATGCCATTCTGGATCGCGGCTGGGGCAAGGCTACACAACCGATCGAGAACGGCGACGACGGCGCCCTCGAACTGATCCACCGAATCGAGCGCATCATTGTCCATGCTGAAAATCGCGACAGCGAAAATATTTGAACCGCTGCTGGCGCCCGGCGTGCGGTACCGCGGCGCTTACGGTGGCCGGGGCTCGGGAAAATCGCATTTCTTCGGCGAACTTCTGGTCGAGCTTTGCCAGGCCGAGCGCGGCACCTCGGCGGTATGCATTCGCGAGGCGCAGAAGACGCTGGCGCAATCCTCAAAACGCCTGATCGAAAGCAAGATCGCGGGCCTCGGCCTCGGCCCCCGCTTCAAGATTTTCAGCGACAAGATCGCCACCCCCGGCGGCGGCGTCATCATTTTCCGGGGCATGCAGGATCATACGGCCGATTCGATCAAATCGCTGGAGGGTTTTCGCATCGCCTGGGTCGACGAGGCACAGTCGCTGAGCGCGCGTAGTCTTTCGCTGCTGCGTCCGACCATTCGCGCCGAGAATTCAGAATTGTGGGCGTCGTGGAATCCACGCCGGCGCTCGGACGCGATTGACGATTTCTTCCGGACCAAAAAGCCCGACGGTGCCGTGATCGTCAACGCCAATTGGCGTGACAATCCCTGGTTTCCAGCGGTGCTGGAAGACGAGCGCAGGACCGACCTGCTGCTCTACCCGGATCGCTACGACCATGTCTGGG